>NZ_JAMXBK010000017.1:0-168014 GCF_023913815.1 Pseudarthrobacter cellobiosi
ATCAACAAACTTGGCACACTATTGAGTTCTCAAACAACAGACACACCCGGCACCACCACAACCAACCATTCGGCCGTGGATCGCTCCGGAGCAACTTTTCAAACTTACCCGGTTTCCCGCCCCGATGCAAATCCATATTCCAGGACCCGCACCAGCAGAAAACACATCCCCACCAAACCGAGGCGCTCAAAAGAACAACCAACATTTGGTCTTGAATTAGGGGGTTTGGCCGCCCGCGGTAACCAGCTCTTCGCTGTTCCCCTCGCGGCGACTTAGAAAACAATACACCCACCCAACCCCCACCGCAAATCCACCCCCACAACAGGCCCTATGCCCCCAGGATCCGCGTCGTGGCGGGGAATCTGGGGGGCTCACCGGGGTCCCGGTTCAGTAATTGGCCAGAACAAGTTTGTGTTGTGTGGATCACATCCAGCGAGGAATGGCCAGCAGCCGAGACGACCAAGGCTGTGGCCTCTCCGGTGGCAGCTCGGAACCTCTGCTTTGTTGTAGGTTCGCCTTATCGTGCACCTGTGCGCATCCCTGCTGGCCGATGACCAGGATCAGTTCGTCTCTGATGCGAGATGGTTTCGAAGCCGGCGGCACCAGGCATCATAGTTAGTTCCCCCACGGGCCAGGAGTATGCAGGCGATACAGCGTGTGGAAATCTCGCGATTTCGTCGCCTTCAAACATTCCTAGTAGGAGAAGCCCGCCAGGAGTTAGGCGCCGTGCCAGCTCCCGGAGAACGGAGGGAACCTGGTCGGGGGCAAAGTGGATTAGCGAGTACCAAGCCAGGATGCCGAATGCATATCCTTCGGGAACTCCGAGACTCGTGAGGGAGGCGACGCGGAATGGGATTCCGGGGAAAGTCGCTTCTGCTTGCTTGATGAGAGAGCCGGCACCAAATCGATTCCTTCGACCGCGGCCCCTTGGTCCGCGAGGAACTTGGTCCAATGGCCGGGCCCGCATCCTACGTCCAGCACTGGCCCCACCAGAGGTGCGACCCACTCAGCTATGAGCTTCCGGTCAGCCGGATGCGTGGACTCGACCGACCCAAATCTGGCAATGTACTCGGCGGCTCTCCTTGAGTACGCGATCTCGACCTCTGCGTCCGTCATGCAGCCACCCTATGGTGGGCGGCAGTAATCGATGCTTTCCGGGCAGAGTTTGCCTATTCGTGTGAGGTGCCCTCTACGGACCGGTGCGGCAGCGGTGGCCATGGATGGCCTGCTGGACCCGACGCCGGCCCTCATCGAGCGCCTCGCCGGCCAGGAGGGTCACGTGGAAGGGATCCAGGACCGCGACCGCCCCGGGGAGCTCTTCGCGGCAGCAGTCTTGAATGCGGTGCACCTGTTCATCGCGGCGTCGCGCCAAGCCGTGGGTCGCTCGGCCAGCCAGGAAATGAACGCCTTCTTCGAGCGGCCCTCGACCACGTCGAGCAGGCGGGCGGGGCCGGTGCCCTCACGGATCGTTGTGAGGTCGATGACCACGGTGACGTACTTGTCGCCACGCCGGGTGTGGCGACACGCGTACCCGCAGTCGATACACCGGTGCCGGCGGATCGTGTCCTTGAGGACCTTGGGACGACACCCCAACGGCTCGTGCGCCAACTCCCGCGTCACCGTGTCCCGCGCCATGCTCTCAAGCCCGCAACGTCGGCATCACCGGTCGATCGAATCGCGGAGCTCGACGACCCGACCGCCAGCACCGCACGATCGGGCTCGGGCCGCAGCCCGGTGACCTTCAGACCCAGCTAGTCGAGCCGACGGAACGTGGTCAGATCAGGACAGGCGAAAGCGGTCGTGGGGGTAGCGTCGAGCACGTCGAGGTCTCCTGGATGGATGGCGTAGGAACCTCCATCATCTGGAGCCTCGCCCGTACCCCGCACCGACCACGGTCGTGTCCACGCGATCCATGGCCGCCCCTTCTCCGCGGGCACGCGCCTAAGGACGCGCTTTCAGACGGTACCGCTCGAGCAGGTTCTGCGGGTCGGTCGCGAGCTCTACCTTGACCACGGGTCGGGCGCCGGAGCCATAATCGGTCTGGGCACCAGAGCGGTGCCGCACAGAAGAGCCGACGGATGGCGCCGCCGGAGCAGAGGAGTCCTCGAATGACGAAATACCTGATCTCGTTCCCCGGTGAGGCCATGGCGTTCCCCGAGGAGGACTTCGAGGCCGTAGTCGAAGCCTCACATGCCGTCATCGCCGAGGCCAAGGCGGCGGGCGTTTACGTCTTCGGCGGCGGAATCGATGAGGACGTAGACCCGGTGCACGTGGCCGGTGACGGCACCGTCACCGGCGGCACGTACCCAGGCCACAAGGTGCCCAACGGCGGCTACACCGTTCTCGAGCTGCCCTCGCGGGAGGCGGCACTCGGGTGGGCCGCGAAGATCGCCGTCGCCTGCCGCTGCTCGCAAGAGGTCCGGCAGTTCCAGTACGACCCGGCCAGCTGACGAGGGCAACCCCAGCCAGAGTCGATCGAAGTCGGTCGGCAGGTCAGCCGGCGAGGTTCCTGTGAGGATCAGGGACGACGTCCGTGTATCTACTACCTACTGGGACTGAACGGTGACTGCACAGGCAGATGACCCGAGCAGCCTCCCCGTTGAACGAGTCCGGTTCCTCGCATGCGACATTGCAGCGTGAGGTGCGGGAATGTGCCGAAATTCACTGTCAGGTCCTGCGCTCGTCGCCTGGACGCTCGGAGCGGAGCCTGTGTGGTGTACGACGGCGGCGGGTTGGGGCCGGTGCCGCTTCTTCGGCTGTGCGCGGGGCGAGGCGGGTGCGCGGCTTTGAGGTGCAACGCAGTCCATGGGCGGCTGGTNTCGAAACCCCGCCATTCCGGGCCCAAAGCCGGCATCGGCACCCAAAACCGGGCGCCGCCGTCGTACGTGACTTCTGTGTGCTGCAGCACAACGGCCAACACTGCGCGGGATCTCGACAAGTTCGATCACCAGACGGGGCTCGATCCACAGGGGGAGCTCGATCACCGCAAGACTTAAACGCAGAAGGGCCGGCAACCAAACGGTTGCCGGCCCTTCTCAAGCAGCTGGAATCAGCGGTGCTGGATTACCAGGAAGACTTGGTGATACCCGGGAGCTCACCGCGGTGAGCCATGTCGCGGAAGCGAACACGGGAGATACCGAACTTCTGGAAGGTACCGCGGGGACGGCCGTCGATGATGTCGCGGTTACGCAGACGGACGGGCGACGCGTTGCGGGGAAGCTTCTGCAGGCCGAGGCGTGCAGCTTCGCGAACTTCGTCGGTCGAGTTGGGGTCAACCAGAGCCTTCTTCAGTTCGAGGCGCTTTGCGGCGTAACGCTCAACGATGACTTTACGCTGTTCGTTCTTTGCGATCATTGACTTCTTAGCCATGTGTTTAGCGCTCCTCTCGGAATTCGACGTGCTGACGGATCTTGGGATCGTACTTCTTCAGAACCATACGGTCCGGGTCGTTACGACGGTTCTTCCGCGTCACGTAGGTGTAACCCGTGCCCGCAGTCGACTTGAGCTTGATGATCGGACGTACGTCCTTGTCCTTAGCCATTAGAGCTTCACTCCCCGAGCAAGGATGGCGGCGACGACTACGTCGATGCCGCGCACGTCGATGGTCTTGATGCCCTTTGCAGAAAGCTGCAGCGTGACATTACGGCGCAGGGACGGAACCCAGTAGCGCTTCTTCTGGATGTTCGGATCGAACCGACGCTTGTTGCGACGGTGCGAGTGCGAAATGCTGTGCCCAAAGCCCGGCTCGGCTCCGGTCACTTGGCAGTGTGCTGCCATGACTTCTCCTCAAGAATTGAATGTAATGATCCGCATATCTGCTGCAGGATCATGCGGCTAAGTGCGACCCAAAGTGATCAGGGTGAACGGTTAGTCACGCAACTTGAGCCCCTAACTACCGGCTACCCTGGAGAAAATTACCGGGCCACCGGAGCAATTGCGCACGCTCCGCGCACTTAGCGCTCACCAAGTCTACGAGTTCACGCAATTAAAGACCAATCCGTGCTCGGACGGTGTATAAGGGGGCGCTGCTTCAGAGGCGCGTGAGCTGGGCGTACTTGGGCGCCAGTCCGTCGCCCGAGGACTTGCCGGTGACACGGCGGACCACCCAGGGGCCGGCGAATTCGCGGACCCAGCGCGCGTTTGCGCGGAGGGCTTCGGCCCGGTTCAGCTCGGGCACCGGGGTCATGGGCGGGACTTCGATCGAGTGGTCGTGCTCCAGGACGGTAAGGACGCGTTTGGCCATGTTGGCGTGCCCGGCGGAGGACATGTGCATCCGGTCCTGGGCCCACATGCCCCAGTCGTAGTACTCGTTAAAGCGCCAGTAATCCACCAGCAACGCTCCATGGTCCCCGGCAATGCCGCGGACCAGTTCGTTGTAGATGGCGGTGCGGCCGCGCATGGTGCTGAAGACCTTCGAGCCGCGCGCGTCGAAGCCGGTGAACATCACCACTGTGGCGCCGGTGGCCGCCAGCTTGCGGATGCCGGCGTCGTACTCGGCCAGCAGATCGTCGATGTCGATCTTGGGCCGCAGAATGTCGTTGGCACCTGCGTAAATGGTCACGAGGGTGGGGTTAAGTTCGACGGCGGCGTCCACCTGTTCTGCCATGATCTGGCGGAGCTTCCTGCCGCGGATGGCCAGGTTGGCGTAGCCGAAGCCGGGATCCGCCGCGCCCAGCTGCTCCGCCACGCGATCCGCCCAGCCGCGGACGCCGTTGGGGCGGCTCGGATCGTCATCCCCGACCCCTTCCGTGAAAGAGTCGCCGAGCGCTACATAACGGGTCGAAAAGTCCATGGCGTCAGTCTTTCATTTGTTGCCGAGAGCAACCAAGGCGGGGCCTGTCCGGACGGTGTCCATCAGGGCGACGGCTTATGGCCGGCTTTCGGTCTCGCGCAGGATCCAGTGGTCATCGTCCAGCCGGGCAACGATCTTTTCGCCGATGCGGGCAAGGTCATTGACGTCACGTTCCGTCAGGGCGTCCAGGAACTTGGTGCGCACCGCCTCCACGTGCCCCGGTGCGAGTGCCTCCAAAGTGGCCATCCCGACGTCGGACAGGTGTGCGGTGGTGACCCGTGCATCGCGGGGGTGCGGACGCCGCTCCAGCCATCCGCGCTTCTCCAGTTTGGCAACCACATGCGAGAGCCGGGAAAGCGACGAACTCGTACGGGCAGCCAGTTGGCTCATCGGCAGGAAGCGGCCCTCGGCTTCGGACAGCATGGCCATGACGTTGTAATCGAACAGGGACACCTTGCCGGCGGTGTGGAGCTGGTTGTCCAGGGCAGCCGGCAGCAGCGTGTTGATGCTCAGGAGTGCCAGCCAGGCACGGCGTTCGTCGGCGTTGAGCCAGCGCGGTTCGGTCATGCGTCCATTCTAGAAGCAGAGCGTGGTTGAGCGTTCAAGTGACGCACCAGTTCCCGTGGACCCATCCGGGTAGGCTGACTTTATGTTTGTTGTATCGCTGACCTACAAGGTGCCCGAAGACATCGTGGACTATCACCGCCCTGCGCATATGGCGTGGGTTAAGCAGGCGTTCGACGACGGCGTGTTCCTTGCGTCCGGACGCCTGGTTCCGGCGGTGGGCGGTGTGCTGTTATCCAAGGCCGACCGAACCACACTGGATGCTGCGTTGGCCAAGGACCCTTTCTACAGCAACGGAGTGGCCGAGTTCGAAGTTATCGAATTCACCGCCACGACCGTGGCGGTGGGTTACGAAAACCTGCTGGACACCTAGGCCCCTGGCCCCTGCGCCAGCAGGCTCCGGGGAACTGCCCGGCAGTTCCCCGGAAGCACCTACTGCTCCAGAACCAGCAGCTGCGCCTTGTCCGGCTCCCAGGTCACGAACAGCTCCGCGACTGGCGCGGGCCGACCTGTCGCATCTGAACGCCGCGTGCCGAAGGGGCAGGTTGGGGATTCCGCGTTCACGCTGGCATCTCGACGGCGGCGGTTCACGCACCCAAACGGTCCACGCAGCGCTGAGCGGACTAGAGCTGACGCGTTGAGTCGTCGTCAGTGCCGCAAGTATCTGTGATGTTGCACACAAATCAACAGATGTTTACAAACCACTTGCTTTCGGGCTGTTCTTGAGCACCGCGTCCCGGTCCATCAGCTTCTTCAGCCCGCGCTTCCGCGGCACCTTGACGGGTTCCGGCCAGCGCGGCGCGAGGGTATCCCCCAGCGTGACGCCCCTGATTTTGCGGCCAAAAAGCGGCAGCACCCAGTCATTCACCCAACGCCGCTGCCGCTGCTCCCACTCCCGCAGGCTGAGCCGCACCGGCGGGTCCCAGTCCTTGAGCCGGATTTTGTGGGGCACCCCGAGCTGGTCCAGCACCTGCCCGGCGAGGTACTTGTGGCCCGCCTTGGACATGTGGAGGCGGTCCGAGTCCCACATCCGCCGGTCATGGAAGGCGTCCAGGCACCAGTAATCCACCAGGACCGTCCCGTATCTCGCGGCGATCTCACGGACCCGCTCGTTGTAGACCGTGTTCCGCTTCTTCAGCAGCTCCAGAACGGCCGAGACTTTGACGTCGAAGCCGGTGAACAGGACCACCGTGGCCCCGGTCCCGGCGAGTCGCGCCACGAGGTCCTCGTACTCGTCCATCAGGGCAGCCATGTCCGTGCCGATGTCCAGGATGTCATTTCCGCCGGCATACAGCGTGATCAGCGTGGGCTTCATGGCCAGCGCCGGTTCCAGCTGCTCGGTGATGACGTGACGCAGGCGCTTGCTCCTGATGGCCAGGTTGGCATATTCCCACCCCGGCTCAGCCTTGGCCAGTCTCTCCGCCACCCGGTCAGCCCACCCCCGGACCCCGTTGGGCAGCCGCTCATCCCGGTCCCCAACACCTTCTGTAAACGAGTCCCCCAAAGCGACAAACACCCGCCGGCCTTCACGGTCCGAAAGTAAAGGATTAGAACCCATCCACTGAAAGTAACCGCCCAATGAAACGCCAAGGTAAACGGACAGCAACAGGATATGCAGAAGGGTTGAGATCTAGAGGCAGAGTGCGAGGGAGCGGTTGCGAACCAGTGCCGGGTGCAAGGCGTGTCCATCGAGCCGCCGCCGCTGGCTTGGGCCGAATCCCCACCCAAGTTGCGCGGTTTGGCTGGGTTTCCAGATAGTGGCAGTACATGGCTGACCGCAGGCAACAGATATAGGCGGAGTCCACGAATCGGGGCCAGATAGGTCTGATCATCAGCAGCTGCTCAGCCTCTGTCACATTTTTGCGACCGATGGTCACGATCAGGTAACGTTGGCGGCTGGCCCCAATGCAGGGCCCCGGGCGGCCGATCACTGGAACCCCGATGCGCCCTTTCGGCGCCTGCTAGCTCCGGCCCTGCCAAGGGGCCCAGGGATGCTTTCCGCACTCGTCATCGCCTCAAGCGCATCAGTCGTTTCTTCCAGTCCTGAGCCCGGAGGTATCTTGTTCAAGAAAATAGCCATCGTAACGACCATGGGTGCTTTGTCCCTGACAGGATGCGGCCTAGCCCCTACGACCGATGGGGCATCTGCCCCATCCTCGGCTGGCCGCGCGTCCGCACCTGCCACTCCAGCCGCAACTGCCGCAGCCGCGGCGTCTTCAGCCGCAGCATCTCCGGCGCCCACGGCTTCGAGCAGCGGCCAGACCCCCGCTTCGGCGGCGGCAACCCAGGTGGCAGCCGTCACCTCGGCGCCAGCGCCCGCGCCTGCCGCGGCCCCGGCGACGGTGGTGCCCCCAGCCAGCCAAAGTCTCGCGACGACGGGTGACGGTGCGCAGGCAGCTACCGCCTTCGGTTGGGGCCCGGTCCTGACGGGCGACGAATTCTCCAACACCGGCGCACCGGACCGGACGAAATGGAGTGTCTATAACAGTGCAGGGCATGCAGGCAAAGGCCTGCGCAGTCCCCAGGCTTGGTCGGTTGCCAACGGCGTGGCCACCGTTAGCGGAGACGCGGCCGGCACCACTGGCGGCATGTCGGCAAAGTTCGCGGAACAAAAGTATGGCCGCTGGGAAACGCGCATGAAAACCAATGCACGGGACCCGAAATACCACCCGGTCCTGATCCTCAACAACAACAGTGCCCCGAACTGTGCCGAGATCGATTATGCCGAGGGCAGCACAGTCACCTCCGTGATGAGGTTCTTCCTGCACTACGCCTGTGGTGGAGCGGATTTCCAGACCACAACGGCGACGCCCGTCGATAGCACACAGTGGCACAACTACGCGGTGGAGTGGACCCCGGCCGGCATCACCGGATACGTCGACGGAGTAAAGACCTTCACTGACACGAACCCGGCGCACCAGCCCTCTGTCGCCATGAAGCAGACATTGCAGCTGGATTGGTTCCCGGACGGCTCCGCCACCAAGCCCTCGCAGATGCAGGTCGATTGGGTCCGCGTCTACCGGTAAGACAGGCCTTTCCGGCTGAGGGCTCGCCGGGGAACGGTTGGAATAGCCGCGGGGCCGACTCGCGGGGTGCCGCAAGTCTCTGAGCGGCAACGAAGTAAATGAGAAAGACCCACCGGGACCTGACGAGTTCCAGCGGTCGACTCTTCTATGTCTGTCAAGCCGCTGCCTGGACCTTTTTCGCCAGAGCCGCGGCATTCAAGATCCGGAACACACGACGGGCCTAGACCTCGGCCTTGCCCTGACGCCAGTACCCCATGAACGCAACCTGCTTGCGGTCGATCCCGACGTCGCGCACAAGGTACCGCCGCATGTCCTTGATAACGGCGGCCTCGCCGGCGATCCAGGCGTAGAACGGCATGGCGCCGGCAGGCATGGCGGGGTTCTTGGTGGCCTCGATTTCGGCTGTCTCCATCCGCGCCGGCGTCTCCCAGAGGATGTCCACGTCCACGTTGACGTCTTCGGGCTCCGGGCCCGCACCGGCGTCGGACGCTTTGATGCCCACCCAGCCGGGAACGGGAACTGCCGTGCGCACTGCCTGCTGCAGCAGCTCGCCGTGCGGGCGTGAGCGGCCAATGGCAGCACCGCGGGCAAGCCAGGTGATGTCGACGTCGGCGTCCGTCTTGAGATCCAGGAAGTCACCGGCCTCCGGTACTTCAAGGAAGGCGTGGCCGCTCATGTAGGACGGCAGGCTTTCGAGGATCGCGGAGATGGCCGGGATGGCGGTTTCGTCGCCGGCGAGCAGGACACGCTGGGCCATACCCGGCCGCCACTCGATGCCGGAGTAGATCTCGGCCGTGACGCAGTGGGCGGCGCGGTTGTTGGGGCCGATGAGGGTGATGGCGTCGCCCGGCTTGGCGTTCAGGGCCCAGTTCGCGGCGGGACCGCCGTGTCCCTCGGCGTCGAAATGCATTACGAAGTCAACGTCAATTTCCGGATAAACGGCATCAAGCCGGGATTGACGGACCGTGTAGGTGCGCATGGAGCCGCGCACGGCGGGGTCCATGGCCAGCCATTCCCGGTACCAGCCGGACTGCGCCATTTCGAAGACCGGCAGGGGCAGCTTCGTGCCGTCGGACGCCATGGACGGGATCATCAGCTTGATCCGCAGGTCCATGGTCTCGCCGTGAACGCCGAAGTCCCGCAGCGAGTAGCCGCCGAAGGTGATCCGTCGGAAGTTGGGGCTCAGCTCCTGCACCGAGGAAACGGTCACCTCGAAAGCCAGGGTCATGGGCTCGGTGGCGGCGATGTCGCGGGTCTTCATGAAACGAGCTCCAGTTCGGTTGCGGCGGTGTGGTGGCGGCCGATGGGGATAATCAGGGGCGTGCCCGAGACGGGATCGGGAATCACCCGGGACTCGAGGCCGAAAACGTCGCGGACCAGCTTTTCGGTGACAACAGTTATGGGGTCACCCAGGGCCACGATCTCGCCGCCCTTCATGGCGATGACGTGGTCCGCGTAGCGTGCCGCCAGGTTCAGGTCGTGCAGGACGATGGCCACGGTGGTGCCGCGCTTGCGGTTCAGATCCGTGACCAGGTCCAGGACTTCCACCTGGTGCGCCAGGTCCAGGTAAGTGGTGGGTTCGTCCAGCAGGAGCACGTCGGTTTCCTGGGAGAGCGCCATGGCGATCCAGACGCGCTGGCGCTGGCCCCCGGACAGTTCATCGACGTTCCGCTCAGCGAGTTCCAGCGTTTCCGTCGCTTCGAGCGCGCGCTGCACGGCGGCGTCGTCCTCCGTGCTCCAGCTGCGGAAGAAGCCCTGGTGCGGATACCGGCCGCGGCCCACGAGGTCGCGGACAGCGATGCCGTCCGGCGCCGTGGGGTGCTGCGGGAGGAGCCCCAGGGTGCGCGCCAGTTCACGGGCCGGGCGGGCGTGGATGTCCTTGCCGTCCAGGGTCACCGTGCCGGAGGCGGGTTTGAGGAGGCGGGACAGGCCGCGGAGCAGCGTGGACTTGCCGCAGGCGTTGGCGCCCACAATCATGGTCACCTTGCCCTCGGGGATTTCCGCCGTGAGGCCGTCCACCACGCAGCGCTGGTCGTATTTCAGGGTGAGGTCCTGGGCGCTAAGAACGGCGATGTCAGGCATCCTTTCGGTTGGCCGTGACCAGAAGCCACAGCAGGAACGGGGCACCGAGCGCGCCCGTGATAACACCGACGGGCAGCACGGTGCCGTCCAGCAGCAAGGGGGCGAGGTTGGCCGCGACGTAGTCGGCGGTGAGGACAATCAGGGCACCCACCAGGGCCGACGCCGGGAGGCTGGCCTTGCGGGTGAAGCGCCGGGCGATCGGGCCGGCCAGGAAGGCGACGAACGAGACCGGCCCGGCAGCCGCCGTCGCCACCGCGGCGAGTGCGACGGCGGTGACCACCACGGCGAGGCGGGTAAACCCGACGCGGATGCCCAGCCCGGCCGCGGCGTCGTCGCCGAGTTCCAGGATGCGCAGCGGCCCGGCAAGGGCGATTACGGCGGGGACCAGGATCAGCAGCGCCAGCGAGAGCATGCCCGCCCGGTCCCAGTTGGCGGAGTTGAGGGAGCCGTTGAGCCAGACGAGTGCGTCGGCTGCCGTGCGGATGTCCGCGCGGGTCATCATGAAGTTGACCACCGCATGCAGGGCGGCGGCGATGCCCACACCGGCCAGAATCAGCCGGTTGCCCGCGGCGTTCCCCCGGATGCCGCCGCCTGAGCCCAGTGCCGGTCCGCGGGAGATGGCGTAGATCAGCGCTGCGATGCCCAGCGCGCCGCCAAGCGCCGCTCCGGACACGGCCGGACCGGTGGCGCCGAAGATCACGATGGCGGTGACCGCGGCCGCGCTTGCACCGTAGCTGATGCCGATCACGTCCGGGCTGGCCAGCGGGTTGCGGAGCATGGTCTGGAAGAGGCCGCCGGAGAGTCCGAACGCGGCGCCGATCATCACGCCGATGACGGCCCGGGGCAGCTTGTTCTCCATGACAATGAAGCTTGCGCCCGGGATTCTTTCGCCGCCGGTCAGGTGTCCGATGAGGATCTTGAAAAAGTCCGGGATGGTCACGGTGTAGCTGCCCAGGAGCACGTACACGGCGAACATGATCACGACGCCGAGGGCCAGGGCGGCGGTCCGGTTCAGGATGGTCCGGCGCATCAGGGGTTCGCGAACTGGCAGATAATCCCCTCTTTTCGCGGTTTTGAGGGCGTTATCTGCCAGTTCGCGCCGGGTGGAGGTGGTCACAGCCCGGCCCCCTTGCCGCGGCGGATGAGCCACACGAAGACCGGCGCACCAACAAGTGCAGTCATGATCCCGGCCGGAATCTCGCCGGGAAGCAGCACAACGCGGCCGACAATGTCCGCGCCGAGCAAAAGTGCCGGAGCGAGGACCAGGGAGAACGGCAGGATCCAGCGGTAGTCCGGGCCGGTGAGTGACCGGCCCGCATGCGGAATGACCAGGCCAACAAAGCCGATGGGCCCTGCCAATGCCGTCGCGGAACCGCACAGCAGTACGATGCCCAGGGCGGTGACTCCCCGGCTCAGGCCCACACGCTGGCCCAGGCCGCGGGCGATGTCGTCACCCAACGCGAGGCTGTTGAGGATGCGGCCGGTGCCAAGAATAATTAGTGCCCCGACGGCCAGGAACGGGAGGCCCGGGAGCACCACTGCCCAGTCGCGGCCGGAGATTCCGCCCACTTGCCAGAAACGGAAGCGGTCCAGGGTGTCCTGGCTGGAGACGAGAATGACGCTCATCAGGGAATAGAGTCCGGCGCTGAGCGCGGCGCCGGCGAGGGCGAGCTTGACCGGCGTCGCACCGTCCCTGCCCATGGACGCGACCAGGTAGACCACGACGGCGGCGGCTCCGGCGCCGATGAAAGCGAACCAGATGTAGCCGCTCAGGGAGGTGACGCCGAAAAGGTAGATGCCGGTGACCACGGCCAGCGCGGCTCCGGCATTTACGCCCATAATGCCCGGATCTGCCAGGGGGTTGCGGGCAACGCCCTGCATGGCGGCGCCGGCCAGGCCCAGGGCACCGCCGGCAAGTATGCCGAGGACGGTGCGGGGGATGCGCGCGTGGACCACGGCGTGGTCCCCGTTGGCGGCGTCGAACTGGGTGAGCGCCTGCCACACAGTGGCCAGGGAAAGGCCCCGGGCGCCGATGGCCAGGGAAACGGCGGCTAATAAAGAAAGTACGACGACGGCGGCCAGCAGCCAGGCAGTCTGCCTGGTTCTGGCCTTCCCGCCGGCGCTAGCCAATCGACCGGCGCGAACGGACAGTTGGTGCCCTCGTTGCGACCCGATCGGGGTCCCAAGTGTCCGTTCGCGCTGTCCGGCGGGTGCCGCCGTCGTACTTTCCGTCATGGAGCGGTGCTTACTTCACTGCATCCGCGGCGGTGGCGAGCTGCGGGAGGAAGGTGTCCAGCGCCCACGGCAGGCTCAGCGGCGAGGAGGCCGAGATTGCCAGGACCAGGCTCTTGTCCGCATCTGCAACGAACGCGCCGTTCTTGACGGCCGGAATCTGGCCCAGCAGGGGGTCGCTCTTGACGGCCGCGGCGGTCGCGGTATCCTCAACCGAGCTCAGGAAGATATCGGCCTCAAGTTCGTTGGCTTTCTCGGCGGCCCACGGCACGAAGAAGTCCTTGGAGCCGGCTGAAGCCTTCTCGGCGACTGGGGCCAGCTTCATCCCGATAGCTGAGAGGAACTTCGGACGGTTGTCATTGGCGGTGTAGAAGCCCGTGGCAGTGAGGTCCGAGGGATCGGTGTAACCGTAGACGAAGCTCTTGCCGGCGATCTGCGGGTACTTGGCAGCTTCCGTCTTGACGGTGGCCTCAGTATCGGCGATGAGCTTGGTAGCCTCAGCCTCCTTGCCCAGTGCCTTGCCGATGATGGAGGTTGAATCCTGCCATGAGGTTCCGTAGGCAACCGCGGGGTGGGCCACCACCGGTGCGATCTCGGTGAGCTTCTTGTAGTCCTCTTCGGTCAGGCCGGAGTAGGCGGCCAGGATGACGTCCGGGGTCAGCTTGGCGATCTCAGTGAAGTTGATGCCGTCAGCTTCGGAGAACTGGACCGGAGCCTTGTCGGAACCGAAGCCGGCGCCGAGTTCCTTCAGCGCCGCATCCTTCCACGGGGTGGAGCCCTGCTCGTTGCCGCCCCATTCGTTCTTGGGGACGCCCACCGGAACTACGCCGAGGGCAAGGGCAACATCGTCGTTGACCCAGGAAACGGTGACTACGCGCTTGGGCTGTTCCTTGACGGTGGTTTCACCGAAGACGTGCTTGATGGTGACCGGGAACTGCGAGCTGCTGGAGCTGCTGGCGTCTGACGTCGAGGACGCGGGGCCGGTGGAGCAGGCGGACAGCGTGAGTGCCGCGGCAGCCAGAACGGCCGTTGCCTTGCCGGCGGACTTGAACAGCGTGCGGCGGGTGGCACTCGGGCCGGAGAAGAGGGGGGAAGTCACGGAACTCCTTAGGTGAATGATGCGAACCTAAGTAAGGGTAGCCTAGCCTGCTCATAATTAGAAAAGCTTTGTATTGCGTAATTGATTTATGTGACGCACCAAATAGCAGCAGGTCATTGCCGGCAGGGGGTGAACGGTGGTTCACTCTTTGGGGGGGTAAACGTGCGTTCACCGCGCCGAGCCCCTTCCCAGTCCACACCCGAAAGCACCTGATGCCGCGTTCCAACGCCCTGAACACCACCCGGGGCCCGTCCCCGTCCGCCATCACCGCCGTCCTGGCCCTTAGCGGCACGGTGGTGGCCCTCATGCAAACACTGGTGGTGCCGCTCCTTCCGGATTTCCCCCGGATCCTGGGTATCACCGCCGACGACGCCTCCTGGCTGGTGACCGCCACCCTGCTCGCCAGCGCCGTGGCAACGCCCATCGTGTCCCGCAGCGCGGACATGTACGGCAAGCGCAAGATGATGGTGGTTTGCCTGGCGATCATGGTGGCCGGTTCGGTCATTGCCGCGGTTGGCGGGTCCTTCCTGTGGCTGGTCATCGGCAGGACGCTCCAGGGCTTCGCTTCGGCCCTGATTCCGGTGGGCATCAGCATCATGCGCGATGAACTGCCCAAGGAGAAGATGGGCTCCGCGGTTGCCTTGATGAGCGCCACTCTGGGAATCGGCAGCGCCATGGGCCTGCCCTTGGCGGGAGTGCTGTACGAGAGCCTGGGGTGGGCTTCGATCTTCTGGGTGTCCGCTGCCGCCGGCGCACTGCTGCTTGTTGCCGTGGCGCTGGTGGTCCCGGAATCCAAGGTCCGGACGCCGGGGCGCTTCGATTACGCGGGGGCGTTGGTGCTCTCCGCAGCCCTGGCTGCCCTGCTGCTGGCGATCTCCAAAGGCGGCGCCTGGGGCTGGGGCTCGGAGCCGGTGCTGCTGCTGTTCCTCACGGCCGCAATACTCCTGGCTGCTTGGGTCCCGTACGAGCTGAAAGTCAGCCAGCCGATGGTTGACCTGCGGACATCGGGCCGCAGGCCGGTGCTCATGACCAACGTGGCCTCACTGCTCATCGGCTTCGCCATGTTCGCCAACATGCTCCTCACCACCCAGCAGCTCCAGCTGCCTACCGCCACGGGCTACGGTTTCGGGCTGAACGTCATCACCGCAGGGCTGTGCATGGTCCCGTCCGGGCTCGCGATGGTGATTTTCGCGCCTGTTTCCGGACGTATCATCCGCGTCTTCGGCGGCAAGTCTGCGCTGATCGCCGGAGCCATCGTGATGATTGTGGGCTACGTGAGCCGCGTCTTCTTCTACGACTCCATCGCGTGGGTCATCATCGGTTCAACCGTGGTCAGCGTCGGCACAGCCATCGCCTACGCCGCCATGCCCACACTGATCATGGGCGTGGTGCCGATCACCGAAACGGCCTCGGCCAATGGACTGAACAGCCTGGTCCGGTCCATCGGCACCTCGACGTCGAGCGCAGCGGTTGCCGCGGTCCTCACCTCGGTCAGCATGACGGTGGGGGCCGTGCAGCTCCCGTCCTTCGATGCGTTCAAGGACGCGTTCTGGCTGGCCGCGCTGGCAGCGGCAGCATCGGTAGTGGCCACGGTCTTCATTCCGAAGGCCACAGCAGCTCACCGGCTATCCGCAACTAACACCGCTGCCTCCGTCAATACGGCCGAAATCGTGGTGCAGGGGCGCGTCCTTGCACCTGACAACCGCCCCGTCACCCCCGCCGTCGTGACCGTACTCCAGACCGCCGGCGAGCCGGTGGACTGGAGCCGGGTGGATACGGAAGGCAACTATTCGGTGGCCCTCCCCGGTGCCGGGAAGTACCTCATGGTCACCAATGCAGCAGGCTGGGCGCCGATGGAAGAGATCTTCGACTTCGACGGCCGCACGCGGCACCAGAACTTCCTGCTTCGGGACCGGCTCGAGATCAGCGGACTGGTCACGGCCGGAAGCGCGGCTGTGGCCGGCGCGGTGGTGACGCTCCTTGAGGCAAGCGGGGGTTACGTGGCCACCGCCGTTTCGGACGACGACGGCGCGTATGCGTTTCCGCTGCCCCTCGCCGGCCGCTACATCGTGACCATGGTTGATCCGGCGACGCATCAGGCTATGGCGCGGAAGCTCGCGGTGGACAACCGCTCTGTCACCGTTCATCTCGCCGCGCCGCGTGTGGAGGAAAAGTCCATGGAGCCGGTGGGCGCATGAGCAGCCGCAGCCACGACGCGATCTTCAGCGCCGCCGGGCGGCTTTTCGGGGAACGCGGCTACCGTGCCGTCACGGTGCGGGACATAGCCGCGGACGCTGGCGTTTCGGCGGCCCTGGTCATGAAACTGTTCGTCTCCAAGGAAAAGCTCTATGCCGCCGTCCGGCCCGACGAATCGCAGCTCGCCGAACTGGAGGTCCCGACGTCGGAACTCGGCAGGGCCCTCGTCTTCCGTGTGTTGATGCGCCGGGAACGCGGAATGCAGGAGCCTTGGGCCATCATCCCGTTCGCCGTTCTGGACTCTCCCGACCCCGAGACAGCTCGAACGGATGTCCGCGAAAGGTACCTCGCCGCCATCGCGAGCCTGATCGGGGACACAACACCGGAGCGGCGGTTCGCCTCCACCGTGGTGGCCCTGATGACCGGATTCGGTGAGGCCGTCCGCACCCTGGGCCTCTTCGACGGCTGGAACTTTGACGAGCTGGTGGGACACTACGGCGCAATCGTCCAGGCCCAGATCGACGCCTGCACCGCCGCCGAGTAGACGCTCTCTGACCGTTGGCCCGAAAACCACCAACGCTCTCTCACTTTCTTGAGGCAAGTGAGAGAGCGTTGGCGAAAAAGGCCCCAAAGGTGAGAGAGCGTCCGGGTCAGCGAAGCACGATGTCCACGGGGTTCGCCTCGGACCGCCACTGACCTTCCGCGCCGGGCCTGGGCCGGATCACCGGGGCGGTGAGCACGCCGGAGCGGTTGGTGCGCTTGTCCCGCAGGATCTCCGTCACGGAGCCCAGGTGCCGGGACAGGTCGATCACGTTCTCCGGAGCGGCCAGCAGCAGCTGGAATCCGAACTCGTGCAGCGCCTTGATCCCGGCGCCGGCGAACTCCTCCGAGGCCAGCACAAACGCCTCATCCATCATCACGGTGCCGTACGTGGTGAACCCCTGCTCGGCGATGCCCAGCTGGTAGCTCAGCGCCGCGGCCATGATGAACGCCGTGAAGCGCTGCCGCTCGCCGCCGGACATGGAGCCGGTGTCAGCATGCATGTAGACGTCCGTCCGCTTGCCGCCGCCCTTCTTGCCCGACGCCGGCCCGGTCACCTCCCGGTGCTCCTTGCACTGGATAAACAGGTGCCCGCGGACATCCAAGACTTCGGCACGCCAGCGCCGGTCCTCGGGGGTGGGCGAGCCGAGCCGCTTTACGAGCGTTTCGAGGGTCTTGTACCGGGCGGTGAGCTCGGCGTCGTCGCCTCCCCCGGTTTCCGGGCCGGAACCCGCGCGGGCGGGCCGCGTATGCCGTGCCTTCAGCGCGTTCTGGATAGCGTCCTTGAACTGCTTGGCCGTGGCTGGCAGGGTCTGCTTGATGTCCAGTTCCAGGAAGCTGCCCTCGTGGAAGTTGACCTCGGACAGGATGCCGTTGAGCGGCAGGATGCGGCTGGTGATGGACCGCCGCTCCTCGTCCAGCAGGTGCAGCAGCGTGCTGAACGATTCATGCGTGCGCTGGTTGAAGAACTGCCGGAACTCGGACTCCTGGGCGGGCAGGCCGTCGCTGATGATGGCGTGGTAGCGGCCTTCGAACTCCCCCGCGGCCCCGATGGAGGTGCCGTGGTCCGCGGAGATCGCGGAGCCCCACTCGCGCACAAAACCCTCGAAGATCCGGGTCAACCGCTCGGACGTTGCCTGCCCGCGCGTCTCGGCGGCGTGCAGCTCCCCGAGCAGCGCGGTCCGAACGCGGTTGGCCAGGTTGTCCAGCTCATGCATCTCGCCGACGTCGCCGAAATCGGTGAAGTACGGTTCAAGCGCGGTGACGGTGGCGGCCGACGGCGGCGCCTGCTCTAGGCGGGCACGCGCGGCTTCCAGCAGCGAATCGGCGGTGCTCAGCTGCCGGTCCAGTGCCTTGTATTCGCTCTGCAGGACGGCTGCGGCTTCGGTGCTGGCCTGGTGTTTCTGCCGCGCCGTTTCGATGTTGGCCCGCAGCGGTTCCAGGTCGGCCTGGGCCGCGAGGGCATCCTTGAGCCGCTGTTCAATCCTGGCGAGTTCATCGGCGGCGACGGCCGCGGACACCTGTTCCCAGGGCCGGTGGTCCTCCGCGATCCGGCGGAGGGCGTCGAGCTGCCGGCTCATGCCCTGGTGCGACTCTTCACGGCTCTGCGCCAGCTCGGCGGCCTTGGCCAGTTCCTGCTGCAGGTCCTCCACCTGGGCGGCCACAAGCTCCAGCTTGGCGGCGTTGTCGAACCCGAGTACGTAGTCCTGGCGGCTGGTGAACCGGTCGTCCTTCTCTACCGTGTGCCGGTTGCGTTTGACCACACCGCCCAAGCTCAGGCCCTTGTCCAGGGTGGCCAACTCATTCGGGTCCTCGACGCACGGGTAGGCGAAATCGAGGGCGATCCGCTCCCGGATCCATTCCCCGGCGTCCGCCACCGCGCCGCTGGCGAGGATGTCCAGCTTGGTGAGCAAGTCGCCGTCGTGCGCGTCCTCCACGGCGAGGGCGCCGCCCGCGAGCGGCTTGGACACGTCAACGGCGCGCAGGGCACCGCGTACCTTGTTGTCGTTCAGGTAGCGGGTCACCGCGGCGAAATGTTCGCCGGGGACCAGCAACGTGGTGGCGAGATTCCGGAGGGCGCGCTCCGCCGCCGGCCGCCACTGCTCCTCCCCCTCAGCGAGGTCCATCAGCTCGCCGCCGAACGGCATCCGGTCTTCAGGAACGCCGGTGGCCGCTGCGATGGCCGCACGGTTTTCAATGCTCGACGGCGGCAGCAGGGACTTGCGCGTCTTCAGGGACAGCAGCTCCTGCTGGGCCGCCGCCAGCTCACGCTTTTTGGTGGCGTGGCCGTCGAAGGCTTCGAAGCGGAGCTCCTGCAGGGCCTGGGAGTCATCCTTGAGCTCGGCCGACCTTGCGGCAGCCTGCTCGTGGGCCTGTTCCCAACCTTCAGCGGTCCACTCCAGCTGCAGCCCGGCGTCGGACAGGGCCTTGCGGGCCGCTTCCTCCACCTGTTCGCGGAGCCGCAGACCCACCCTGGCGTTGTCCAGCGACTGCTCGATCGCGGAGATCGCGTTGCCGCCCTGGTTGTTGTAATCGGTCTCCAGCTGGCGCAGTTCCATGGCCAGCCCGTCGCGGACCGAGCGTTCCGCGCCCAGCTCCTTGGCTTTCGCCTGGGCCAGCTCCTTGAACCGGGCCAGCGTTTTCTGGTGCACCGTGACGGCGAGCTGCTGCTTGTAGGCTTCGAACTCCTCGCCCGACAGCTCACGGAGCCGGTTCGCATCCAGCAGCGACTGCGCGTATTCCTTGTTCAGGCCGGGCACGGGGGCCAGCTGGTCCCGCTGCTGCCGCACGTCCTCCAGCCGCTGCCGGATGGACATGAGGTTGCTGAATTCCTCCACCACGTCATCGGCCGCGGCGAGGGTGGCGGGGGCGTCCAGGACCTGGTCGCGGAAGAAGGTATTGACGCTGCCGCCCAGGCCCTTGCCGGCCTGGATCACACGCAGCAGCGGCAATGCCTGGTCCGAACTGATGCCCAGGAGGCGGCGGAAACGCTCCGCGAAGGCCTTGTGGACATCGAAGATCTGGGCGTCCGGGAAGATCGTCTCCAGCGCAGCCTTGGTGAAGCGCTTGTCGGCGATGTCCTCGATGGCCGGCAGGTCCAGCGGCTTGCTGTCGATCAGGTAGAAACGCCCAACGCTGGACTCCGTGCCGTTTTTGGGCAGGTCAAACAAGGCGGACACCGTGATGCGCGTGCCCGCCGCGTTATCGAATGTCAGGGCGACGGCGGACCAGGTGGCACCGGGGCGCTGGAACGCGCTGGCCGAGCCTTCGCCCACCGCTTTGTCGCCCACCTTGCCGCGCATGTACGTGAACGTGGTCCTCTTGTCCTCCACAGCACCGCCGGCACGCTGGGCCGCGGCCTCGTTGGAGCGCGGCCGGGCATCGAACACCCGCAGCATGGCATCAAACAGCGTGGACTTGCCCACGCCCGAGTTGCCCGTCAGCAGGGTTCCGTTCCGGTCCACGTGCATCGTGTGGGCTCCATGGAACGTGCCCCAGTTGACCACCTGCACCAAGGCGAGGCGCATCTGGCCGGGGTTCGTGAGCTCACCCATCGGCAGCATGGTTGCGATGCTCACTTGTCGTTCCCTTCCTCGTGGTCGCCAATCGCGCCACCACCGGACACATGCTCTGCATGCTCGCTCGCGCCTCGCTTAGACGCATGCTGCCGCATGTCCCCGGTGTCGTCGCTCGTGCCCGGAACCTGCGCACCCAAGGACGACGACGCCGATGCCGCCCAGGGAGTGGCATCTGAGGAACTGGACGAGGGCCCCGATGCGAGCTTGCGAGCATCGGGTAGTTCTGGGCCGCTGTCGGAGCCGGGCGGCTCGCTGCTTGCAGCAGAGCCGCCCGGCGGAGGGGCGGGGGCGGCATCGGCGTCGTCGTCCTCACCGCCTGTGTCGACGTCGAGCTCTATCAGCGCTTCTGTGCCCGTCGGATCTGTCGTGGCTGCTACCAGGGCTTCGATTTGGGCGGGGATGTCGCCGATGTTTTCGAAGGGGAGGGCCAGCGGGAGGGCGTTGGAGATGGTGTAGACGTCGTCCAGGCTAGTAGTAAGGAGCAGTTGGCGGGCCAGGAGCTTGGTGATGGCACGGGTGACCACGTCCGAATCCCGCAGCGCGTCCTGCTGTCCGGCGGGCTGGTAGTGGGCCACGAGGTCAGCGATTTCCTCCCGGGTGATGGTGGCATCGGTCTGGGCCGTGACGTGGCGGTCCAGCAGCATCCGCAGGCGGAGCAGCACGATGGTCTCCACCCTGCTCAGCGCACGCTGTTGGCGTAGGATGCTCGACCGGCTGCTGCCGCCGATGGCCTCAGGATCCACCGGGCGCAGGACGGCGATCTTGCGCTCGTGGTCCAGCTGCAGGGTCAGGAACAGCTCGGACAGGCGGCTGCGCAGGATGATCTGGTTATCCAGCAGCGTGGTCCACAATTTTTCGTCGCGTCCGCCGTCGACGTACGGACCCTTGAGCAGCTTGACCAGCGCCTGGCGCACCTTCATCGAGAGCACGCCGGTGTCGCCGGGAAACAGTGCGGCGCCGTCCACAAACGTGTCGCGGGGCGTGACTCCGCCGCTGCGCTGGACCACCGGAATTTCAGGCTCGCCCACCGCAGTTTCGGGGTCGACCGCCGGGGGCGCCGCCGTCGTAATTTCTTCAGTCATCGTCAATCCTTCTTGAGGGTGACCACCGGCAGGTACGCCGTGCGGGTGGTGCCGTCGATCTGTTCGTAGTCCAGGCCATCCCAGGCATCGCGGTCAAAGGCCGCGCCATCCTGGAGGGCGTGCGAGAGGAGTGCGCGGATGGAGTTGATGTGCTGCTCTTCGGCCGGCAGCTGCGCCCACGCTTCGGCCAGGGTGGACGCACCGGCCACGGCGGCCCGGATGGCGTCGGGACGTGCTTTGCCCGTCCTCGGCGAACGCACGCGGTCCGAGTCGCTGAAGGCAATGGGATCCGCGAGCTTGGGCGGCACGGCGAACTCGTCCGGGTCGTACAGCTTGACCATGGCCAGCGATTCGAACCCGGCGTTGAACAGCACCGGACCGCGGACCAGTCCCGGCCGTTCGCGTTCATACGGCAGGGACCTGATGGCCTGCTCGGCCTCGCGCAGCACCTTCCGGAGACGGACGGACTGGCGGAAGTCGTCGCTCTGGACGTAGGTGTTCAGGCTTTCGCTGAGCTTGCCGTAAATCCGCTGGATCTGGCTGTGCTGGTGGCGGAGCTCGGCCACCAGGTTCTTGAGCGTCTCGCGGTCCTCCGGCGAAAGGTCGTCGGCGAACTGCCGGCTGAGGACCTCACCGATCGCCGACCGGAACCGGAGCTGCTGCTGCGGGTCTTCCAAGAATGCGGTGAAGGAGCGGAAGGTCCTGCCCTCGGGGCTCTGCCGCAGCCGCTTGTCCGCGTCGAGCACCTGCGCCATGGTGGCGCCTTTGCTCAGCGACTCCTCGATGATCTGGTTGCGCAGCTCGCCCACCAGTTCCTCGATGCGGTCGCGCATCTTTTTGTAGTCGGCGGGCAGGCCGGCAGCGAGGTCCAGGATGTTCCCGGCGGCTTCCACCGCTTCGTCGTCGTCCAGCAGGCCGTCAAAGTCGCCGGAGCTGATGTCCTGGATCAGCTGCTGCCGTTCGCCGATCTCGTCCTCAAGGGATTCCAGCCGGGCACTCTGGTCCGGATTGGTCTCGTTGGCCAGCTTCTCCACGTCGCCCAGGAGCGTGCCCAGCCGGGAACCGTTCAGCGTGGACCGCTCGCTGGAGAGGCTGTCCAGGAATGCAAGCACGCGGGCGGCCGGCTCGGTGACCTCGTACACGATCTGCCCCGACTGGTTGCGACGGGTCAGGAAATGCTTGCGTGTCCACTCGTCCGCATAGTTCCTGCCGGACGACGTGCCGATGGCGACACCACCCAGCCCGGGTTCCTGACGCCGGAGCTGCTCAAGGAAGGAGTCGACGTCGGCGTGGAACTCCTCGAGCGGCAGCTGCGGACGGGTGCGGGTAAAGGAGGCCTGCAGCACCGCGATCACCCACGGCGCCGAGCGCGTCAGGGCCCAGGCGGGTCCCTTTGTGAGGAGTTCGAGGTCCCGGAGCCGGGCACTGATCGCGTCAGCGGATGACCTGGCGGAGCGGGGCACGCGCTCTCCTTCAGCTGCTGGGGGATGGTTGGGCAGCGCGGATCGCGAAAACTGCCAACTACAAGGTTAACGCAGGCCCCGCGACCGAATAGTCGTTGTACCTTGCTGGCCGCGGGAGCACACTATTTAGATCACCTGAGAGGAGTTTGTCATGCGTGAAAAAGCTGTACTGATCACCGGCTTGGCGGCTGCGGCTGTCATTCTGGGTGGCGCGACAGTGGCGGTCGCCGCGAGCACCCGGACCAGCGGAGATCTGCCCTTGAGCATGATCGGGGTCAACGTCGACCGATCTTCGCATGTGTCCACCGCTACGGGCTCCAGCCAGGACGACGATGCCAATCTCGCACCACTTGACACTGCTGACCGGGACCAGGCCGCGAACGCCGCGCTGGCCAGGGTGGGCCAAGGCAGTGTCATCGAGGTGGAACGGGAAAGTGACGGGAACGTGGCCTACGAGGTTGAAGTCAGGCTGGATAACGGTTCCGAGGTTGAAGTGGGGCTCGGCGCCGACTTCGCGGTCCTGAACCAGGACGCCCCGGAGTTCGACGACGACTAAGGGCAAGCGCGGACAGTGACTTCCGCGACCGCTCCGTGACCTACGTCCCGGTAGCATTGCGATCCCGTATCAACCCGCCGTGACGGCTGGGCAGGTCTGGCTGGGACACCTAAGCACCCCCTACGCTCATGCTACTGATCTCAACCGAAGCAACGGCGCAGCAGGGGGAACAATGCAGTTCGACTTAAGTGCAGTGGAGACGGCCACCATGGTGTTCATCGGAACCCTGGTGTTTGCCCTGGTTCTGGTGGGCTTCGTCCTGACAGCGGGCTTCCTGGCCCTGGTTCTGGTGGGGGTAGGCAAGTTCGCCTGGTTCCTCGCCTCCACCACGCTGCTGACGGTGGTCCACGGGATCAACCACGGCTGGGACAGGTTGGTCCACCACGCCTCCACCGTGGAGATCCCCGGGGACTTCCAGGGTCAGCCATCCCCTAGCACTGGAAGCTACCCGCGGGTAATGTTGAGAGACAGCTGAAGGGTTCTCCAACCCGGCGGATCCATGGCTTGAACCGGACATCCCGGTCAGAGGAGATACCCTATGAGCTTCGCCACTGACAGTCCCGCCACGAACCCACCTGCCACCGATTTTCCTGCCACGGACGCCCCGGACGCCGAAGTCCCCGTCGCCGCGGCCAATATCGGGCCCGAAGCCACCGCAGCGGATGCCCGGGCACTTGCTGAAGCCTCCCGCGAGCTCGGCTGGGACCGGCCCAGCTTCGCCAAGGGACTCTACCTGGGGAATTTCGACCTCAGCCTCATCCACCCCTGGCCGAAAGCGAAAGCCGATGACGTGGAACGCGGTGAGGCCTTCATGGAGCGCCTCACCGAGTACGCCCGCACCATGTCCGGCCGCGTGATCGAACGCGAGGCCAGGATCCCGGACGAGTACCTCCAGGGCCTGGCGGGCCTTGGCGTCTTTGGCATGAAGATCCCGCAGGAGTACGGCGGACTCGGCTTGTCCCTGGTCTACTACGGCAGGGCCCTGGCGTTGCTCGGCAGTGTCCACCCGAGCATCGGCGCCCTGATCTCCGCGCACCAGTCAATCGGCGTTCCGGAGCCGGTGAAGGTCTTTGGCACGTCGGAGCAGAAACTCGAGTATCTTCCGCGCTGCGCCGCCGGGGCCATTACGGCGTTCCTCCTGACGGAACCGGACGTGGGCAGCGATCCTGCGCGGATGGGCAGCACTGCGGTTCCCACGGACGACGGCGGGACTTACGTCCTGGACGGCGTGAAGCTTTGGACCACCAACGGCGTGATTGCCGAACTTGTGGTGGTGATGGCCGTGGTGCCGGCCCACACCGATGCGGACGGCACCGAGCATAAGGGCGGCATCAGCGCCTTTGTGGTGGAAATGGACTCCCCCGGCATCACGGTGGAGAACCGCAACACCTTTATGGGACTGCGTGGCATCGAAAACGGCGTCACCCGGTTCCACCAGGTGCGCGTGCCCGCGGCCCACAGGCTGGGACGTGAGGGCCAGGGCCTGAAGATCGCGCTCACCACGCTCAATACGGGTCGGCTCGCCCTGCCGGCGTTGTGCGTCGCGTCCGGGCGCTGGAGCCTGAAGATCGCCCGGGAATGGTCCAACGCCCGCACCCAGTGGGGCCAGCCGGTGGGCAAGCATGAGGCAGTGGGCAAGAAGATCGCCTTCATCGCCGCGTCCGCCTTCGCCCTGGATGCCGTCTTCGAACTGTCCGCGGAACTCGCGGACGCCGGGCAGAAAGACGTGCGGATCGAGGCGGCCCTGGCCAAGCTGTGGTCCTCGGAGATCAGCTGCCGGATCGCCGACGAACTGGTCCAGATCCGCGGTGGCCGTGGCTTCGAGACGGCGGAGTCCCTGGAAGCCCGGGGCGAACGTGCGGTTCCGGCCGAGCAGCAGCTGCGCGACCTCCGGATCAACCGGATCTTCGAGGGTTCCTCGGAGATCATGAAACTGCTCATCGCCCGCGAAGCGGTGGATGCCCACCTTGCCGCCGCCGGCGACCTTGCGTCCGTGGACGCGAGCCTCCAGGACAAGGCGCGGGCCGCCGTCGGGGCTTCAGGTTTTTATGCCCGCTGGCTGCCCAAACTGGTGGCCGGCGCCGGAATGGACCCCCGGTCCTACAGCGACTTCGGCAGGCTGGCCAAGCAACTGCGCTTTGTGGAACGGTCCTCGCGCCGGCTGGCCCGCCAGACGTTCTACGGCATGGGGCGCTGGCAGGCGAAGCTGGAGTACAAGCAGGCGTTCCTGGGCCGGGTGGTGGATATCGGCGCCGAGCTGTTCGCCATGGCCGCCTGCTGTACCCGGGCAGAGATGATCCTTCGCACCACGCCCGAACGTGCCGCCAGTGCCTACGAACTTGCAGAGGCATATTGTGAGCAGGCCCGCGTCCGCATTGACGAGTACTTTGACCAGCTGTGGCGGAACACGGACGACGGCGACCACATCCTCTCGCGCAAGGTCCTGGCCGGGGATTACACCTGGCTTGAGGCGGGCGTACTGGATCAGTCGGAGGGCACCGGCCCGTGGATCGCCGATGCGACGCCGGGGGCATCCAGCAAGGAGAACCTGCACCGGAAGTACCGCTAGCAACTCATAAGCAGGCTTGTTATCGCTGGTCGCCAGTGGTTGAGTTGACCCATGAGCAACCAAACGGACCCCGAGGACAAATTTCCGCCAACGACGCGGAACGAGAATCTACGGAATGAAACTGCTCGTGACCAAGCCTTCGCCAATAGCGAGCCCACGCGCGCCTTCGATCAGACGCCGGCGCCGTATGCCGAGCGGGACTATGCGCCGGTGGCCGACGCTTCGGTGCTGGATCCACGCCTGACGGATCCGCGCCTGACCGACCAGCAGACGGCCGTGGCCAGGGAGAAGGAACAGTTCGGCGGCATCAAAGTGGGCTCGGCCTTTTTCGGCTGGCTCGCTGCCACCGGCATGGCCGTCCTGCTCACAGCCTTTGTGGCCGCAGCCGGAACCGCGGTAGGCCTGGCGAACAACACCGACGTGAACGAGGCCGTCAACCAGGTGACGACCAACGGCGCCGTCGGGCTGGTGGGCATCATTGTCCTGCTGGTGGTCCTGTTCGTCTCCTACTACTCCGGCGGCTACGTTGCCGGCCGGATGGCCCGGTTCAACGGCGCCCGGCAGGGTTTTATGGTGTGGATCTGGGCGCTTATTGCCGCGGTGGTGATTGCTCTGCTGGGCATCATCGCCGGCCAGCAGTTCAACGTCCTGGCCAACCTGAACAGCTTCCCCCGGATCCCCATCAACGAAGGCGAACTGACGCTCACCAGCATCATTGCCGCCGTTGTGGTGGCCCTGGTCGCGCTGGTGGGTGCCGTGCTCGGCGGCCTGGCGGGCATGCACTTCCACCGCAAGGTGGACCGGGCAGGCTTCACGCCGGACGAAACGTACAACGGGGGCTAGGCGAGCATCACGGCGTCGACGTAGTACCAGCGGCGGTTCTCGCGGACGAAGCGGCTGGTTTCGTGGTGGACTCCGCGTTCGCCGTTGTGCCGGAAGTGGGCTTTGAACTCCACGGTCCCCTCAGTATCCAATGGGCCGCCGCGGCTCGTGGACAGAACGTCCAGGCGGCGCCACTCCATGGCCGGGTCCAGGTCCAGGTCCGAAGGTGCAGTATCCGGGTGCCAGGTTTTCCGGAGGTATTCGGCGTCCAGCAGGACAAAGGCGCTGTAGCGGGAGCGCATCAGCTGCTCCGCCGTGGCGGCTTCGGCCCCGCCATTATGGAACCGCCCGCAGCAATCCGCGTAGGCCTCGCCGGACAGGCAAGCGCAGGGGCCGGCGTCGATCGGATTCTCGGGCATGGTGCTCCTGTCGCGGTTGTCCGGACCTTGTGGGTCCCTTCCGACTATAGGCCGCGGCCGGTGTGGTCATATCCGGTAACAGCTTCGAAACAACCTCGGACGAACCCCGCCCGGGAGCGGCAGGACCGAAAAATAGTCCGTAAGGTGGAGGAGGGCTGTTGCCCGTGGTGATGAGTGCCGGGACGGACTCCGCCGCCGGCAGAGAGGAGAGATGACGTGGGAGATTCAACGACGATCGCTCTCAACCTGACTTTTTTCGGCACGCTCGGCCTGGCGCTCCTGATGTTCCTGGGCCTGTTCCTGCTGGTGGTCATCACCTTGCTGCTTGCGGGCGCCGGGCGGCTGTTTGTGCTGACCGTAATGGCCCTCTTTGGGCGGCTCCCCAAACACGAAGCCCTCCCCCTGGTCCGCCTGACCGGGGAGTCCGTGCCGCCGTCGGGCGCCCCCGTTGAAACGCACGACGACGGCGCTGCCGCCCCGGCCGCAGTGAGCGCGCCGCGCGACTGGCGCAAAGCCCTTCAAGACGCCCGCACCTTCCTGAAACCCTCCGAACTCCGGCCCCGCTTCCACCATGCGGTGGAGCATCACCCGCTGCTCACCGCGGCCCGCAAGGAACCCCCGGTGCTCGCCGAGGACTGGGCTGCCGCGGTGGCCGAAGCGGATGCCCGGGCCATGGCGCGCGCCCGGGCCGCCGTCCCCGAAATCAAGATCTCGGTCCGCGATCTTCCCGGCCCCTCCGTTCCCGCAGCGAAGGTGGAAGCGGTGGCTCCGTTGGTGGAGTCGGCGCTGCACCAGGACAACCCTGCGCGGGACAATTCCAACCGCGACCCCAGCCGTGAGAGCGCCGGCCTTGGGGCCGCCCGCTCCTTCACGAAGCCGCCCGCCCCCGCGCCCCTGTCCCTGCTGGACACCGGCTCGCTGGTGTCGTTGTCCGGCCACGCGAACGTCCTCAAGGCCAAGCTGCCTGCCGACCGGAGCTGAGGACCGTGCGGCTCCCGGGCCGTCACAAACCGTCACTGCCCCGGCCCGCGTTACCCCGTGCTACGAAAAGCGAAGCACCATGGCGCTTTCCTGCAGCACACCGCCGAATTTGTGTAGCGTCGTGACGATCCACAGCAATCCGCGTGGGAAATCGATCGTGAGGAGCCGGGGAATGAGCCTCAGCGAACTTCGTGTGTTCGGGCGGTCCGGCGCGGATGAAAGCATCCGCATCATCCAGACCGGATCGATCTGCACCAGGCGAACCGGCCGGACTACAACACCGACGTGCTCGAGACCATCACCGCCCTGAACGACCTCATCCGGCAGGGAAAGATCCTCTACTACGGCACCTCGGTGTTCACCCCGGCGCAGCTCGTGGAAGCCCAGTGGCTGGCCACCACGAACCACCTGATCCCGCCCGTTGCCAACCAGGTCCCCTATTCGATGCTGGTCCGCGGCAACGAGCGCGATGTCCTGCCCATCGCGCAGCAGTACGGCCTGGGCGTGCTGGCGTACGGTCCGCTGGCCGGGGGGTGGCTGTCCGGCGAGTTTGTCCTCGATGCCGGGAAACCGCCAACCCGCGTCCATTCACTCCCGGGACGCTACGACATTTCCGGGCCGTCCAGCGAACGGAAGCTGCATGCTGCGGACGCGCTGGCCCGGCTGGCCGACAAGCTGGAAATCTCGCTCGTGGAACTGTCCGTCGGGTTCGCGCTGAACCACCCCGCCGTCAGCAGTGTGATCATCGGCCCGCGCACCGAGGACCATCTCAAGGCCTATCTCAAGGCAGCGGACACCCTCCTGGGGGAGTCCGTGCTGGATGCAATCGACGAACTGGTGCCGCCCGGGACCAACTTCGTGGAGCGCGACGCCGGGGCGATAGTGCCCTCCCTGGAGTACGCGGAACTCCGCCGCCGCTGATCGCGGGGGCGGCCGCAACGCCGTCGTGCGTTTGCGGAAAGCCCTTTCCCTAAATAACTATCTCCGCTAGCGTGGAAACCATGGAATTCAGATACCTCGGAAACAGCGGCCTCAAAGTCTCGGAAATCACGTTCGGCAACTGGCTGACGCACGGCTCGCAGGTGGAGAACGACGTCGCCACCCAGTGCGTGCGGGCCGCGCTCGACGCCGGCATCAGCACGTTTGACACGGCGGACGTCTACGCCAACACGGCCGCGGAGACAGTCCTCGGTGAAGCGCTGAAGGGCGAGCGCCGCGAGTCCCTGGAGATCTTCACCAAGGTCTACGGCCCCACCGGCCCCAAGGGCAAAAACGATCTGGGCCTGTCCCGCAAGCACATCATGGAATCGATCAACGGTTCGCTCAGCCGGCTCCAGACGGACTACGTGGACCTCTACCAGGCCCACCGGTACGACTTCGAGACGCCACTGGAAGAGACCATGCAGGCGTTCGCGGACATCGTCCGGCAGGGCAAGGCGCTGTACATCGGCGTCAGCGAATGGACCGCAGACCAGCTCCGCGACGGCCACGCGCTGTCCAGGCAACTGGGTTTCCAGCTGATCTCCAACCAGCCGCAGTACTCCATGCTGTGGCGCGTCATCGAGGCTGAGGTTGTGCCGGCGTCGGAGGAGCTGGGCGTGTCCCAGATCGTCTGGTCCCCCATGGCGCAGGGCGTGCTGAGCGGCAAGTACCTCCCCGGCCGGCCTTCGCCTGCGGGCAGCCGCGCCACGGATGACAAGGGCGGGGCCAAGATGATCCAGCGCTGGATGCGTGACGACGTCCTCGCCGGTGTCCAGGACCTCAAGCCGATCGCCTCGGAAGCCGGGCTCACCATGCCGCAGCTTGCGGTGGCCTGGGTCCTGCAGAACCCGAACGTGGCCTCCGCCATCGTGGGCGCGTCACGCCCCGAGCAGATCGCTGACAGCGTGGGCGCCGCGGGTGTGGTCCTGGAGCCTGAGGTCCTGAAGAAGATCGACGACGCCATCGGCTCACTCGCGGAACGCGATCCGGCGCAGACCAAGTCCCCCGCCACCCGGGAAGCCTAGGAGCAGCCTTCGAAGTCCGTGAGCACTTTGACCTTGTCCGCCGAGGCCGAGGTGGGGTCGAACGTGTAGCCGATCCATTCGCGGGCCAGCCTGCTGGCCAGTTCCACTCCCACAACCCGCTGCCCCATGGTGAGGACCTGGCAGTCAGTGGACAGGACGGACCGCTCCACGGAGAACGAATCATGGGCCGTCGTGGCGCGGATTCCGTCCACCTTGTTGGCGGCAATCGCCACACCGATTCCCGTGCCGCAGAACAGAATGGCACGGTCGGCACGCCCGTCGCGGATCAGCTCTCCTGCCGCGATGCCCACGTACGGGTAGGGCCTGACGAAGTCCGCCGGGGCATCGCTCCGGTTGACCCCGATGTCGATGATTTCGCTGATCCTCGGGTCGTCCTGCAGGTCGGCCAGGATGCGGTTTTTGTAGTCGACGCCGGCCTCATCGGCGCCGAGGACCAGGCGCAGTCCCGGGGTTGCTGGAATGGGGGTTGCTGGGTCCATGGTCATGAAAGCGCCCTTTGCGGTCTGGTTGGATGTGATGCGTGATTGGCTGGAGCCGGGCTGGCCCGAACCTGCCAGGAAGGGCCCCATGACGGTGAAAATCATGGCGAGGGACGTTGCTCCGGGGTCCGGCGTGCCCAGGCTCTTCTCCGCCAGTGGCCGCGCCCGTCCCTTCAGTGGGCGGAGTGCGGCCGTGGCCTCGGCCGCCGCCACAGCGTCAAGGGCCGCGGAGGCCCAGGCCTGACGCGGTTCTGCACCCTCCTGCACCAGCCGGGTGAAGGCTTCCGTGAACGGCAGGAGCGCATCCACCATGGTCTTGTCGCCCGGTCCGGCCTTCCCCAGGTCAGTGATTCTGGCAGCGAAGGCGCTCATTCCGGCCGCCAGTTCCTCGGCGCCAGGGACCCTGTGGTTCCCCAAGGATTCGCCCAATGCGCGGAGCCCCGCACCCCATAGAACCCCGGAGGTGCCGCCGGCCTTGTCTGCCCAGGCGTCACCGGCGGCGACCAGGACCGAGCCCGCCCCGGCACCTCGGGTACCGGCCGCGGCGCCTGCCGTGGCGGCGGCGTCGATCCCGCGGACCATTCCGCGGCCGTGGTCACCGTCGCCGGCCACGGCATCGAGGTCCCCCAGCCGTGATTCGGCCGCATGCAGCGATTGGCGGGCGGCTTCGAGCGCCGCAACGCACTGGACGGCGTAGGTGCGGGAGTCGGCGTCGGCCTCGAATGGCGCATCGGCCGTCCCGGCGTCGGACGTTTCCTCGCCGGAGGCGTCCCCTGACTGAACGGCGGCAGTTCCCCGGCGGTACGCAGGGGTTTCCGCCGGCGCCGTCCAGAGCGGTTCCAGCTCCGCATCCAGCCAGGTGATGGTGAGGGAGACGCCGGACATGTCGAGGCTGGTGACGAGCTCGCCCACCTCGGGCATCACCAGCGTGTAGCCGGCGTCCCGCAGGAGCGGGGCCACGGTCAGCCAGAGGACAAAGAGCTCCTCGTGCTTAGTGGACCCCAGCCCATTGAGGATCACCGCGAGCCGGTCGCCGGCGCCGGGCGGGGTTTCGGCCAGCAGCCGGGCCACAAATTCCTGCCCGAGTTCCTTGGCGGACGGCAAGTCAGTGTCGAACAGACCGGGTTCGCCGTGGATTCCCAAGCCGAGGCCCATCTGCTTGTCCTGAAGCGCAAACAGCGGGGCGTCGGCGCCGGGGAACGTGCAGCCGTGGAAGGCGCTGCCGATGGTCCTCGTCAGGCTGTTGGCCTTCCGGCCCAGGCGGACGACGTCGGCCAGGTCAGCGCCCGCCTCAGCTGCAGCGCCCATGATCTTGAAGACCGTGAAGTCACCGGCGATGCCGCGGCGTTTGTCGGATTCCGACGGCGGTGCGCTGGCGATGTCGTCGGTGACCAGGACGTTCTCGACCTGGATCCCTTCGGCGGCGAGGCGTTCGCTGGCCATGCCGAAGTTCATCACGTCCCCGGCGTAGTTGCCGTAGGTGAAGATGACGCCGGCGCCCGAATCCGCGGACTTGGCCACGGCGTAGGCCTGCTGCGCCGAAGGCGACGTGAAGATGTTGCCCACCACGGCCCCGTCGGCCAGTCCGGTGCCGATCAGCCCGGCGAACGCCGGGTAGTGTCCGGAACCGCCGCCGGCGAGGACCGCCACCTTGGGCTTGGCGGGGCGGTGGCGCCGCACGGCGCCGCCGGGGACCTGACGCACCAGCCCGGAATGGATGTCGCAGAATCCGGCCAGGGCCTCTTCTGCGAATTCGGAGGGATTGTTGAAAATCTTGGTCATGGTGGGCTCTCTGACGTGGACTTAGTCTTCTGGGTGGAGCGCTGTTAGTGGATGTGGCTTCCGCCGTTGATGTCGATGGTGGTTCCGGTGAGGTACGCGGATTCCTCGGAGGACAGGAACGTGATGACGGCCGCGATCTCTTCGGTGGTGGCGTTCCGGCCCAAGGGGATGCCGGCGTTGATGGCGGCTTCCTGCTCGTCGGTGCTGCCCACGCGGATGTTGGTATCCACGGCGCCGGGCGTGATGGCGTTCACGGTGACGCCGGTGGCGCCGATTTCGCGGGCCAGCGCCTTGGTCAGGCCCAGGATCGCGGCCTTCGCGGCGGAGTAAGGGACCTTTCCGAACACGCCGCCGCCGCGCTGGGCGGAGACCGAGGACATGTTGACGATCCGGCCCCAGCCGTTCTCGATCATGTCCGGCAGGAACGCCTTGGTGACCAGGTAGGTTCCGGTGGCGTTGACGTCCATCACCTTGTGCCAGAGGTCCAGAGTAGTTTCCAGGAACGGGACCGGGGAGGTGATGCCGGCGATGTTGGCCAGGGCGCCCACCGGGGGGAGGATCCCTGCGGTGATCTCCTTCTTTACGGCGGCATAGGCGGCGTTGACGGAGCCTTCGTTGGCGACGTCGATCTCGTGCCCGAATGCCGGCACGTTGAACTCATTGCCGATGTCGGCGGCGACCTTTGCGGACTTCTCGCCGTCCAGGTCCAGGATAACCACCGCCCAGCCCTGGCTGGCGTAGCGGCGGGCGGTGGTGATGCCGATGCCGCGGTCCGAGGTTGCCCCGGTGAGGACGGCGGTGCGCTGGATGGTGGTGTTCATGATGCTCCTTGGATGGTGTGTTGTGTCAGATGAGGTCGGTGATGTAGCTGGCAGCCTTGGCGGCGGCCGCGGGGCGTTCGTCGTGCGTGACGTCGCGGGTTTCGAGCTCGAGGGAGAAGTGGCCGGTGTAGCCGCTCGCCGCGAGGCCGCTGAGCCCGGCGGCGAAGTCTGCCTGGCCGTTGCCGATGCTGAGGTTGATGTTGCCGGGCACGGCATCGCGGAGGTGGACGTGGGAGATCCGGCCCTCGTGGCGGGAGAGGTACTCCAGCGGATCTTCGCCGGCGGCGACAATATGGCTGAAGTCCATAACAATTCCGACGCCGGTATCCGCCAGCCGCCCGGCCAGCAGTTCCGCGCGTTCCAGGTTCCAACAGAACCTCAGGAAGTGCAGGGATTCGGTCCAGAGCTCGACGCCGAACTCCGCCGCCCGCTGTCCGGCATGGATCAGTTGGGCGGCAATTTGGTCCAGGTCCTCGTCGACGCTCCGAACCGGTTCGTGGCTCAGCGCCCCGCACGGAAGGACCAGCGCCTTCGCCCCGGTGTTGGCGGCGAGCGTGAGCAGCGCCTCGAGGTGCCGTTCGCGGGAAACCTGCTGGCCGTCGTCGAGCACTGCGTTGAGATCGCCGATATCTCCGTTGACGGAACGGACGCGCAGGCCGGAGGCGGCAACTTCCGCAGTCACCGCAGTAACGGCAGCTGCATCCAGGTTGTACGGCACGTGATCGCATACTCCCGGGAGGGCGCCGAGATCGATTTCGTCGAATCCCAGGCCGCTGATGGTCCGCAGAGCGGCCGGCAGGTCTTGGTGCCTGAAGCTGATGGACGAGCAGCCGAGTCGGGAATTGAACATCGTCGTTGATCCTCTGAACGAGTGGGTGGTGATGTGAATCACTGTAGATGATTTCATTGTTGACAGTCAACCTCAAACATTGACTGTTGACATTGACGCATGATGCGGGTCACAATGGCATATCATTTGTTAACAGTCGACAGCGACGGTGCGGAAGCGTTCCTCGCTCTTCGAAAGGGATTCAGCAATGAGCAATGAGGCTCTCAAAATGCGCGGCCACGTGCATGGCACAAAGGACGCAAAGCGCGTCGCAATCGGGTCCGGCGTTGGCGCCGTAATCGAGACGTATGACTTCATCGGCTTTGGCACCGCGGCTGCACTGTACTTCGGCACGGCGTTCTTCCCCACCGGGGATCCGGTGACGGGCACGCTGGCAGCCTTCGCCACCCTCGGCGTCGGCTTCGCCGCCCGCCCCATCGGCGGCATCATCGGCGGCCACCTGGGCGACAAGGTAGGACGCAAGCCCGTCCTAGTGGCCTCCCTGATCCTCATGGGTGTGGCCACGTTCCTCATCGGGCTTCTGCCCACCTACGAGCAGGTCGGCCTGCTGGCCCCGGCTCTGCTGGTGTTCGTCCGAGTGGTCCAGGGCCTCGCCTTCGGCGCTGAGTGGGGCGGCGCCATCCTCATGAGCTACGAACACGCGCCTTGGAAGTCCAAGGGCAAGTACACGGGCATCGTCCAAGCCGGCTTCCCGGTTGGCCTCCTGCTTGCGAACCTCGTTTTCCTCGTCAGCGTGAACCTGGGCGGCGAACTCGCCTGGCGTGTCCCGTTCCTGGCCAGCATCGTGCTCGTCGCCGTCGGCCTGATCATCCGTTCGAAGGTCCCGGAATCACCGGTCTTCGACGAGGTCAAGGAAAGCGGCTCCATCGTCAAGTCCCCGATCATCGAGGTCATCAAGACTGACTGGCGCAACATCGTCAAGGGCATCGGCCTGCGCATCGCGGAGACCGCCGGCTATGCCGTGTCTATCACGTACATGATTTCCTACCTCCACACCCAGCACCTGGCCGACAAGACCCAGACCCTCGTGGCCCTCTGCATCGCCTCGGCCATCGGCATCTTCGCCACCATGGCCTGGGCCCGGCTCACGGACAGGATCGGCCGTCGGCCCCTGTACATCTGGTCCACCGCCTTCGCGTTGCTCTTCGGCATCCCCATGTTCCTGCTGGTCAACACCGGAATGTTCCTTGCCATTATCGCCACGGTCGCCATTTCCTACGCTGTCTGCCAGAACTCCCTGGCCGGCGCCCAGGGCGCGTGGTTCCCTGAACTGTTCCAGGCCAAGACCCGCTCCTCCGGCGCCTCGCTGGCCTACCAGATCTCGGCCATGGTTTCCGGGTTCACGCCCTTCGTCACCACCCTGCTCTTCGTTTCCCTGGGCTGGATGGGTCCTGCGATCCTCTTCAGCTTCTACGCGGCCATCGGCCTGTGGGCCGCCTTGGTCACCCGGGAGACCTGGGGCAAGCGCGAGCGCCAGCTCGCGGATGAGGCCACCAAAAGCACCCCCCAGTCGGTGAGCGTCTGATGACCGTGACTCACGAACTGCACACGCACGAACTCCCCCACACGGAACGAATGTCACACGAGACCGATTCAGAACGCCTCGAACGCGTCAGCGCCGCGGCGTACCGGATCCGGCACCATGCCCTGAACATGGGCGAGGTGCAGGGCCAGGGCTACGTGGGCCAGGCCCTCGGCGCCGCGGACATGCTGGCCGCTGTGTACTCGGACCAGCTCCGTTTCCGCGCCGAGGACCCCGAATGGGAGGCCCGGGACCGCTTCCTGCTCTCCACCGGCCACTATGCGATCGGGCACTACGCGGCGCTGGCAGAGGCCGGCATCATCCCCGTGGAAGAACTCGAAACTTACGGCTCGGACGATTCCCGGCTGCCGATGTCCGGGATGTCCACCTACACCCCCGGCATGGAAATCTCCGGCGGATCCCTGGGCCACGGCCTCCCCATCGCCGTCGGCATGGCCCTAGGCCTGCGCTACCAAGGCTCTTCGGCCAGGATCTACAATTTCCTCTCCGACGGCGAACTCGACGAAGGCTCCACCTGGGAAGCGGCCATGGGCGCCCACCACCACCAACTCGGCAACCTCACCGCCATGGTGGACATCAACGCCCTCCAGGCCGACGGCAAAACCGACACCGTCCTCCGCACCGAGCCCGTCACCGAAAAATGGGAAGCGTTCGGCTGGTACACCCAGCGTGTGGACGGCAACAATATGGCCGCGCTCCTCGCAGCGTTCGACAACGCGGCCGCCCAGGCCGCCGCCGTCGGACGTCCCTCCGTGATCCTCTGCGACACCAAAGTGGGCCGCGGCGTCCCTCTGCTGGAGGAGCGCGAAAAGGCGCACTTTATGCGCATCGAAGAACACGAATGGCAGACCTGCCGCGAACAGCTGACCGCAGGATACGAAGGAAAGGACGCCCGATGAGCACCGCAGCCGTTTCCACGGGACCCGCACCGAAGTTGAAGACGTCGGCAATGATCGCGTCCTTCGCCGACCCCGGCCAGAAAACTGCCTCCGCACCGTTCGGGCATGCGCTCGTCAAAGCCGCGCAGGAGAACGACAAAATTGTCGGCCTCACCGCGGACCTCGGCAAATACACCGACATGCACATCTTCGCCCAGGCGTACCCCGAACGATTCTTCCAGATGGGCATGGCCGAACAGCTCCTCTTCGGCGCCGCCGCAGGCATGGCCGAAACCGGGCTCATCCCGTTCGCCTCCACGTACTCCGTGTTCGCCGCACGCCGCGCCTACGACTTCCTCTGCCTCGACAGCGCCGAACCCAACCTGAATGTCAACATCGTCGGCGGGCTCCCGGGCCTTACCACCGGCTACGGACCCAGCCACCAGGCCACCGAGGACATGGCCATCTTCCGCGGCATGCCCAACCTGACCATCGTGGACCCCTGCGACTCGATCGACATCGAGCAGGCCGTCCCCCAACTCGCCGCCAGCGACGGACCCACCTACCTGCGCCTGCTCCGCGGCAACGTGCCCACGGTCCTGGACGAATACGACTACACCTTCGAGCTCGGCAAAGCCAAGGTTCTGCGCGGCGGCAACGACGTTGTCTTCATCTCCTCCGGGCTGATGACCATGCGCGCCCTGCAGGCAGCGAAAGCCCTCGCGGCACACAACGTGGACGTCGCCGTCGTCCACACACCCACCATCAAACCCTTCGACGCCGCCACCGTCCTGGCCGAAATCAACACCGACCGGCTCGCCATCACCCTGGAAAACCACAGCGTGATCGGCGGCCTCTTCGAAACGGTTGCGTCCGCCATCGTCACCGCCGGACTTGGCAAACGCGTGGTGCCGGTGGCGCTGCCGGACCAGTTCCTCGACGCCGGCGCGCTCCCGACGCTCCACGACCGCTACGGACTCACGGTCCAGAAGATCGTGGCAAAAGTGCTCGCCGAGCTGAAGTAGAAGCGTTTCGCCGGAAGCGCGGGGCCGTACCAGCTGGCGCCGCGCTTCTGGCGTACCATCGACAGTTAACACATCGACTGTAAACAGTTGACCACTGACATTGAGGAAGTACCACGATGGCCGGAGCAACGCTGCTGGGACTGCAAAAGAAGAGCCTTCGCGAGCAGGCCCTCTCGGCACTGCGCGCCGCCATCACCAGCGGCGAGCTGGAACCGGGGCGGCATCTGGTGGAAACCGAGCTGTCGGAAATGCTCCAGATCAGCCGCGGCACGTTGCGGGAAGCGCTGCGCCAACTCGAACAGGAAGGCCTCCTCTCCCCCGGGCCCCGGGGCCGGCTTTCCGTCCGGCACCTGGATGAGAAGGAAATCCGCGACATCTACTCCGTCCGGGCAGCCCTTGAATCCCTGGCGGCCCGCACCCTGTGCGAACTCCCGGACCGGGAGCACGTCATCACCTCGCTGCGGGCCGCCATTGAAGCCATGGCCGCCGCAGAGCAGGCCAGCCTGCAGGAACGCATCGAGTCGGATCTGGAATTCCATCGGACCCTGTGCCGCCTGACCGGCAACGAAACCCTGCTGCATTCCTGGGAGTCGCTGGAAGGGTCCATCCGCATGTCCATCATGTTCGCGGGCCGGGACAAGGGTGTGAAGAACATGAGCGTGGACCGGCACTACGACATCGTCACCGCCATCGAGACCGGAGACGCCTCGCTGGCCCGGAACACAATCCGCGAGCACATGGACACCGCTGCTGCGAACCTTGTGGCGTAGGGCAGCGGACTTAGAACAGCCCGGGCAGCCTGCCGCTCGCGGCCGTGTATTTTCCGGGAGGGACCGTAGGAGACCGACGCCGTATACTCGGTGCCAGCCATGACCATCCTTCCGTCCTCCCCCGCCAGCGTCCGCATTGATGCGTGGCTGTGGGCGATCCGCGCCTACAAGACGCGCTCTGCCGCCACCGCGTCGTGCCGGGCCGGGCACGTGCGGCTGAACGGAAGCCCGGCCAAAGCCTCGGCCACTCTGGTCACGGGCGACACCGTCACCGTGCGGATGTCCGGCTTCGAACGCACCCTCGAAGTCCGCCGCCTGATCGCCAAACGCGTCGGCGCAGAGGTGGCTTCGCACTGCTTCACCGACCACACGCCGCCAAGGTCGGTGGCGCCGGCACTGGGCCTCCCGCAGCGCGACCGTGGCGCGGGACGTCCCACCAAGAAGGACCGCCGCGAGATGGAACGGCTCAAGGGCCCCGCAACCTAGGCCCTCGAGGCCAGCAGCGTCGGTACGTGGGGACTGCTGTGAAACCCTTCATCAATGTTCCCGTCGGGTCAGAGTCCTGCTCCGCGACTGAGCTATCAGAATTGAAACTGTGAACAACATCGTCCTGACCTCCGTCCGACAGCCCGGCGAGGACACAGTCTCGGACCTTTACATCGTTGACGGCGTGGTGACCCGGATCAGTGCCGGCGCCGGGATCCCGGGCGACGCCCGCGTGGTCAGCCTGGACGGGCGCTACGTCATTCCGGGGCTCTGGGACGAGCACGTCCACATGACCCAGTGGGCGCTGCATTCAAGCAGGCTGGACCTGTCCGCCGCCGCATCCGCGCGAGAGGCGGCGGCCGACGTCGGACTTTCTGTTCGCGACACCGATCCTTCGGTCACCACGGTGGGGGTGGGCTTCCGCGACGCCCTGTGGGCGGACGTCCCCACCCTGGAAATGCTCGACGCCGCCACCGGCAGCCAGGCCACCGCCCTGATCAGCCACGACCTGCATTCTGTCTGGCTGAACAGCGCAGCCGCCCGGCGGTTTGGGGTGGAGGTTGACGCCGGCGGCCTGCTGCGGGAGGAACCTGCTTTTGCGCTGACCCGTGAGCTGGGCCAACTTCCGGACTCAGTGGTGGACGGCTGGGTCCGCGATGCCGCAGAAGCAGCATCCGCCCGGGGCATTGTGGGCGTCGTTGATTTTGAAATGACCTGGAACCGTGACGTCTGGCTGCGCCGCTTTGCCGGTGGACTCAACAGCCTGAGGGTGGACGCCGGTGTCTACCCGGAGGACCTGGAGCGGGCCCACCACGACGGCATGCGCACGGGCCTGGAGCTCGACGGCGGCAAGGGGCTCCTGCGCGCCGGCCCGCTGAAGGTGCTCATTGACGGTTCGCTGAACACGCGGACGGCGTTTTGTGTGGATCCCTACCCCGACGGCGGCTACGGGCTGCTGACTGTCAACGTTGATGACTTGTTGTCCCTGCTTAGCCGGGCGCGGGAGTACGGCTTTGTCCCGGCGGTCCATGCGATCGGGGATGGCGCCAACCAGGTGGCGCTGGATGCCTTCGAGCGAGCAGGGATCGGCGGCCGGATTGAACACGCGCAGTTTGTCCGGACGGAGGATTTGGCCCGCTTTGGGCGTCTGGGGGTTACGGCAAGCGTGCAGCCGGGGCATGCACTGGATGACCGCGACGCCGCGGAGGCCAACTGGGGCGGCCGCACGCAGCGGGCGTTTCCGCTGAGGTCGCTGCTCAACGCCGGAGCCACGTTGGCGCTGGGTTCGGACGCGCCGGTTGCGCCGCTGGATCCTTGGGCTGCGATGTCCGCGGCCAGCACCCGGTCCCGGCAGGACACCCGCGGGCCGTGGCATCCCCAGGAATGCATCAGCCGACGGCAGGCACTTGCCGCTTCAGCTAGGGGCCGGAGCCGGCTCCGGGCCGGGGACCCGGCGGACCTGGTGGTGCTCGACGCCGATCCGCTGGCCTCGCCGGACCCGGAATTCGCCGCCATGCCGGTTGCGGCAACGCTGGTGGCCGGCCGCTTCACGTACGACGGCGGCCTGGCTTAGTTCCGCACCTTGGCCTGCACGAGATTCGCGAACGGCAGCCGGCCATGCTCCGCAATAAAGGCTGCGTGATACGCGGCCTCGGCTTGGTTTACTTCTTCGGCGGGCACCTCTTTCCACGCCATGATGAGTTCATCCGTGTGGGTCAGCTGCCAGATGAGGCGGCCGTCCCAATGGCCCGGCGGCCTGCCCCGCCCAAAATCCAGGAACTCCTTGATCTGGTTCCGAAGGCCGCGGTTGCCCTTGCTTCCCGGCCCGGCTTTGCCAAGGTAGAGAATGTCGGCGCCGTCCACCCATTCCGCCCATATGGCGTCCGCCGGCAGAGTGGGATTCTTTTTCTTGAAGGTCCCGGCGGTGCTGATCTTCAGGAAGTGCGGCTCGAACTCATTCGGCCGAAGAACGGCGAACACCCCGGTGCCCTGCGGAACCCTGATGATCTCAAGGCTGTCGAAGCTCCGGAAGCCGGCAAAGCCGTCGGACTTGAGCGTTTTCCTGTTCATCATCATGACGTTACCCGGCCAGGCGCCGGTCCGGAGCAAACTTGCACTGCGCACCCATACGCCCAAAAGCGTAGAGTGGGTTAAGACGCCTGTTTCTGGACGCCGTGCTGCTGAGGGAGAGATCGTGACGATTGACTGGGACGAAAAAAAGGCCCTGCTACAGGAACCAAACATCGCGGCGGTAACGCAGCTCTGCGATGAACTGATGGAAAAGAAGCCAGGGTCCGTCGTCCCCTACATCGACCCCGTGCACGACGAGGACGAATGCCGGATCGTCAGCCTCCACGTCAGTCCGGGCAAGGGCACCGAATCCGGCTTCGTCTCCCATTTCAACGACGACGAAGCCGCCCGCCGCGCCACCCAGATTTACGAACTTGCCGAGCTTGATCCGCGCTATGTGATGCCGTGGAACGCGTACCCGTGGGTGCGGGATCCGGAGCTTCCGTCGGCGCTGAACGTGCAGGAGAAGACCGACGGCCTGCGGCCCTTCCGGCAGTTCCTGAAGATCAACCGCCGTGTCTCCGCAGTCATCGCCCACGGCACGGACGCTTCCACATTCCTCACCCTTTTCGAGAAGACCTACCATTCATCCCTGAAGAACAGCGGCATCAAGATCTACAAGGCCAGCGCGCTCGGCGGGCGGGCCTTTGCTGTTTCCGAAGCAAAACAGGAGGATCTCCTCGCCAAGAGCGTGGACGTCTACAAGGACGCCATGCAGCGGGCAGGCATCCAGCACCTTTAGCCACGCACGACGGCGGCAGTCACCGCGGTTGCCTCAGCCTTCCAGCAGCCTCCGCCGGTGTTTCAGCTCCTTCACCCACGCCCTGGTGACCATGTCCGGGAACGGCGAGCCGCCGTCGTCGTTCTTCGCCGGACCTCCGAGCCCCGCGAACGCTGCGCCTGACTCCAGGTCGGCGATCAGCGGACCTGACGCCTTCAGTGCAAGCTCCAGCACCTGGGCGGCCGTGCGGTCACTCAGTCCCAGGTCCTTGGCCCAGCCAAGAAAGTGGCGGCGCGAGATCCCGCTCCGCTTCCCGTTCAGGGTCAGCGCAAGGGTCTTGTCCCCGTAGACCACGGTGGAGGGAATGTCGTAGACCGGGGCGATGGTCCACTCGCCATGCGGCTGCTGGACCATGGAAACGTTCTTGGCGTGCAGGTCCCCGTTACCGCTCAGCCACGCAAACGCCCCCTGGACCGCCAGGTTCCGGAGAGCCGGGAGAGGCGCCGAGCAATAATCGGCCAGAGCATGGCAGACCTGCCCATAAGCCACGTTGTACTTGTCCGCCGGGTAGAGCTTCAGGACCTGCGCCCCATCCTCCACCGCCAGCCGCCGGACGTCGTCCGGCCCGCCGCCGGAGATGGGCACCCGGTCGAAGCGTTCCACCAGGAGCCCTGGCCGGCCCGCGACGTCCCGGATCAGCCGGACCCGGCTCAGCGGAATCCGCAGCCTGGCCGCATACCGGAACATCACCAGCTCGTTCTCCACCACATGCGGGAATTCGGGGGCGTTGAGCTTAAGGATGAACCGCCTGCCGGCGCTGGCCACAGGGAGCGAGATCATGCCGGCAGACAGCTTGTCCTGCACACCGGCCAGCGCCACTGGGTCGATCAGGTCCGGATCGCCGAGCAACTTGTCGAAGTCCACCGGCAGCTTGGGATCCAGCTGGACAGCGTGCTCGTCGGAATCCAGCGGCTCGCCGTGGCCTATGATCTGGACGTCGCCCACCGGGTTCCCGCCAGCGGCGATCAGCAGGGACAGGTCATCGTCGGCGCTGGTCTTGATGGACCGCCGCAGCGCGTTAAGCCGGCGGCCCTCCGGCAGGAGGCCGGTGAAATAGGGCGGCGCTGCGCCCGCCGAGGACAGCACCGGTTCGGCGGTGAGCGGCAGGGAACTGGCGACGGCGGGTCCCCCGGACGCGAGGTACGCCGGCACGTAGCTGAACCGGGTGCCGCCGTCGTGCCGTTCGAGCCGGGCTGCCAGCACCCCGGCCTTGTAGATGTCCGCGACGCGGTGCTTCATGGGTTTGTTTCTTGGGTCTTGCCGTGGCCAGCGAGGGCGCGGGCGGCGTGGCTGGTCCGGGCGGCCAGCCGGAGCTCGAGCCCCAATGTTTCCAGCACGGCGGTGAGTGAGTCCAGCTGGATGCTGGGCTTGCCCTGCTCGACGAAGCGGACAAAGCGCTCGGAGACTCCGGCCATGTCGGCTAGATCCTGCTGGGTGAGGCCTAAGGCTGCCCGGCGCGTCCGGACTTCACCTGCGAGCCGGTCCCCGAATGCATTCGCCATGGGCATCTCCAATAGGTACGATCGTGCCGTTCTAGCTGTGTTCTGATTCTAGACCGGCAACTCGCTCCAGCATAGAGAAAAATCGGAACGAACGTACCGTGCCTATAATCACGAGGGAACCTTCCCCTGACCGACGACGTGGACTTTACGGTGTCGGCGGAAGTGCCTGGTTTAGCGCCGTCGGATCCACCGCTGGCGCTTCCCCCGCCAGCCGCGGGGCCGGCGGAACCCAGCGGTCGAGGGTCGCCTCCAGGGCGGCGGGGTCGACGGGTTTGGTGAGGTAGTCGTCCATGCCGGCAGCGAGGCACCGCTCACGGTCTTCGTCCAGGGCGCCTGCGGTCATAGCAATGATGGGCAGATGCCCCGTCACCTCGCCCTTGCGGATGGTCCTGGTGGCCTCAAAACCGTCCATCACCGGCATGTGGCAGTCCATGAGCACGGCCGCGTAGGAGACGGCTGCAATGGCCGAGACGGCTTCCGCCCCGTCGGGCACAACGTCAACCAGGTAGCCCAGTCTTTTCACCATCTCCCGGGCAACGAGCTGGTTCACCTCGTTGTCCTCCACTACCAGTACGCGTCCCCGGGAAGGGATGCTCTGCTTCTCCGGCACACCACGGGCCGAAAGCCGTTCGGCCACCTGCGTTCCTCCCCTCAGCCGCAGAAGACGGTCGTAGAGTTCAGAACTGCGCACCGGTTTCATCAACCATTCACGGACACCCGCAGCTGCCAGCTCAGCCGGATCCATCTGCGGCGTTGACGTCAGCATAATCAGGGAGGTAGGAGCCAGAACTCCGTCGGCGCTGATGGCCCGCGCCAGCTCCAGCCCGTCCATCTCCGGCATGCACATATCCAGTACGACGACGTCGAAGGGCCGTCCGGCGAAGGCCGCATCCCGGCACCGGTCCAGGGCAGCGCGCGCATCGCCGACGGTGTCCGGGTCCATGTTCCACGTCCTGAGCTGGGACTCCAGCACCAGCCTGTTGGTCGCGTTGTCATCCACAACCAGGACCCTGACTCCGGTCAGCAGATCCGGGAAGCGGACCGCCGCCTCGTCGATGCCCCCGGCGTCCACCGCGGGCTGCAACGGGAGCACAATCCAGAAGGTGCTGCCCTCACCTGGAGCGCTGGTCAGCCCGATTTCCCCGCCCATCATTTCGGTCAGCCGCCGCGAGATCGCCAGCCCCAAACCGGTCCCGCCGTACCGGCGCGTGGTGGAGGAATCGGCCTGGGAAAAGGACTCGAACAGGCGCAGATGATCTTCTGGCTCAACTCCGATCCCGGTGTCACGGACTTCAAACCGCACCGCAGGCCCACGGGGATGAAGGTCAACGGGCTGCACGCGAACGGACACTTCCCCGGTCGGCGTGAACTTTACGGCGTTGGAGGCAAGATTGAGCAGGACCTGCCGGATGCGTCCGACGTCTCCGGACAGCCGCGCCGGCACCTCCGGGCGGCAGTAGGCGATGAGTTCCAGTCCTTTGGCGCGGGCGGACTCGCTCACCAGGCCCGCCACCTCCTCCACCAGAAGCCGCGGATCAAAGGCTGCGATGTCCAGATCGACCTTCCCGGCCTCCAGCTTGGACAGATCCAAGATGTCGTTGATCAGGGCCAGCAGCACCTCGCCCGCGCCCCTCACCCCTTCGGCATACCGGCGCTGCGTCTCATCCAGCGGGGTCTCCAGCAACAAAGCGGTCAGGCCGATGACGCCGTTCATCGGTGTCCGGATCTCATGGCTCATCGTCGCCAGGAATTCGGACTTCAACCGGCTCGATTCAAGCGCCGCCTCCCGCGCAGCCAGGAGCTCTGCCGCTGCGAGCCGCTGTCCGGTGACGTCGCGGACAATCTGCGCCATCCCGCGCACGCCCCCGCCTTCGGCCCGGATGGGTGAAATAGTCACGGAAACGGGGACCGTCGTCCCGTCTTTGCGCACGCGCTCCGCCTCGAAACTCCGCGCTACACCGCGCTCCCGGACATCAGCGAGCAACGCCTCCTCGCTCAGGCGGAGATGATCCGGAATCAGGAACTGGACGTCCCGGCCTGCCACCTCGTCCGCACCATACCCGTACAGCCGTTCGGCGCCCTGATTCCAGCTGGTGATCACACCCTCCGGGGTGATGCCGATGATCGCGTCGACAGAGGAACTAACGATCGCGCCGAGACCCTCCAGCTCTGCGATGGCTTCACGGGCCCGGTCCTGTGCACGCCGGCGGGCCGTGATATCACGGAAGCTCCAGACCCGGCCGACAATGTCATCCCCCACCCGTTGGGGCCGGGAGTAGCGCTCAAACGTCCGGCCATCACGGAATTCCAGCACATCCAGGCTCTCCGCTCCCGGATCGGCATACAGCTCTTGGACCTTGCGCATGAAGCTGCCCGGATCGGAGAGCTGGTCCAGGACGAAACCGATCAGTTTGCCGTCGTCATGGGAATCCAGCAGATCCGCCGGGATGCCCCACAACGCGGCGAACCGTTCATTGGAACCGGCAATCCTCCCGTCGGCAGTCACCACCAGGATGCCGTCGGCGGTGGATTCCAGGGTGGCGCCGAGCAGCGAAAGGGCATCCCGCAGCTCGCTGTCGGTGCGGCGGCGTTCGCTCACGTCCCGGACGGAGGCGACGATGTCCGCGCCCGGACCGTCCCCGAGAGCGGCGGCGCTGATTTCGATGGGGAACTCGGTCCCGTCGCGGTGCACGCCGAACAGGCCCAGGCCGGTCCCGATCCGGAGTATCCGCTGCCCGGACGCGAAATCATCACTGGTGCCGGCAAACTGGCCTTCGAACTGCTGGGGCAGGAGCATCCCGTAATGCCTGTCCAGCAACTCGTCCCGCCGGTAACCAAAGAGCTGTTCCGTCTGGTTATTGACGAAGACAATAGAACCGTCCGCACCGACCCTTAGCAGTGCATCCGGCGCCGCCTCGACCAGCTCCTGGTAGAAATCCGCATGATCGTTTCCCTTGACTGCCTGTTCCATTTCAGCCCCCAACAAACGTCGACGGCCTTCGCCGCCGCGCACCCGGTCGGCCGGACGGGCCTCCCCACACACAGCTTATCCGCCAGCCCCGGATGCGCCCTAGAGGCTGGACAGCGACGTCGCTCCCGCGGCCCCTGATCCTGGAGTCAGCCTGCGCCGGGAAACCCCGTCCCGGGCCCGATTGACAGCCCGTGTGACCCGTGCCATATTTTATATATGAACCTGTCAGACAGCCGGATAGCAGGACAGCCTGCGGAATCCCCCGGCGAGCTGTCCCTCCGAGCCCAGCCCTTGGCCCGGCTCAGCGCTGCCGAAGCGGTGTTCAACGCCATCCGCGCCGACATCGAGTCCGGCAGGGCGGCCGTGGGCGGCAAGCTCAGCTCCGAAGCCACCCTCGCCCATCAGTACGGGGTCAGCCGCTCCGTCATCCGCGAGGCCCTCCGTTCCTGCACCGCCCTGGGCCTCACCGTCACCAAAACCGGCAAGGGCACCTTCGTTGTGGCCGACAAGGTGGCCAATGACCTAACGCTGGGGCAATACTCGGCCCGGGACCTCACCGAAGCCCGGCCGCACATCGAGGTACCCGCCGCCGGACTCGCCGCCCAGCGCCGCACCGACGAACAGCTGGAAACGCTCCGGCACATCGTGGACGCCATGACCGCGGAAACAGACCCCGAATCTTGGGTTTCCCTGGACTCCAGCTTCCACGCCGCCATCGCCCGCGCCAGCCGCAACAGGGTGTTCGCCAGCGTGGTCGGGGACATCCGGGGCGCCCTGGCGCACCAGTCCGAAACGCTCAACATGGTGGCGGACCGCCAGCACGCCTCGGACGTGGAACACCAGCGGATCCTCGCCGCCATCGAGGCCGGCTCCGCGGACGAAGCCAGCGCCGCCATGGCCGCGCACCTGCACGCCGTGGGCGTCGCGCTCGATTCCATCCTCAACCAGTAACCGCCACCCAAGGACCCCATGCCAGCCCCTGCCATTCCCGCTGCCCTGCCGGCTCCCTTCGACGCAATGGACGGCCAGTTATCCAGCGGTCTCCCGCAGCACGCCGCCCTGGCCGTGGCCACCCGCGACCGCCTGGTGGAGAGCATCCACTACGGCTCGGTCATCGCCACCGCGCCGGACGGCTCCACCCTGGCAGCGGCCGGCGATCCGCTGGCCCCCTTCTACCCGCGCTCCTCGCTCAAGCCGCTGCAGGCCGTGGCCCTGGTCCGTGCCGGCCTGGACCTCCCGGCCGGCCTCCTGGCGCTGACCGCGGCCAGCCACTCCGGCGCCGCCAGGCACCGCGACGGGGCCCTGCGCATCCTTGAACTCCACGGCCTGGCCCCCAGCGACCTGGAGAACAGCACCGACCTCCCGTACGGCGCCACCGAGCGCGAGGAATGGCTGCGTTCCGGCGGGCACGCCACCCGGCTCACGCAGAACTGCTCCGGCAAGCACGCCGCCATGGCCGCCACCTGCGTCATCAACGGCTGGCCGGTCAAGGGCTACCTGGACCCGTCCCATCCGCTGCAGCAGCTGATCGCCAGCACCGTCACCGAGCTGACCGGCGAGGCGCCGCTGGCCCTCAGCACGGACGGCTGCGGCACCCCGCTCTTCGCCCTGACCCTCCGGGGCATGGCCCGCGCATTCGGGCGCATCGCCGCCGCCAGCAACAGCGCCGCTGGCAACACCGCCAACAGCACCTCCGACGGCGGCGGGCACGCGCCACTGACCGCGGAAGCCGCCGTCGGCCTGGCCATGCAGCAGCACCCCGACATGGTGGCCGGTGAGCGCCGGGACGTCACCGAACTGATGCGCCTGTCACCCGGCATAGTGGCGAAGGACGGCTTTGAAGGCGTGCAGCTGGTGGGCCTGCCGGACGGCCGCGCCATCGCGGTAAAGATCTCCGACGGCGGCGACCGCGCCAGGATGCCCGTCACCGTCCGCATGCTGGAGGCGCTCGGCGTGGACACCGCGCCGCTCGCAGGGATCGGCACCGCGCCCGTCCTGGGCGGCGGCCATCGGGTCGGCCTGCTGCAGGCCACCGATTTCCTGTCCACGCCCGTCAACGAAGCCCTGTGAGGACCCCCATGACCACTCCCAACAAGGCCACCACGTCAGCCGCCGGCACCAACGCGGCCGGCACCTCGGCCGCAACCCGCTCCGAGCATGACCTGCTGGGCGACCGTGACCTCCCCGCCGCAGCTTACTGGGGTGTCCACACGCTCCGCGCCGTGGAAAACTTCCCCATCACCGGGCAGCCGCTGTCCTCCAACATGCACCTGGTCCGGGGACTGGCCGCCGTGAAGCTTGCCGCCGCCCGCACCAACCGCGAACTGGGACTGCTGGACGCCGAACGCGGCCAGGCGATCGAGCAGGCGTGCACCGACGTGATGAACGGCCAGCTCAGCGACCAGTTTGTGGTGGACGTGATCCAGGGCGGCGCCGGGACGTCGTCGAACATGAACGCGAACGAGGTCATCGCCAACCGCGCCCTCGAAATCCTCGGCCACCCCAAAGGCGAATACGCCCGCCTGCACCCCAACGACCACGTCAACCTCAGCCAGTCCACCAACGACGTCTACCCCACCGCCGTGAAACTGGGCACCATCTTCGCCGGCCGGGAACTGCTGGACGCACTGGCCGAACTCGAAGAGGCCTTCGCCGCCAAAGCACTGGAATTCCGCACCGTGGTGAAGATGGGCCGCACCCAGCTGCAGGACGCCGTCCCCATGACGCTGGGCCAGGAGTTCGGCACCTACGCCATCACCATCGGCGAGGACCGGCTGCGCCTGGCCGAGGCGGAGCTGCTCATCCACGAAATCAACCTCGGCGCCACCGCCATCGGCACTGGCCTGAACGCCCCCGCCGGCTATGCCGAGGCAGCCTGCCGGCACCTGGCCGAGGTCACCGGCCTCCCCCTGGTCACCGCCGTCGACCTCATCGAAGCCACCCAGGACGTGGGCGCCTTCGTGCACCTCTCCGGCGTGCTCAAGCGCGTGGCCGTGAAACTCTCCAAGATCTGCAACGACCTCCGCCTGCTCTCCTCCGGCCCGCGCGCCGGCTTCGGCGAGATCAATTTGCCGGCCGTCCAGTCCGGCTCCTCCATCATGCCCGGCAAGATCAACCCGGTAATCCCCGAAGTGGTCAGCCAGGTGGCCTACGAGGTCATCGGCAACGACGTCACCATCACCATGGCCGCCGAAGCCGGGCAGCTCCAACTCAACGCCTTCGAACCCATCATCGTCCACAGCCTCCACAAGAGCATCTCCCACCTGGAAGCCGCCTGCCGCACCCTCACGGCACGCTGCGTCCGGGACATCACCGCCAACACCGAACACCTCCGCATCACCGTGGAACAGTCAATCGGCCTGGTCACAGCCCTCAACCCCCACCTCGGCTACACCACCGCCACCGCCATCGCCCAGGAGGCTCTCGCCACCGGCAAGGGTGTGGCCGAACTCGTGCTCGAGCATGGCCTGCTCACCGCCGCCCAGCTCCAGGAACTCCTCAGTCCTGAGCGCCTGGCGAATCTCAGCAAATAGTCCCTACCCGCCCGCCCAACCACCCCCAAAGGACACCGCATGACAACTCCCCAACAGGACACTGCCCAAAAGCAGGTCGTCACGGACCACACGGTGCCGCCCCAGGCGCACGCCTCTGAATCGGCCCTGCACGCGGAGGATAAGGGGTACCACAAGAACCTCAAGCCGCGGCAGATCCAGATGATCGCCATCGGCGGCGCGATCGGCACCGGCCTGTTCCTCGGCGCCGGCGGCCGCCTCAACGCCGCTGGCCCATCACTCGTCATCGCCTACGCCGTCTGCGGCTTCTTCGCGTTCCTTATCCTGCGGGCGCTGGGCGAACTGGTCCTGCACCGCCCGTCGTCGGGCTCGTTCGTCTCCTACGCCCGCGAATTCTTCGGCGAGAAAGCCGCGTTCGTCTCCGGCTGGTTCTACTGGATCAACTGGGCCACCACCACCATCGTGGACATCACCGCCGCCGCACTCTACATGAACTTCTTCGGCAACTACATCCCCTGGATGGCCGAAGTACCGCAGTGGGCCTGGGCCCTCATCGCCCTGGTAGTGGTGCTCTGCCTGAACCTCGTCTCCGTAAAGGTGTTCGGCGAGATGGAATTCTGGTTCGCCCTGATCAAGGTCGCCGCACTGGTGGTCTTCCTCGTGGTGGGCACCTACTTCGTCATCTTCGGCACCCCCGTGGACGGCCAGCAGGTGGGCCTCAGCCTCCTCTCGGACAACGGCGGTATCTTCCCCAACGGCCTGCTCCCCATGATCATCCTGATGCAAGGCGTCCTGTTCGCCTACGCCTCCATTGAACTCGTGGGCACCGCCGCCGGCGAGACCGAAAACCCGGAAAAGATCATGCCCAAGGCCATCAACTCCGTAGTCTTCCGGATCGCGGTCTTCTACGTCGGCTCCGTCATCCTGCTCGCCCTCCTGCTGCCCTATACGTCCTACGAAAAGGGCGTCAGCCCGTTCGTGACATTCTTCGGCTCCATCGGCATCCAGGGCGTGGACATCATCATGAACCTCGTGGTCCTCACCGCCGCGCTCTCCTCCCTCAACGCCGGCCTATACTCCACCGGCCGCATACTCCGGTCCATGTCCGTGAACGGCTCCGCCCCGAAATTCGCGGGCCGCATGAACAAAGCCGGCGTCCCCTACGGCGGCATCGCCATCACCGCCGGAGTGTCCCTCCTCGGTGTCCCGCTGAACTACCTCGTACCCGCACAGGCCTTCGAAATCGTGCTGAACGTCGCGTCCGTGGGCATCGTCATGACCTGGGCAACCATTGCGCTCTGCCAGATCCAGCTCCAACGCTGGGCGAACAAAGGCTGGCTCAAACGCCCCTCCTTCCGTATGTTCGGCGCCCCGTACACCGGCTACCTCTCACTGCTCTTCCTCGCGAGCGTCCTGGTGATGGTCTTCATCGACTCACCCCTCACCATGCTCGTCACCGCCATCGCCTCCGCACTCATGGTCGTCGGCTGGTACGCCTGCCGCCAACGAATCCGTGAGATCGCCGAAACCCGCGAAGGCTTCACCGGCACCGCCCCCGTCATCGCCAACCCGCCCGCGGAGTCCTTCAAGAAGTAACGCCCTGCCGGCCAGCTGGCCGTGACGTCCGACGGCGGCACCTGGGTTCTGTTTCCACGGAACCCGGGTGCCGCCGCCGTCGTCACTTCCGCAGTCCTCTTGACGCCTGACAGGCGCAGGTCTAACGTCGGCCGCATCCTGCTGTTTCAACGTCGAACCCAGTTAAGGAGCATCAGTATCATGCCGGAATTCATGGACGTTCATCGCAACATGGTCGGAATCACCCAGGAAGCTTTGCAAGCAGCCCACGACGCCGATCTCGCCATTCAAAGCGACGAGAGCGTTGACTTCAAATCTGCCTGGGCAGATCCCGAGTCAGGTTTGGTTTACTGCCTGTCCGAGGCCCCCTCAGAGGAAGCTGTACGGCGTATCCACGAGCGCGCGGGCCACCCCGCCGACGAGGTCCACCCCGTTCCGATCAAGGTCTGATCAGGCAGCAGAGTACGACGGCGGCACCTGGGTTCTGTGGACACGGAACCCAGGTGCCGCCGTCGTACTTTTTGTAATGCAACGCTCCCGCAACCCTTCGCCGAGGGCTGATCGCCTATGCTCAGCAGAGCGCCTCACAGCGCCTTTTGCAGTTCGACGACGAAGCTCAATGACCCGTTCAATGACGAACCACCCGGGAGACACGGCATGACCAACTGGCGCATCAGGGATTTCCATTCAGCAGACCTGGACGGGATCCTGCACCTCTGGGAGTCGCTCAAGGCCACTGATGTGGAGCCCGTCTATGCCCTCTCCGAGGTGCTGGCATCCTGCGAGAAAGACCACGCGGTGGTGGCGGTGCAGGGCGATCAGGTGGTGGGCGCCGCCGTCGGACGCGCCGCGCATGACCAGGGCTGGATCGTCTTCCTGGCCACGCTGCCTGAATACCGCGGGCGCGGGATCGGCACCTCACTGCTCGCCGCCGTCGAAAACCGCATGGCCCCGCACGGGCTCAACAAACTCTCCGCGCTGATGCCGGAAGCGGAAACCCGGGTGGAGGCGTTCCTCAGCCGCGGCTTCGCGCTCAAGAAGAACCTGCGCTATTTCGAGCGGACCATCCCCGTCCAGCGTCAGGAACTGGGGGCACTGGGCCAGCTGGGCGGCCGGATCCTCGCCCGCGACCTGTGGGAGAACGTGGCCGGCATGCGCAAGGAAAAGGAACTCCTGGAGCGCCGGCTGGTCCTGCCCCTCGCGGAGGCCGACCTTGCGGATGAATACGGTGTGGTGCCGCCCCGCGCCGTGGTCCTCTTTGGTCCTCCCGGGACCGGCAAAACCACGTTTGCGAAGGCCATCGCGTCCCGGCTCGAGTGGCCGTTTGTGGAGGTTTTCCCGTCCCGGCTGGCCTCCGACCCCAAGGGCCTCGCCGGGGCCCTGCGCGAAACGTTCCTCGAGATCGCGGAGCTGGAGCACTGCGTGGTGTTCATCGACGAGGTGGAGGAAATCGCCTCCCAACGTTCGGGTGAACCGCCGTCGCCCCTGCAGGGCGTCACCAACGAGCTCCTGAAGATCATCCCGGCGTTCCGCGAACAGCCCGGCCGCCTGCTGGTCTGCGCCACCAACTTCATCCGCGCGCTGGACACCGCCTTCCTGCGCCACGGCCGGTTCGACTACGTCATCCCCATCGGCCTGCCGGACCGCCAGGCCCGCGAAGCCATGTGGCAGCGCTTCATCCCGGCCACAGTTGTGGACGATGTGGATGTGGAGCTCCTGGTGGAACGGACCGAGGGCTTCTCCCCTGCGGACATTGAGTACGCCGCCCGCAGCGCCTCCCAGCGCGCGCTGGAAAAGGCAGTGTACGACGACGGCGGCGCGGCTTCCGCAGGCAGCGTTTCAGTCCGCGAGGCGGTCCGGAAGGGGCCGTGCACGGAGGACTACCTCGACGCGATCGGCGATACCCGGACCACCGTGAGCCAGGAAGTCCACGAGCTGTTCCTTGAGGACATCGACGCGCTGGGGCGGGTCTAAAACCTCCGGCCCAGGACGAACTGGAAGGAAGGCAACAGCGGTCTGGAGCCGGCCAGGCGCTGGCGGTAATCTTTGACGCATGTCCTCCAATCCCCTCCGGCATGCCTTCGCCGGCATGGGCGGCGGGGATCCGCATGAGAAGCACCGGGCCGCCACCCGCTGGAACTATTTTTCGACCTGACCTTCGTCATTGCCTTCGGTGGGGCTGGCAGCCAGTTCGCCAGCGCCTACGACACCGACGACTGGGTGTTCCGGCTGGTCACCATGGTCCGGATTATCGGCATCCTGATCCTGGCGATGGGCATCGAGCCGCTGTTTCACTCCATCGTCGAATGAGACCACGTCGACAACCGGGTGATCGTTGGAGGCTAGTGCTCATGCGTCTGGCCCTCATGACGCAGTGGGTGCGCGCGTCCAGGCAGGACCCAGCCCGCCGTGAAACCTGCCTGCGCTACGCCAAGTACCTCGCTGTGGTGCAGCTGGGGTGGATTGCGGTGTTGATCATCGAGGCCGACGTCGCCACCACCTTCCTTATGACGGCGCCCCTCATCATGCTTGAAATGGCCACGCCGTACGTCGCCGAACGGAAGGCGAAGACACCTTGGCACGCCCACCACATCGCCGAGCGCTACAGCCTCCTCGCCATCATCGCCCTGGGAGAATGCCCCATCGGCGCGATAGAAACCCTTCGTGCCATTGCCGCCAACCACGGCTGGAGCGTAGACGCGGCCCTGGTTGGCTTCGGTGGCAGGGCCCTGGCCTTCCGTATGTGGTGGATCTACTTCATGCTTCCGGCTGGCGGTGGCTGTGGCCAGCATCGCGGTACCGGTGGCGTTGTTCAAGCTCACCCTGACCTGGCTGTTCAGCATCATGATGGGCCGGGACCGGACGGTGCTGGCCGTCGCCGCCGGCATCATGGTGGCCCTTGCCGGGTCCATCGGCCTGGCGGCAGCCGGGGTTTCGGTCCCGGTATGCCTACTGGTCATCGTTTTGGCACTGGGCGCTTCGATTGTCATCGATGAGCGGCGCGGCGCAGAGCGCGTGAACGCTGCCTCGGCGAAACTCCAAGCCGAGGCTACTTCTCCTCGCCCGTAGTGGCGTCCGCCTTTTCCAAGGTATCGACAGGCTCGACCACCGGGACCGACTCAGCGACGGGAGCCTCCTCGTAGGAGAGGTTCTCGTAGTCCGTGTCGTCTTCGTCGTCGAGCCTGTCGTCCAGTTCCTTCAGCAGCCAGGGATTAATCCGTGCAAGGATCTTGCGGACTTCCTCAACGTCGACGGCGGCATACAGCACCGGACGGGCATCCCGGTACTTGGTGACCGGCGGCTTGTCCGGCCACTTCGCGGCCAGAGCCCTGACGCGTTCGGGCAGGGAATTGTGGGCATTGTCGGCGATCTTCACGAGTGCCGCGTCGTGGTCCTCGGCAATGAAGTGCATCCCGGCCTGATAGTCATCGGGGTTATCGTGCAGCCTGTTAGTGACCCGCTCGATGATGTCCGCTGCCCGCTCGGAAACGCCCATGTCCAGCAGTGCCTGCCGCGTGATGGGAGTGTCCTCGGCAATGTCATGAAGGTAACCGGCAATCCGGATATCGTCGTCGAAATCTGCCAGGGCATCACCCACCGCAATCACGTGGTCACGGTAGGGCCTCTTGAGCTTGTCCTTCTGCCGGTTGTGGGCCACCTCGGCCAGGACTCGCGCCGTCTCGACAGTGAATCGCGCTTGAGGGATTTGTGCTTCAGTGAATTCGGGTGCCGACATAGCTCCAGCCTACGCGTAGGGCAGCAAGTGACCTCACGTCCGCGTGGCCGCAAGTGTCCGTTCGCGCGCTGCTTAGTGGCCGGTCCAGACCCAAGCTTCCCGCGGAAGAGCACCCGGCCGGAAGGCCGCGAGTGCGTTTTCCAGCGTCCCGGCCGGCAGCCCCAGGGACTGCAGGATGAGGTTCCGCACGTCAGCGGCGGAAAAGTCGGCACGGGCGAGATCGGCCAGCGTCACGGCGCCGTCGCGCTTGGCCAGCCGGGCGCCGTCGGAATTCACCACCAACGGCACGTGCGCATATTCCGGAATTGGAATATTCAACAGTGACGCAAGATATGCCTGCCGGGGCGTGGAAGGCAGCAGGTCATCGCCCCGCACCACCTGGTCGACGCCCTGTGCGGCGTCGTCCACCACGACGGCCAGGTTGTAGGCGGTGACGCCGTCGTTGCGGCGAAGGACAAAATCGTCCACTAGGCCGGTGAAGTCGCCGTGCAGCACATCCCGCACGGCGTACTCCGCTACCTCGGCGCGGAGCCGGATGGCCGCAGGCCGGGTGGAGCGTTTGAACTCCAGCTCGGCAGGGTCGAGCTCACGGCAGGTGCCCGGATAGGCACCCTGCGGCGCGTGCGGCGCTGACGGCGCCTCCTGGATTTCGCGGCGCGTGCAGAAGCATTCGTAGGTGAGGCCTGCGGCAGCCAGCCGCCCGATCGCTTCAGCGTAGACGGCGCCGCGGTCCGTCTGGCGCACGACGGCGCCGTCCCACGTCAAGCCCACGGCCTCCAGATCGCGGAGCTGCTCCGCCTCTGCGCCGGCCCGCGCCCGGTCAAGGTCCTCGACGCGCAGCAGGAAGTCGCGGCCGGTGGACCGGGCGAACAGCCAGGCGAGCATCGCGGTGCGGAGGTTTCCTATATGCAGTTCACCGGAGGGGCTGGGGGCAAAGCGGCCGGCAGGGGTCATGGATCAACCCTAGTCCGGGCAGCAAGAGCCCCTCAGCTACCGATGACTTCGAGGATCCGACGTCGGTGGCTCAGGGGCTCTTGCCGTGTGTGCAGAATGACCGTGGTGTGAACAAGTGTCAATCAGCGGCGTCCTCCTTGCGGGAGGCGGTGTCCAGTTGCCGGGTGGTGTGCCGGAGTTCCTGTAGCCTGCGGGATTCGGCGGTAGCCTCAGCCCTTGTTGCCACAATTTGAGCAGACGCCATACAGTTGGCACAACTGGCAAGCATTTCGTTGGTCAGTCTGACCAATAGAGACCACGAGCTCCGACAGGAACTGATCAGATTGCAGCAATTGGACGCCACGGACAAGCGCATCCTCAATGCCCTGGACGAGGACCCGCGCGTCCCCATCATGGTGCTGGCCCAGCGGCTGGGCCTGGCGCGAGGGACCGTCCAGTCGCGCCTGGAGCGGATGACGGCGTCGGGCGCTCTCCGTCCCAACAGCAGCCGAGTGCTCCCCTCCGCCCTGGGCAGGGGTGTGGCGGCGGCCGTCAGCGCCGAACTGGACCAGAGCCACCTCAACGAAGCCATCGCGGCCCTGCGAGAAATCCCCGAGGTCCTGGAATGCCATGCGCCTGCCGGCGACACCGACCTGCTGATCCGCGTGGTGGCCACCAGCCCGGACGACCTCTACCGCGTGTCCGAGGAGATCCGGCTCTGCCCCGGCATTGTCCGGACGTCCACCAGCATGTTCCTGCGTGAAGTCATCCCGTACCGCACCACCGGACTGCTGCGGGACTGAATTATTGCCCGACTTTCAGGCCGCACGGGAAGCTCTCCCCATCGCCCTCGCGGACGCATCGCAGCTAGGCTGGCACGGGAATCCATTCAGGGGGAAACATGGCGGGGAACTTTTACGGCGGCGACGTTGCCCAGTTGCGGCAGCTCGCCAAGGACCTGGCAGGCGGCGCCACCAGGTTGAGCCTGCTCGGCCAGCAGCTCAGCAGCGTCATCGGCACAGGCGTCTGGAAAGGGCACGACGCCGAGCGCTTCCGCAGCGACTGGACGTCATCGTGCTTGTTGCTGCTGAAGTCCGCAACGGCCGGGCTGGAGTCGGCATCCAAGACGCTGCTCGCCAACGCCGACGAGCAGGAGAAGGCCAGCGACGGGGCCGGTTCAGGTGGCGGCTCCGGGAGTGGTGGCAGCGGTTCCGGGGACGGCGCTGCCCAGGACCTGACGGACCGGCTGAACGGCATAACCCCCGAAGAACGCCAGGCCTACCTCGGCAGCGAGGAATTCAGGCACTGGGCGCTTGAAAACCCCGAGGCTGCAAAGGCCGCCATGGATGCTGCCGCCGATTCTGGGCTGATCGACAAAAGCTCCGAGGAAGACGCGGATTTCCTCAGCGACTACTGGAACAACCAGGCAATGCTGGACATGGGCATCGACCCCGCCAGCTGGGACACCTCCAAAGGCACCGAACACAACTGGGAGACCATCAAGAAGGTCTACGACTTCTACGGCCGGGCGTACCTCTCCAACCCGGACCTGCAGTGGGCCGGCATGGCCAACATGATCGGCCCGTCCTTCGCAGGCGGCTTCAAGGACATGGCCATGCTGCGGGACCTCGCCCAGCAGATCGCGGACAATCCGGCTTCGGACATCCCGCTCCCCATCCTTGACCAGATCGAACAGCTCGCAGGCATGACCGACCAGGAGATCCGTTATTACGAGACCAGCATGCTGGATATGAACAAGGAGATCTTCCTGGACCAAGCCCGCCAACATGAGGCCTACATGAACGGCGGAATCGAGGAAATCAACAGATTGCGGGACTCGGGCGCCATCGACACCGGTACCGCCGAGGAGTGGGCCAAGATCGATTCCGGCGACCCGGATCTGATCCAGGAAGGCAACACCGCCCTCCTGTACCGCGAGCAGAACGAGATCATCGCGGACGATTACGACCAAATGCGGATCCACCCTGGCGGAGAGGCCATAACGTACATGGTCACGTTGGCCGGCGAGCCGTCCATCCCGGGCGCAAAAAGCTACCCGGAAGTCTTTCCCTACACCTTCAGCGTGGAGAGTCCCGGCCCGGAAAACGTGCCCTTCACAAATTGGGACAACCCCACCCAGTTCCGCACCGACTTCACCACAGGGTTCCCCGACGGGAACGTCTCCAACGCGGACCAGCGGTGGGAGCTCATCCGGCAGGACACCCTCCCGGCCTACCAGAACCTCCTGGCGACGGATCCCGCACGTGCAGAACAAATTATCGGTTCGGACTTCAACGACCGCGTGGAGCAGCACCGCCCCACCAACAACATCCCCGGCATCATGGACCGCTTTGTGGATGGCTTCGGCGCGGAGGTCCACCAGTGAAGACCACATGCCCAACCGCACCTCGGCGCCAGCGGCGGCGGCCCGCCGTCGTACTCCTTGCCCTTTCCGCTTGCCTTGCCCTGACGGGCTGCCAGATCAGTGGCACCACGAACGAACCGACCTCTCAAGGGAGCACCATGAGCACCTCGGAATTTTCCACCCTCGACGCTGCCGGCGTGGACCAGATCCGCGAATCCAAGACCGCGCGGCTGGACATGAGCTCGGGAAGGCTGGAAAAGGCTGCTGTCCGGGTCACGGAAGACAGCTATGGGCCCGAGATCAATACCAAGGACTCGGGAAAGATCAAGCTCACCATCGTTGCTCCGAGCGGCGAGATCAGTGGCGAAACGGACCGTATCCGGTTGAACACCACGAACAAGCGGCCGGACTTCAGCGAGGTCACCTACTTCCTCACCGCCGACTCGCCCGACGAGTATTTTGAGCTCATCCGGGACGGTGTGGCGCGGTACGGGATCGACGCCGACTCCGCCGAACGCTGGATCGCCGGTGCCCAGCGGGACCCGGAACGAAAGACCGATTTCTCCGTCACCTCCGGCACCTCCACGGGCCTGGACGTGAACTACGACCTCCGGTACGACGGCGGCAAGGACACCCAGGTGATCATCGTCCACGTCCGCCCCACGGACTGACGCAACGCAACGCAGAACAAACGCCCTCGCGCTACACCGGCGGCCCCGCGTTGGACTTCAGGTTCTTCATCACCAGCGTGGACGTCAGCCGCTCAACCCCGGGCAGTGACGTGAGCTCGGCGTCGTAGAAGCGCTGGTAGCCAGGCAGGTCTTCGGCGATGACCTTCAGCAGGTAGTCCGGGGAGCCGAAGAGCCGCTGCGCCTCCACGATGTTGGGGTTGTCTGCCACCCGGTTCTCAAAGATCTCCATCGTGGAGCGGTCCACCTGGCGCAAAGTCACAAACACAATGGCCTCGAAACCGAGCCCGACGGCGGCCGGGTCGATGTCCGCCTTGTAGCCGCGGATCACGCCTGACGTCTCCAGGTCCCGAAGCCTCCGGTGGCATGGCGCCACCGTGAGCCCGACCTTCGCGGCCAGCGCCGTGGCGGTCATCCGGCCATCTTCTTTGAGGTGGCGCAAAATGTTTCTGTCAATATGGTCAATCACGCAAATATCTTACCAATTGCGGCTTCCGGTCGGCGAAAAGGGTAAGCACTTATGGCCGGAAACTTCATAAGGTTTGTCCTGTACCTATCGGACAGGAGCCCACCATGAATCCCCAGCTGTTTTTCGCCTTTGTGGTGGTGGCAGTCGCCCTTGCCTGCACCCCCGGCGTGGACTGGGCGTACTCCATCACGGCCGGTTTGCGGCAGCGCAGCTTTGTCCCGGCCGTGGCCGGACTTTGCGGCGGCTACGTCCTGCACACGCTGCTGATGGTGGCAGGTCTCGCAGCCCTGCTGTCCGGCCTGCCGGGTGTCCTGGGCTGGCTTACGGTAGCGGGCGCGGGCTACCTACTATGGTTGGGCATCAGCACCCTCCGCTCCTGGCGCGGAGCCTCCTTCAGTGCGGCAGACGCCGTCGGGAAGCCCGCCAACCAGCTCCGCACCTTCCTTCAGGGCATGGGCACCAGCGGCATCAACCCCAAGGGGCTGCTGTTCTATGTGGCGCTGGTGCCGCAGTTCGTCAGCCCGGAGGCCTCCCTCCCGGTCCCCGTCCAGTCCGGCCTGCTGGGCCTGACCTTTGTCCTGCTGGCCGGAACCGTTTACACCTGTGTGGCGCTGCTGGCCCGCAAACTCCTGCAGTCCCGGCCCGGCGCCGCGCGGACAGTCACCCTGGCCAGCGGCATCATCATGGTTGCCCTCGGCGTGGCGCTCCTCTCCGAGCAGCTGGTTCCGCTGGTTGCCGGGCTCACCGGGCAGGTCTGACGCCACCTTCGGGCACAGCGTTTCGGGCGAGCTCAGCAGCAAACCTAGGCCTTGCGCTCCATGAACCATTCCGTGAACTCGGACGCCCGACCGTCCGGTTCAAGGCGGATGACCCACAAGTTGTCGTAGCTGGGACTATCACCAAGGTAGTCCGTGAAACCCTGCACAAAGGCCAGCCCGCCGTCGGTCCCCAGCCCGCTATCCGTCCCCAACAGCGTCCAGTCAAACGTCCAATCCCCGGGTTCGTCCCGCGCCTCCAGCCAGCGGTCCACGATCTGCTCGCGGCCCCGCCAGGCATCGACATCATGCGGGCGGGTGGCGTAGACGGCTTCTTCGGTGAACAGAGACCCGATGTCCTCCGGGTTGTTGGTGGTCCACGCCGCGATGTACTTTTCCATCCAGGACCGGGCTGCGTCGCTCATGCCTCCGTTGTACTCCGGGGCGGCCTGGGCCACAAGGCAGGTCCACTAGGCAGGTCCGTAAGGCCGCCCGCAACCGGAGTCTATTTCCCGTCCAGGTTTTCCCACTCCTGCTCCCACAGCCGGCGCTCGTCAATGTCCTTGCGGATGACTTCGAACGTTTCCAGCTCCGCCGGCCTGCCGCGGAGCCAGTCCCGCGGGTTGAGGGATTTGCGGCCGTTGTCGAGCACCAGCAGGGCACGGTCGGTGAGGGCGTCGTTGCGGAGCACCACGTCGGTTTTCCGACGGCGGAGCACCTCCTTCAGGGCGTCGTGCGCCTTTGCGTGGGCGCCGAGCCGCCGGAGCGCCCGCCCGCGGAGCAGCAGGAGGGCCGCCGAGAGGTCGTCGGAGTTCAGCAGCCCCTCCGTACAGATCACCACTTCCTTGTCGCGTCCCAGCGCGAACGCCAGTGCGCAGCGAGCCAAGGCTGAGGGCAACGACGGCGGCAACCCGGCCACCGTCTGCAGCGCGGCTTCCAGCTGGCCCGTCTCCCTCAAGGAGTGCGACAGTGCCAGGAAAACCGATTCCTGGCTGAACAGCACGGGGACTTCGATACGCTCGGCAACCTCTACCCGGGTGACCACACGCGCGAGGTACGTGGCCGCATACTGGTTGGCGTCGTCGTCGTTTCTGATGGACAGGCCGCGCTGGAGGAGTTCGGACGCGCGCAGGTAGCCGCCGTGCTGGTACGCCAGGAGGCCGGCCATAACGGAGCAGAGCCCGGCCCAGCCCGGATAGGCGCGGCCCAGGGCGATGAGCCGCTCCGGTTCCTTACTGGTGAAGATGGCATCATGCACGGCTTTGGCCGCTTTTCCGGGCATCCGCTTGAGCCTGGGAACGTCGCCGTCCACGGCAATCAGCGCGGCATCCCGGCCGCCCAGCACTCCGTGGATCAGCCCGCCTACGCTGCCGGCGAGCTCCCGGACGGGGGTCTGCATGTGGACGTTCCCGAACGGCGTCAGGTCACGCATGTCCCGGTAGATCGGTCCTCTGGCATCCCCCACGGTCATCTCTCCATGCTACGTGGCGGACCGATGGGCACGCCCTACGTGGCCGCGGCGACCCAGAGCCCGATCACCCAGGTGCTGGCCGCCAGGCACGCCAGTCCGAACTCCACCAGCATGCCCAGCCCGGTGGCTTTGAGGGCTGCCCAGCTGGTGGAAGTTGCCGTGCCGAAGTTCCGGGTGCGGAGGAATTCGCTGAGCAGCAGGCCCACGGCAAAGCCCACAAAAAGCCCCACCACCGGGATGATGAACATGCCGGCCACGCCCGCCGCCAGGCCGATCACCACGCTGCGGTTGGGGATGCTGTGCTGCCTGAGCTTCCGGCCGGTCAGCACGGCGCTGGCGGCCATGCCGGCCAGCACAAATACCATCCCCACCGCGAAGACCACCCAGCCTGTGGTTCCGGCGCCGCCCCAGATGGCCCACGCCAGCAGGCTGAGCCCGATCAGGAAGCTGCCGGGCAGTATGGGGATGATGGTGCCCGCCACGCCCACCAGGATGGCCAGGCCGCACAGGATGCTCACCACGGTTTCGGAGTTCATGAGCCCCAGTTTAGGGCGGCACTGCGGTCAGCTTCGCCGCTTAACGCCCGACGGCGGTGCGTCCCCTGCGCGGGGAGGCACCGCCGTCGGGCGTTGTGTCAGTGCGTGGCTGCGGTGGTTACTCGGCTTCCACGGCTGCGGCGACCGCGGCCGTCACGGCCGGGGCAACGCGCGGATCCAGCGGGCTGGGCACGATGTAGTCCACCGAAAGGTCAGCTTCCGCGAGTTCGGCGATGGCGCGGGCCGCGGCAAGCTTCATGGCGGGCGTGATCCGGCGGGCACCGGCGTCCAGCGCGCCGCGGAAGATTCCGGGGAAGGCCAGCACGTTGTTGATCTGGTTGGGGAAGTCACTGCGGCCGGTGGCCACCACGGCGGCGTACTTGGCGGCCACCTCGGGCAGGACTTCGGGGTCCGGGTTGGAGAGGGCGAACACGATGGAGTCGGCGTTCATCAGCTTCAGGTGCGCCTCGTCCAGCTTCGAGGAGGAAACCCCGATGAACACGTCAGCGCCAAGCAGCGCTTCGCCGGGGCCGCCCGTTACACTGCGGGGGTTGCTGCGCCCTGCCATCTGGGACTTCTTGCTCTGCGGGTCTGCGGCGATGTCGGCCCGCTCCCGGTTGATGACGCCCTTGGAATCGAGCAGGACAACATCCGTGATGCCGGCGGCGAGCAGGATTTCGGCGACGGCGATGCCGGCGGCTCCGGCGCCGGAAACCACTACGCGGAGGTCTGCGAGTCCGCGGCCGGTGACCTTGGCGGCGTTCGTCAGGGCGGCGAGGGCCACCACGGCGGTGCCGTGCTGGTCATCGTGCATGACGGGGCAGTCCAGGGCTTCGATGAGCTTCTCTTCGAGTTCGAAGCAACGGGGGGCCGAGATGTCCTCGAGGTTGACCGCGCCGAAGCTGGGGCGAAGGCGGACCAGGGTTTCCACGATCTCGTCAACGTCCGTGGTGTTCAGGACCAGGGGAATGGAATCCAGCTCGCCGAAGGTCTTGAACAGGGCGGACTTGCCCTCCATCACGGGCAGTGAGGCGGCGGCGCCGATGTTGCCCAGGCCCAGCACCGCGGTGCCGTCGCTGACCACAACCACCAGGCGCTGCGCCCAGGTGAGGGTCTTGGCGAGATCCGGGTTGTTGTGGATGGCGCGGCTGACCTCGGCCACACCGGGGGTGTAGGCGATGGACAGGTCGCGCTTGTTGGACAGCGGGACCGTGCTGGTCACCGAGAGCTTCCCGCCCTGGTGGGCGTCGAAGATCTCGGCCTCGGTCAGGGCGGTGGCTGCTGAATTGTCGGTAGGTGCGATTACGTCAATGGACACGTCGTTGTCTCCTGGGGCTAGCCGTGGGCGCACGGCGCAGAAAGGCTCAAGCGCAGGGAGGCTCAAGGTGGAATTCGTTGCTTCTTGGGCCCAGAGGTGGCGGGCCCGGGGTGAAGCCCTTGCAGATGCGGGTTGCCAGCCACTCCGGTCCTGCCATAATAAACAGCGCTCACGCTCCAGAAAGTGCATTCGAGGCTCCGGGAGTGTGACAAATCGTTTTGTCAGGCAATTTTGTGAGACACGTCACGGCATAAAGACGTATTTATTGGCCGACTGGTCTAGACCAGTTACGCCGATCGGTGGGCAGCCCGGGCCCCGGCAGCCACCGGAGCAAGCAAGGTGCAGGCCATTTTGAGGTCCTCTTCGGCCTCAAACAGCGAGAGCCGACGGTTACGGACGGACTGGACCAGACCAGTGACGGTCAGCAGGAGCACCCGGGCTGCTACGGCGTCGTCAGAGGCGGTGGCTACAGCCGTTTCGCTCAGGGCATCGATTTCATGCAGGAGCGCCGTGGTGTCCTTGTCCTTGAGGTACACGCAGCGGCTCAGGCACTGTTCGACTGCCGGCTGCATCACCCGCATATGGAAGATCTCCATCACCACGCCAGTGAGGGCGCGGCCACCGAAGCTGGCCGCCGACGTGCGGGCCCTGCCCTGAAGCTCGTCCAGCTGCTGGCGGTAGAGGGACAGCATCAGGTGGTTGGCCGTGGGGAAATAGCGGTAGACGGTGCCCAACGGCACACCGGACTTTTCCGAAATTTCCGTGAGGTCCACCGACTCCAGCCCTTTGCGGGCAAACCCTGCGGCAGACTCAAGGACGCGCGTGTAGCGCAGCCGCTGACGCGGCGTGGAGGGCCGGGCGGCCATGGACGGATGGGCTGAAAGGGTCTCGGGCATCAGGATTCCGGGGTTGTGTTCTTATGGTGCAGCGGCAGGGAGAGTCCCCATCCCGTGTGCCTGCAGTCCGCCTCAACTATACGCGGCACAGGCAAAAGCCGGAATCAGTCGACCCCTCGGATCTTGACCACGAACACAGCGCCCAGCAGGCCGATGACGGCGGCCGTGGTGAACAGCGTGACGTACCCTCCCAGGAACTGCAGGGAGAGGAAGGCGATCAGCGGGGCGAACACCTGCGGCAGCGAGTTGGCCACGTTGATGACCCCCATGTCCTTGCCCCGGTCAGCAGCCTTCGGGAGCACCTGGGTCAGCAGCGCGAAGTCCACTGCGAGGTAGGCGCCGAAGCCGATGCCCAGCACACCGGCCCCCACCAGGGCCCCCGGCCACACCGGGAAAAAGGCCATGATCAGCCCCGCCAAGGCGATTGTGGCGGAGGAGCCGATCACAAACGGCTTGCGTTTGCCCACACGGTCACTCCACGGTCCGGCCAGCACTGCGGTGATCATGACCATCACCGCGTAGATGCCCGTGAGCATCAGGACACCCAGGGCCGGGTCCTCATGCTTGATGACGTCCCGGAGGAAAAAGAGAAGGTAGACGATAGTGAGCTGGTTGCCCACGTTGACCAGGAAGCGGGTGAGCCAGGCCCAGGCGAAGTCGGGGTGGCGGGCAGGGCTGATCCAGAAACCGCGCAGGAACCCGGTCCAGGTGAACGGCGGCCGGGCCTCCCGCGGGAGCGGCGGATCGTTCCGGTGGAAGAGATACGGCAGCACGGAGAACAGCAGGGCGGCCGCACACATGGTGTACCCCACCATGAAGTTTCCGGAGACCACCGCGCCGAAAACTGCGCCGAGCAGGATTCCCAGGGTCTGGCCCATGGCTGCCAGCCCGCCCACTCCGCCGCGCTGCAGGACCGGCACGCGGTCCGGCACGGCAGCGGTGATGGCCGCGTAGGCTGCGTTGGCGCCCAGCTGGACCAGGCTCCAGAAGAGGACCATCAGGGCCACGGCCGTGGCTCCGGACATCGCCAGCAACGCAGCCGTGGCCAGGATGGCGCCGGCCAGGACCCACGGGGCACGCCGGCCAAAACCAGAGACCGTCCGGTCGGACAGGGCCCCAAAGAGCGGGTTGGCCACCAGTGAGACGGCGGCGCCACAGCCCGTCACCAGGGACAGGACGGCTTCCTTGTTGAGGGCGTCAATGCTGATGGCTTGCTGGCCGATGAACACATTGATGGGGCCGAAGAAGGCGGCGTTAATGCCCACATTGACCAGCACCAGCCCGGTCACCCAGCGCGCGGTGACCTTCTGCGTCGGCTCGGCGAGCGCCGCCGTCGAGCTTTCCGATCCCGCTCCGGGAGCCGACGCAGCGCTGGGATCCGGTGCTGCGGGTGTGTCGGACAGGCTCATGCTGGTTCCCCCTGGAACGGTTGGTGATTCTGAAAATCAGACTATCGTGGGCTGCATCGCCCCGCTTGTCATACGGCGCTTGCCTTGTGTGGCTATGGACAGCGCGCAGCCCCACGACACTGAACACCTGGAGATCCAATGACCGCATCTGCTGGCAACACCAACGGCCCCAACACCGCCGATCTGTACGATGAGCGCGGCGAGGAACTGGCGTCCGTATCACTCCAGTTCCAGTCCCTCGGCGGCCGGTCACACTTCAGCGGCCCGGTGCGGACCATCCGCTGCTTCCAGGACAACGCCCTGGTCAAGTCCACCCTGGCCACCTCCGGCAATGGCGCCGTGCTGGTGGTGGACGGCGGCGGTTCGCTGGGCACAGCCCTGATGGGGGACATGATCGCCGAGAGCGCCGTGGCGAACGGTTGGGCCGGCGTCGTGATTAACGGCGCCATCCGCGACCGCGAGGCGATCGCCCAACTGGACCTGGGCGTCAAGGCGCTGGGCAGTAACCCGCGTAAGAGCGCCAAGGCCGGCGCCGGTGAAGTTGACGTGGATGTAGTGCTCGACGGCGTGACCTTCCGTCCCGGCGTCACCGTCTGGTGCGATCCGGACGGCATCCTCGTGGAGCGCTGATCGGGTCCTCCAGCTTGGGCGGGGGCCCGGGCGGCGCTCCGCTTCCGCAAGAATCTCTGGCAGCGGGAATGAAACGGGAACTAACATAGTTACTGAAAGCAACTATCGAGCGTGATCCCTTATTCTTTCCTGGAGAAGCCGTGCCCAAAACTACCGCTGAGCGTGCCGCCGGCGAAACCCTGACACAGCGTCAGATCGTCACCGTGATGGTGGGGCTCATGCTGGGCATGTTCCTGGCATCGCTGGACCAGACCATCGTGTCCACCTCCATCTACACCATCGCCAACGACCTCGACGGGCTGTCGCTCCAGGCGTGGGCCACCACCGCCTACCTCATCACGTCCACGGTCAGCACGCCGCTGTACGGCAAGCTGAGCGATATTTTCGGCCGGCGTCCGCTGTACCTGATCGCGATCGTCATATTCCTGGTCGGCTCGCTCTACGCCGGCTCAGTGCATTCCATGACCGAACTGGCCATCGCCCGCGGCGTCCAGGGCCTGGGCGCCGGAGGCCTGCTGGCCCTCGCGCTGACCATCATCGGCGACATTGTGTCGCTGAAGGACCGGGCCAAATACCAGGGCTACTTTATGTCGGTGTTCGGCATCTCCTCCGTGCTCGGCCCGGTGGTGGGCGGCGCGTTCGCAGGTTCGGCCAACATCCTGGGCTTTGACGGCTGGCGCTGGGTGTTCTTCATCAACCTGCCCATCGGCCTGGCGGCCCTGGCCGTGGTGTTTATGTTCCTGCACCTGCCGGCCAAGCACGTGAAGCAGAAGATCGACTACTTCGGCGCAGCCGCCATCACTCTCGCCATCGTCCCGCTCCTCCTGGTGGCGGAACAGGGCCGCAGCTGGGGCTTTACGTCGCTGAACTCCTTCCTTTGCTACGGCCTGGGCGCGGTGGGCATCATCTGGTTCCTGCTGGCCGAAAAACGCGCCGGAGATTACGCCCTGATCCCGCTCCGGCTCTTCCGGAACGCTACTTTTGGCCTGTCCTCGCTGCTGAACTTCATCATCGGCATCGGCATGTTCGGCGCCATCGCCATGCTGCCCATGTACCTGCAGCTGGTCAAGGGGCTCACACCCACCGAAGCCGGCCTGATGATGATCACCTTCACCCTCGGCATCCTGACCGGTTCCATCACCGCGGGCCGCACCATTTCGGCGTCGGGCACGTACCGGATCTTCCCCATCGTGGGTACGGGCATCCTCACCGCCGCCGCGCTGGTTATGGGACTGTCCCTGGGCGTGGACACCGGCCTCTGGGTTCCCGGCGTGATCGCCGTGTTCTTCGGCATGGGCCTGGGTTTCTGCATGCAGCCGCTTACGCTGGCCATGCAGGTCTCCGTGCCGCCGAAGGACATGGGTGTGGGAACCTCCTCCGCGGCATTCTTCCGGTCCATGGGCGGCGCGGTGGGCACGGCCGTGTTCATCTCCATGCTGTTCAGCCTGGCCGCGAGCCGGATCGCCGAAACGATGAAGTCAGCCATGTCCAGCCCGGACTACCAGGCCGTGCTGCGCGACCCGGCGGTGGCCGCGGACCCCGCCAACGCCAAGCTCTACGAGTTCTTCCAGAACGGGGCATCGAACGAATCGCTCAATGACACCAGCTGGCTCCACACGGCCAACAGCGTGCTCACCCGGCCCATCACGGAGGGCTTCGCCTACGCGATCGACACCGTGATGATCACCGCGGCCGTGCTCACCGGGATCGCGTTCCTGATCAGCTTTGCGCTGCCGAACAAGAAGCTGACGGATCCGAAGGTCTCCCCGCGGGGAGACACAGCTGCGGTGGCGGCCCACTAGCTCCCCCGGGTTCCGCGCGCTGAGCGGAGTCCTGTCACGGCAGGCAGTCTTTTGGGCTGCCTGCCGTGGTCGTTCCGCGGAAATTCGGGCCTTTTCCGTGCTGGCCGGGCTAAAAGGGTGCCCTGCGTGACGCACGCGTGCACCGGCCCCCCCTTACGGAGGTGGAAGACGACGACGACGGCGGTACACCCCGCCTTCGTCGTCTTTCTGTTTCGGAGGGTACAAGTCGCAAGTGGAACGGCGGGCGGTGACGTGCCACACTGTTTAGCGCGTGTGCGCCGGCCTGTGAGCCGGTACCGCAGCCGACGACGTCCGCACTCGCATCCACCCAACCCCAAACCCCAAACCCAAACCCAAACCCAAACCCAAACCCAAACCCAAACCCAAACCCAAACCCAAACCCAGGGAGCAGCATGCCCACCGTCAAGGAGCAGACCACCGCCAAGATCCCGCCGCGGGTGATCTGGCTGGCACTCGCAGGCGCGGTGGGCGGCTTCCTGTTCGGCTTCGACTCCTCCGTGGTGAACGGTGCAGTGGACGCCATCAAGGACGAGTTCGCGCTCTCCGAGGCCGTCACCGGCTTTGCCGTGGCTATCGCCCTGCTGGGCTGCGCGGCAGGCGCCTTCCTCGCCGGCAAAGTCGCCGACCGGTACGGCCGCATCCCCGCCATGAAGCTCGGCGCGCTGCTGTTCCTGGTCAGCGCCATCGGAACCGGCTTCGCCTTCGGCGTCTGGGACCTGATCTTCTGGCGCCTGGTGGGCGGCCTGGGCATCGGCCTGGCCTCGGTGATCGCACCCGCGTATATTTCCGAGATTTCCCCGCGGCAGGTCCGTGGCCGGCTGGCGTCGCTGCAGCAGCTGGCCATCACCACCGGTATCTTCGCCGCACTCCTGTCCGACGCGCTCTTCGCCGCCACCGCCGGCGGCGCGGACCAGGCCTTCTGGCTGGGCCTGGAAGCCTGGCGCTGGATGTTCCTCGCCGCAGCGGTTCCTGCCGTGGTCTACGGCTGGATCGCTTACACCCTCCCGGAATCCCCGCGGTTCCTGGTGTTCCAGGGCAAAGAAGACGAAGCCCGCAAGGTCTTCGACTCCATCGCCCCGTCCGAGGACACCGACCGGCACATCCGCGAGATCCAGGACGCCATCCAAGAGGACAAGCTGTCCGGCCAGAAAGGCTCGCTCCGCGGCAAGACCTTCGGCCTGCAGGCAGTGGTCTGGGTGGGCATCGTCCTTTCCGTCCTGCAGCAGTTCGTCGGCATCAACGTGATCTTCTACTACTCCACCACGCTGTGGAAGGCCGTCGGTTTCCAGGAGAAGGACTCGCTCACCATCTCGGTGGCAACTTCCATCACCAACATCCTGGTCACGCTGGTGGCCATCGCCCTGGTGGACCGGATCGGCCGCCGGCCCATTCTCCTGGCCGGGTCCATCGGGATGGCTGTTTCACTGGGCACCATGGCGCTGGCGTTCTCTGCCGCGATCGGTTCAGGTTCCGAGATCTCCCTCCCGGGTGCCTGGGGTCCGGTGGCCCTCGTGGCGGCCAACATCTTTGTGGTCAGCTTCGGCGCGTCCTGGGGCCCGCTGGTCTGGGTCCTCCTTGGTGAGATCTTCCCGTCCCGGATCCGCGCCCGAGCCCTGGGCCTGGCCGCAGCCGCACAGTGGGTGGCCAACTTTGCCATCACGCTCAGCTTCCCGGTGATGGCCGCAGCTTCCCTGCCCCTGACCTACGCCATGTACGCGCTGTTCGCCGCGGCGTCGTTCTTCTTTGTGATGTTCAAGGTGCCGGAGACCAACGGCATGTCCCTGGAGCAGGCGGAGACGCTGTTTGTGCCCAAGGGATCCGCCAAGGGCTGATGCTCCCGGGCCGGGCTGTCAGAGCGTGAGCTTCATGCCCTCGTGGCTCGCGTTAAAGCCCAGCCGCTCGTAAAACCTGTGGGCCGCCGTGCGTGACTTGTGCGTGGTCAGCTGCATCAGCGTGCAGCCGCGGCGCCTGGACTCGTCAATCGCCCACTGCACCAGCAGGTTTCCCATGCCTTGGCCGCGAAGGCTGCCCGCCACGCGGACCGCCTCAATCTGCGAACGCCATGAGCCCTGCCGCGAAATGCCGGGCAGGAAACTCAGCTGGAAGGTAGCCACCACGGTGCAGTCAGCTGCCCCAGCCGGCGCGTACTCCCCCACCACGAGCAAATGGGACGGGTCGGCGTCGATCGCTTCGAAAGCCCGCTCGTACGGCGCCATCTCGTGGCCCATTTCGCGGCTGGCGCCCAGGGAATCGTCGGCCAGCAGCGCCACGATGGCGGGCAGGTCCGCGGACACGGCGTGCCTGAGGCGGAAGGTCCCGCCGTCGACGTCGGCGGTCAGCAGGGGGGTCGGGGCGCCGGGGTTCGTGGTCATCTCCCCAGCATTCCACAGGGCCAGCGCGCCTATCGTTCAGACGCTCTCTCACTTTCGGTGCCTTAAACGCCAACGCTCTCTCATCCATGTGAGAGAGCGTTGGCCAAAAACCCGCAGGAAGTGAGAGGGGGTCAGGCCGGGGCCTTCGCACCTTCCGCCTGGCGCTCCTCCACCAGCGTGGACACGGCCGCGAACAGCGGGTGCTCCGGAGCGAGCCCCGTGATCCTGGCCGTGGCGTCTGCCGCCGATGAGGACGCCAGGATCTGCGCGAGCTCGGTGGACTCGGCGTCGGCGGGGTCGGTGAAGCGCAGGGCCGCGGCGATGGCACCCAGGAGCGCCTCGGGCACGATCCCGCGTTCGGCCAGTTCAGCCGCGGGGCCGATGAACCGTTCATGCCGGCTGAGCTTGCGCATCGGGGCGCGGCCCACCCGGTTCACGGTGTCCGGCAGGTGCGGGTTGGAGAACCGGACCAGGATCTTCTGGACGTAGGCTTCCTGCTCGTCGTTGTTGAAGCCGTGCTTGGCCACGAGAAGCTGCTTGGTTTCCTCCAGGACCGCGCGGACGTCTTCCGCGACGTCCTGGTCGGCCATGGCATCGGAGATCTTCTCCAGGCCGGCCTCGAACCCGAGATACGCCGCGGAGGCGTGCCCGGTGTTCACGGTGAAGAGCTTCCGCTCGATGTAGGGCGAGAGCTCGTCCACGAACGTTGCCCCAGGGATCACCGGCGCGCGCCCGGCGAAGGGAGTCCGGTCGATGACCCACTCGTAGAACGTCTCCACGGTGACGTCCAGGCCCTGGCCCGGCGCCTGGTTGGGCACGATCCGGTCCACGGCGGTGTTCGCAAACACCGCGGCGTCGTCCAGGGAGCCGGCGGCGTCGTCCCAGAGCGCGGCGACTTCGGCCCGCAGGATGTCCGTGGCGTTGATGGCGTTCTCGCAAGCCATCACCTGCAGCGGCGCCAGCCCGGCGGCCCGCGCCGCGATGCCCTTGGTGATGGCGGGCGCCACGAACTTCAGGATGTGCGGCCCCACGGCGGTGGTGACGATATCCGCCGTCGCGATTTCCCGCACCAGCTCAGCTTCCTGCGTGCCGGAGTTCAGCGCCCGGAAGTTGTCCACCGTCCGGACGGTGGGGCTCTCCCCTACCTCGTGGACGTTGTAGCTGTCTGCTGCCGCCAACTGGTCGATGAGCGCCTCCGCGACATCCGCGAAGACCACCTCATAACCGGCCTGGTGCAGCAGCAGCCCAACAAAGCCTCGGCCGATGTTCCCCGCTCCGAAATGTACCGCTTTCACTATGCGTTCACCTTTCCGAACAGCTCCAGGACTTCCTCAACGGACGTCGCCGCTTCCAGCTGGGCCACCTGGGCCTTGTTGGTGAAGACCTTCGCGATGGAGGACAGGATGTGCAGGTGTTCGTTATTGATGCCGGCCACGCCCACCACGAACTTGACCTGCTTGCCGTTCCAGTCGATGCCGTCCGGGTAGCGGATCACGGACACCGCGGACTTCAGGATGTGGTCCTTGGCGGCGTTGGTGCCGTGCGGGATGGCCAGGAAGCTGCCCATGTAGGTGGACACGGATTCCTCGCGCTCGTGCATGGCCGCGAGGTAGCCCTCGTCCACGGCGCCGCGGGCCAGGAGGAGCTGGCCGGCTTCGTCGATGGCGGCATCGCGGGTGGTGGCGGTGCCGTTGAGGATGACGCTGTCGGCCACGAGGATGTCCGACGGCGCCGCCGTCTCCGCAGCCTCGGCTGGTGCCGTACCGCTGCCGGCGGCGGGTGCCGAATCCACCGGGGTACTGGCAACGTGCGCGCCGTGGCCGGCGGCCGTTGCGGCGCCGGCGGTACCGGCTGTAGCACCGGCGTCGGGCGTTGCGCCTTCAGTGTTGTGCTCCTTGACCAGCTCCACAATCTCGTCGTACCGCGGGCTGTTCATGAAGTTATCCACCGAGAAGTGCGCGGCGCTGGACGTGACGGGCTTGGCGCGTTCGGTCAGGTCCTGGTGGGTGATCACAACATCGTAGGTGTCACTGAGGTTGGCGATCGCCGCATTGGTGACCTTGACGTCTGGGAAGCCGGCAGCCTTGATCTTGTTCCGCAGCACCGAGGCGCCCATGGCACTGGAGCCCATGCCGGCGTCGCAGGCGAACACGATGTTCTTGATGGGGCCGGCGAGGACAGCTGTGCCCACGCCTGCACCGGCGCCGGTCAGCACTGAGGAGACGGAGCTCTTTTTGCCCTTCATCGCTTCCATCTTGGACGTGGCGTCGTTCAGGTCCACCTCGTCGCTGTGCTTGGTGGTTTTCAGGATCACCGAGGCCACCAGGAACGATACCGTGGTGGCGAGCACCACCGCGAGGATCACTCCGACGTAGCTGTCACGGGAGGTCTGGGCGAACACGGCAATGATCGAGCCAGGCGCCGCCGGAGCGACGAGTCCGGAGTTGGTGATGGCCAGGGTGGCAATGCCGGTCATGCCGCCGGCGATCGCGGCCAGGATCAGCAGCGGGCGCATCAGGACGTACGGGAAGTAGATTTCGTGGATGCCGCCGAGGAAGTGGATGATCGCTGCGCCGGAGGCCGAACCCTTGGCAAGGCCCTTCCCGAAGAACATGTAGGCCAGCAGGATCCCCATGCCGGGACCGGGGTTAGCTTCGAGCAGGAACAGGATCGACTTGCCCTGCTCCAGCGACTGCTGGATGCCCAGCGGGGTCAGCACGCCGTGGTTGATGGCGTTGTTCAGGAACAGCACCTTGGCGGGCTCGATGAAAATGCTGGTGAGCGGCAGCAGGCCGTTGTTGACCAGGAACTGGACCACGTTGCCGGCTCCGGTGCTGAAGGCCTGAACCAGCGGCGAGATGCCGTAGAAGCCCAGCATCGCCAGCAGCGCGCCCCAGATACCGGCCGAGAAGTTGTTGACCAGCATCTCGAAGCCCGGGCGGATCTTGCCCTCCCACAGGAGGTCGATCTTCTTCATGGTCCAGCCGCCCAAGGGGCCCATGATCATGGCGCCGATGAACATCGGGATGCCGGCGCCCACAATGACGCCCATGGTGCCAATGGCTCCCACCACGCCGCCGCGGACGTCGTAGACCATCCGGCCGCCGGTGTAGGCGATCAGGAGCGGCAGCAGGTAGGTGATCATGGGGCCAACCAGGCCCACATTGGGTGCTCCTTCGGCGTTGGTGCCGAAGCCGCCCAAGGCCGGGACCGGGATCCAGCCCTTCTCAATGAAGAGGGCGGTGATGAGCCCCCACGCGATGAACGCGCCAATGTTGGGCATGATCATGCCGGACAGGAACGTCCCGAACTTCTGGACGCCGACCCGCAGGCTGGTGCGGGGTTTCGCAACTGTCTCTGTTGCCATGTGCTTTCCTAACCGTCATTCCTGCTGCAGCGCAGGATGGGTCCGATACTTACGACGACGTGCTGGTGGAGATTCGGTGAAGCCATTCGAGAAACAGTTTGAGTTCCGAGCTTGAGAGCTGGTCTGAGTGCGATGCCTGAAGCGCGGCATTCAGGGCAATCGCTGCCACCACCACCGAGGACTTTCCGGAGTCTTCCGGCGCGGCCCCTTCGGCATGTGCCGCAGACACCGCAAAGATCATGGCGTCCCGGGTCATGATGGACAGTTCAAGGTTCCGTTCGGCGGCGGGTTCCGCAATCAGCATCAGGGTCACACCCACGTTGGCGGCCAGGATGGACCTGGCTGCTTCGCGCGGCTGGACGTCCAGCTGGCTCGCGGCCGCTGCCTTATTCAGCATCTCCTCCATGAGCGCCTCAGCATCAGCAACGATGGCGGGGCGGCTTTCCGGGCGGATATTGCCAAACATCACCAGGTACAGTTCCGGCTGCTTGAGCCCGAACTGGACATGGTTATCCCACATCCGCCGGATATCCTCCAGCGGGTTTCCGGACGGGGCGAAGTCCCTCTCGCCCGCAACGTACTCCTCAAATCCTGCGGCGACGACGGCGTCGAAAAGACCTTCCTTGTCACCGAAGTGGTGGTACAGGGTGGGCGCCGTAACCCCTGCCAGCTGCGTGATCTGGCGGGTGGACACGGATGCTCCCGCGGATTTTGCCAGCAACTCGGCCGCTGCACGCAGCAGACGCATTTTGGGGGGAAGCTGGCCATCCAAACTCATAGCCGCTACCCTATCACCTATAGCATTGCTATATGAACTGAATCACATACAATTTTTTCAGGCACGTTTCCGCCCTCGCACACAGTGGTCGCGGCGGCCCCGGCATGGCGCCGGGATAAACCTAGGCGAGCCTGGCTACCGGCAGAGAACGAGGACCTTCAGTGCAGACCTTCCCAGGAGTTGGCGTCAGCCCCGGCCGCATCATCGGAACCGTCCGGCAGATGCCCAAACCGATCAGCGAACCCCCCGCAGGCGAGCAGCTGGCCGGCGGCACGTCAGCCGAAGAAGCCATCGCCGGGCTCAAGGCGGCAGCGGCCGCCGTCCATGACGAGCTCAAAGCCCGCGCGGAAACCGCCAGTGGAGACGGTAAGGCCGTCCTGGAGGCCACGGCGTTGATGGCCAAGGACACCATGCTCCTGAAGAACGCCGCCAAGCTGATCGCCCGCGGCACCTCGGCGCAGCGCGCCATCTGGGAGGCCGGCGCCTCGGTCTCCGAAATGCTGCACAACCTCGGTGGCTACATGGCCGAACGCGCCACGGACGTCCTGGACGTCCGTGCCCGCATCGTGGCTGAGCTTCGGGGCGTGCCCGCCCCGGGCATCCCTTCCTCCTCCACGCCGTTCATCCTCGTGGCAGAGGACCTGGCACCCGCGGACACGGCCACGCTGGACCCCGAAAAGGTGCTGGCCCTCGTCACAGCCGGCGGCGGACCGCAGTCCCACACCGCCATCATTGCCCGCTCCCTCGGCCTGCCCGCCGTCGTCGCCGCCGCAGGCGTGGACGAACTGGCCGACAGCACCGAGGTGTTTGTGGACGGCGCGGCAGGCTCCATCACCGTGGACCCGGATGACGCCCAGCGCGCCGCAGCCGAGGCCTGGGCAACCAACGCGTCCCTGCTGGCCATGTTTGAAGGCAACGGCACGACGGCGGATGGGCACCTGGTGCCGCTCCTCGCCAATGTGGGCGGCGGCAAGGATGCCGTGGCCGCTGCCAGCCTCAACGCGCAGGGCGTGGGGCTCTTCCGCACGGAATTCTGCTTCCTGGAGCGCGATACCGAACCGTCTGTGGAAGAGCAGGCAGCAGCGTACAAGAGCGTGTTTGACGCCTTCCCCGGCAAGAAGGTTGTCCTGCGCACGCTCGATGCCGGTGCCGACAAGCCGCTGCCGTTCCTCACCGACGCCACCGAGCCCAACCCGGCCCTCGGCGTCCGGGGCTACCGCACCGACTTCACCACGCCGGGTGTTCTGGAGCGCCAGCTGCAGGCGATCGCCCTCGCGGAGAAGGACTCGGAGGCTGACGTCTGGGTCATGGCCCCGATGATTTCCACCGCGGAGGAGGCCGCCCATTTCGCCTCGATGTGCACCGCTGCCGGGATCACCAACCCGGGCGTCATGGTGGAGGTGCCGTCCGCAGCCCTGACCGCAGAATCCATCCTGCGCGAGGTGGGCTTCGCCAGTCTGGGCACCAACGACCTCACCCAGTACGCCATGGCGGCGGACCGCCAGCTGGGCCCGCTCGCCAACCTGAACACCCCGTGGCAGCCTGCCGTGCTGCGCCTGGTGGGATTGACGGTGGAAGGTTCCCGCGCGGAAGGCCACAACAAACCCGTGGGGGTCTGCGGTGAGGCGGCCGCTGACCCGGCCCTCGCCGTCGTACTTACCGGGCTTGGCGTCACCACCCTGTCCATGACCGCGCGGTCCCTTGCCGCCGTGGCCGCGGTGCTGAAGACCGTCACGCTGGCTGAGGCGCAGCAGCTGGCCAAGCTGGCCCTGTCCGCGCCCAGCGCCACCGAAGCCAAGGCCTGGGTGCGGGAAAAACTGCCCGTCCTCGAAGAACTCGGCCTCTGAGCACACGCCTCTGACTAACCGCCCGCCGCTCTAGCCAGACACCAAGAAGCACCCACCAGGAGGAACAATGCCCGAACGCATCGCCACCATCGCCAGCCGCTCCGGCCTGCACGCGCGCCCCGCCGCACTGTTTGCGGAAGCCGCCGGAGACGTGGGAGTGGAGGTCACCATTGCCATGCAGGGCGACCCGGAGGACGACGCGCTGGACGCTTCGAGCATCCTGTCGCTGATGACCCTGGGCGCCGCCAAGGGCGATGTTGTGGTGCTCCGCGCTGAAGGTGACGGCGCCGACGCGGCACTGGATTCGCTGGTCAAGCTCCTGGAAACGGACCTCGACGCCGAATAGCTTCTGCTTCGCCGTTTCGATGGTTCCCTGCCGGATCGACGCTCGCAAACAACTGGTGGGCAGGGAACCGTCGAAACGGGCGACGCCCAGGGCTCCCCGAGAGTAGGTTCAGGGTATGAACGAGCGTGCCGTCCCCATCCTGCCGTGCCGCCGCCTGGACGACGTGGCGCCGTTCTACGAAGCGCTCGGCTTCCAGGTCACGTCCGGCAGGAACGGCCGAATCCCTACATGTGCTTCACGCGTGGCGGTATCGACCTGCACTTTTTCGGGGTGGAAAGCTTCGAGCCCGAAAATTCGCTGGGCAGCGTGATCCTGCTGGTGCCGGACACCGGCCTGCTCTTCGACGAGTTCGCCGCGGGGCTGCGGGCCGCCTACGGAAAGTTGCCGATCTCCGGAATTCCGCGGATCACCCGCCCGCGCCGCAAGCAGGGCACCACGGCCGGCTTTTCGGTGGTGGATCCGGGCGGCAACTGGCTGCGGGTGAGCGCACTCGGTGATTCCGAGGATGCCCCTGATGCCTCCGGGTCGGCTGGGGCTTCCGGGTCGGTGTCCGCTCCGGCGGGGCGGCTCGACCGGGTCCTGTTGAACGCGGCGCGGCAGGGCGACGCGCATGGCAGCGAGGCGACCGCAATCTCCGTGATCGAGGCTGGGCTCCAGCGGCATCCGGAGGCGACGGACGCCGAGAAGCTGCCGCTGCTGGTGTACCTCGCCGAGCTGCATGAGCGGACCGGCAACCACTCGCTGGCCCGGTCTGTGCTGGACAGCGTCGACGCCCTGGAACTCGACGCCGAGGCGCGGCAGGCGCTTGCAGCTGAGTTGGCGAATGCAGACGAGCTCCGCCGCGGACTCCAAACGTGAGATCTAGGCTTTTCGAAAGCCCGAAAGCCCGCCGAGACCTCACTCCTGAAAGTGCCTGCCGTGGCTGGAGTGCGGCGCGGGCGTCGGATTCTGCTCCATCATTCGCGCGTTCCGGAGAAGCGGCCGCGCCATTCCGGGGCCTGCCTTCGCGTGGATCGGAATGATTGAGCAGAATCCTCCGGAAGCGCGGGCGTGGGCGGGGGTCTGGGCTAGGCGAGGCCCGGATCGGATCGGATCAAGCCAGGAGGTGCTCGGGTTAGGCTTCTGGCATGGCACTCATAGCTCCACGCGTCACGACTGGCCTGCCCGCCGACGACGCCCTGAACCTCGCGCGTTCCCTCCGGGACAGCAACGACATTACGGTCTTTGTGGACGGCACCGTCCACCGCCTCCCGGGTGAAGCGAGGGACGCCGTCGTGGACCTGCTCGCTCGGCTGAGCCGCGGCGAAGCGGTGACCGTCAGCAGCGTGGAGGAAATGCTCACCACCTCACAGGCTGCCGAACTCGCCGGGATTTCCCACACGTACCTGCGCAACATGACCGATCGCGGCGAGATCCCCGTGGAATACCGTGGCACGCACCGCCGGATCAGGCTGGCGGCCATCATGGCCTGGCTGGACCGGCAGAAGAAGCTTGAACAGCAAGAGCAGCCAGAGCAGGCCTAGCTCCGGCGTGAGCTGGCTCAGACGTGGGCGGGTCCCGGGCGTTGGGTCCCCGGGCGTTGGGTCCCGGCGCGCGAGCTAGATCCGCGGGCGCGCCGCCCAGCGCCGCATTTTCAGTGCCGCATGGAGTTCCAGCCGGGGCATCCCCTTCAGCGGGTCCACGCCCAGGAGCTGCCGGATGCGGCCCAGCCGGTTGTAGACGCTGCTGCGGTGCAGGTGGAGTTTGGTGGCCACGTCCTGGACTGAGCCGTCGTTGTCATAAATGAGCTCAAGTACGGGGAGAAGCTCATCATTGCGGTCGTGGTCCTCCAGCATCCGCACAAAAACGGACCCGGAGTCAGCCCAGGCGCCGGCTCCACCGCCCGCCGATGCGAGCAGTTGGTACACCCCGGTAGCACGGCAGTCCACCAGTTCGCCGAGCTGGGGGTCCACAGCTGCCGCCTGCGCCGCCATCCTGGACTGCCGGTAGGCCTCGGCAAGCTCGCGTGGCTTGGCAAAACCCTCGCTGATGCCCAGGATGATGCGGTGCACGGGCCGGCCCGAGCGTTTGGCCAGCTCCAGCTGGTAGTGGACCAGCACCTGGGCATGGTTGGCCCGGCCCACAGACTCACGGAACAGCACCACCGAATGGGTATCCGTGCCGGCGCTGAACAGCGCCACGTCCACTCCCACGGTGGCCTGCAGGGCGGCCGACCGGTGGATCAACGTGGAGGCGATGGGGTCCGGCCCGCCGGCCCAGCCATCAGCGTCGAGCACCGTGACCATCTGCCACGGCCCTTTGCCTTGGATTTCCTTCCAGCCTGCCACAGCGGCCACTGCGTTGGCCTCGCCGGAACAGGCGGCCAGGAACTCGCGTTCGCGGCCCCGCCGGAACTCGGACTCGGCAGTGTTGGAGTCCAGCAGCAGGGCGGAAAGCAGCTCGATCTCAGGGGTCACGTCCGGCAACTGGGAGAGGATCGCCGTCGGGCTTTCCTCTGCCGAGTCCTGCTGCACCCAGAGGTAGCCGACGCGGAAACCGCGCACCATCAGGGGAACACACACCCGGCCCAGCATCCCCAGCTCCTGGTTGGCCGGAATCGCTACCGGACGGACGGCCGTAGCGATGCCGTGGGAAAGCTGCCAGGCGCTGACATCGGCCGGGACCCGCTTGCTCAACAGGAAGTTCACCCGGACCCGGTCCGCATGGGACTGGTTGGAACTATAAGCGAGCAGCAGGCCGTCCAGGTCCTCCAGCGACAGTCCCCGCCCAAGCTTCTGCGCCACCTGCTCCACCAGTTGTTCCACGTCCTGCTGCATGGGGTAACCCTACTGCTCCGGCAGGCATCCGGGCGAACGAACAGCAGGCGACACCTGACGCCTTCACGCTGAACATTTGTCGACCCATGGAAGCAAAAATTACCGGAATGACGCGGATCTCGCACGCCCCGGACCCTGCTTTCCTGTCAGTTGGGTCACAACCGGATTTATTCTGGAATCACAACTTCCCCCGCAATTTCGGGCCTACCTGGCCTGAGAATATGGAGCCACAAATGATCATCGGTGTCCCCAAAGAGATCAAGAACAACGAATTCCGCGTCGCCATCACCGCTGCTGGCGTTCACGAGTTCCGCACCCACGGCCACACGGTCCTGGTGGAACGCGGCGCAGGCTTGGGCTCAGGGATCACGGACGAGGAATACGCGATCGCCGGCGCCGAAATCGTTACCGAGGCCGATGACGTCTGGGCCCGCGCCGACATGGTCATGAAGGTCAAGGAACCCATCAAGGCCGAGTACCACCGCTTCCGCAAGGGCCTGATCCTCTTCACCTACCTCCACCTCGCCGCCGAGCCGGAACTGACGCAGGCGCTCATCAACTCCGGCGTCACCGCCATCGCGTACGAGACCGTGCAGGAAGGCCGAACGCTGCCGCTGCTGGCCCCCATGTCCGAGGTTGCCGGGCGACTGTCCGTGCAGGTGGGCGCCACCTCGCTGATGGCTCCGGCCGGCGGCAAGGGCGTGTTGCTCGGCGGTGTACCGGGCGTCCGCCCCGCCAAGGTGGTTGTCCTGGGCGCCGGTGTTGCCGGCACCAACGCCGCAGCGATGGCCCTGGGCCTCGGTGCCGACGTGACCATCCTGGACATCAACATCAACCGCCTGCGCGAACTGGATGCCCAGTACCAGGGCCGACTCAAGACGGTTGCCTCCAACTCCTACGAGATCGAGAAGTCCGTCGTCGACGCCGACCTCGTCATCGGCTCCGTGCTGATCCCGGGCGCCAAGGCACCCAAGCTGGTCACCAACGAGCTCGTCTCCCGGATGAAGCCCGGCTCCGTGCTCGTGGACATCGCGGTGGACCAGGGCGGCTGCTTCGAGGACACGCACCCCACCACACACCAGGAACCGACGTACAAGGTCCACAACACGATCTTCTACTGCGTTGCCAACATGCCGGGCGCCGTCCCGAACACCTCCACCTACGCGCTGACCAACGTCACCCTGCGCTACGCCGTGGCCCTGGCCAACCTGGGCGTCAAGGCCGCATTCGACCGCGACCCGTCCCTCGCCGCAGGCCTGAACATCGCCGGTGGCAAGGTTGCTCACCGCTCGGTCTCCGAGGCGCACAACCTGCCCCTCGTTTCGGACTGGCACGAACTGGTTTCTGCCTAGAACCCCCATCGATTGCTCCACAAGCGCCCTTATGGGGACTCAAAACGGCGCTTGTGGAGCAGTCGATTGAACTTAAACCAACTTTCGGGCTGATTCGATAATCTTCAGCACCTCGACTGCGTCTGCCGGGTCCACCGGGAGGGGCAGCGCAGAGGCGGTTCCGCCGTCGAGGATCTTGTCCGCCAGCAGCGTGTAGAACTCAGGGTAGGCACCGCGCTCCGTGGGCAGGGCATCGAGATGGCCGTCGCGGCCCAGGGATCCGGCCCATTTCGGCGCCTCCACACCGTATTCCGCGTCCAGAGGGCTGCCGCCGGCAACGATGTAGGGCTCCTGCGGGTCGATCCCGTGCTTGGTGAAGGCGCCTGTGGATCCGAGGATGCGGAACCGCGGGCCCTGCTGGGCGCAGAGCATGTTCATGCTCAGGTGGCTGGTCACCCCGGACTCGTGGTTGAGCACCAGGAAAACGTCATCGTCCACCTTCTCGTGCGGACGCCGCGCCTGCAGTTCCGCGTGGGCCACGGCGGCCGGTCCGAACAGCAACAGCGCCTGGTCGATGAGGTGCGTTCCGAGGTCGAACAGCACGCCACCGCCATCCGCTGCCGTGGCGCTGGCTTTCCATGCCTTGGAGATGTCCGGGGACCAGCGTTCGAAACTGGATTCAAAGCGGGTCACGCTGCCCAGCGATTCGCCGGCCAGCAGCTTCCGGGCCGTGAGGAAATCGCCGTCCCAGCGCCGGTTCTGGAACACGGTGAGAACGCGGCCCAGCCGCTCCGCGAGGGCGATCAGTTCCTGCCCCTCGCCACTGCTGACGGCGAAAGGCTTGTCCACCACAACGTCGAGCCCCGCCTCCAGGGCAGCCTTCGCCAGCGGAAAGTGGGTGGCCGGCGGGGTCCCCAGCACCACAAGGTCAAGGTCCCCGGCCAGCGCAAGGACAGCGTCGCCGTCGGGCACTGTATTGACCCCCGGGTACCGCTGCGTCGCGGCAGCCTGCCTGCCGGCGTCGGACGTGGCGATGACGTCCAGCGAGTAGCGGGGATCCGCTGCGATGAGCGGCGCGTGGAAAACGCTCCCTGAGAGTCCATAGCCGACGACGGCGGTGCGGATAGTGCGTTCAGCTTCAGTCGCGGTCATAGGCAAAACCGTACCCCAACGCTCTCGCAGTTAATCTGGGTTAAAGCCAAACGCTCTTTCACTTCCCCGCGGATGACCTGCCGGAAGTGAGAGAGCGTTGGCTAAAACCCTGCGTTAAGTGAGAGAGCGTTGCAGGGAGGGTGTTACTTTTTGATCCAGCCCAGGGTGGACCAGTCCGGAACCTGGGAGAGGCTCTGGAACAGGGACGGGCCGTAGTTGGCCAGGCCGGTGCGGACGAAGGAGATCTGCGGGCCGTTCATCACAACACCCATGGAGAAGTACTTGGCCATGTGCTCCTTTTCAACCTCCATGGCTGCCTTGTTGCGCTCGGCGTTGTCCTCGATGGACGCGAGATCGGCGATCTTCTTGTCCAGTTCGGCGTCGCCAAGACCGTTTTCGTTGACCTTGGAGTCGTAGTACTGCTTGACGGCATCGGTGGAATCCGGGCCAACGGTGTAGCCGGAGACGCTCATGTCGAAGTCGCGGCCGCCGATGACCTTGCCGAAGTCCGCCGAGGCACGCTGGTCAATGCCAACATCCATGCCGCCGGCCTGGAGCTGCTTCTGCAGGGTCTGCGTGAAGGCAAGGGTGGTGGGGTCGTCACCGAAGTTGCTGATCTTGAAGGCGGCGGGCTTGCCGTCCTTCTCCATGATTCCGGCGGCGTTCGGCGCGTAACCGGCGTCGGTCAGGACCTTCTTGGCGACGTCCGCGCCGGTTTCCTTCACAGGGTAGTTGTCCTGGTAGTAGTCCGAGAACGGCAGGACCATCATGGAACCGGAGCTGGGCTCTTCCCAGTTCAGGCCATTGAAGCGGACCTTGCGGAGGGCCTCGCGGTCAACTGCGGCGAAGATGGCCTCGCGGACGGCGACGTCGGTGATCTTCTGGGCATTGATGTTCATGCCACCGGCGAAGAGGCGCTGGCCACGGCGGACCTCGGAGTCCTTGGTGCCCTCAAGCTGCTTGTACAGGGCGATGGTGTTGGCAGACATGGCATCGATCTCGCCATTCTTGAAAGCAGCGATCTGTGCGCTGGTTTCCAGCTGGCGGAAGACGACGCTTTCCAGGACCGGCTTGGTGCCCCACCACTTCTCGTTGGGAACCATGGTCACGGTCTTGGCTGCGGCATCGTACTGGTCCAGCTTGAAGGGGCCGGCCATCCATTCCGGGTGAATTTCGCCCACGAAGCCTTCGTTGAAGATGGCAGGCGTGTTCACGGCCGGGTGGATCAGACCGAAGAAGAGCGAATCCACGGGGTAAACCGGCTGGGTGGTCTTGACGATGATTTCTTTGTCGCTGCTGCCAGCCTCGACGGACTCAACGAATTCATAGGCCCCCGAACTCACAATGTCGTAGCCGGCATCCGGGCTCTTCAGGATGTTCCAGGTGTTCTGGAAGGCCTTGATGTCGATCGGGGTGCCGTCGTTGTACGTGGCCTTGTCGTTGACCTTGATGGTGACGGTCTGCTTGCCGTCCACCACCTTGCTCTCCACGGACTCGCAGAAGTCCTTGTTCGGCGTTGCCTTTCCGACGAAGTCGACCTTCCAGCAACCGCCGATGCCGCCACTGTTCACGGCCACCGGGTTGATCGGGGCCATCATCGCGGAGTTGTCCGAGCTGTTGCCGTTGTTGGAGAACCCGTTGAAATCCGGCCCGATGCTGCCCAGCGGCAGGGTGACCTTGCCACCAGGCTCAAGATCAGCGGCTGGCTTCTCGTTGATGCTGATGAGCTTGGCCAGGTCACTGCCCGTTCCCTGCCCCTTGGCGGTTTCCGGTCCGGTGGGTGTTCCTCCACCGCCGCAGGCCGTCAGCGTCAGGGCTGCGGCAATGGCCGCTGCGCCGCCGATCTTGGTCAGATTCCTCATGGTTTTCCCTTCATAGGTGCGGGTGGTGCTTGTGATGGGTCGAAAAAATCTAGGGTGCATGGGGTTCCGCCGTTTCGTGGACCACCAGCATGTGCTCGTCCAGTTCACCATCCGGGAAGAAGCAGGCGAACTGCTGATCCGGTGTAGGCGCCGGGCCGGCTTCCAAAATCTGCACGGCAGCGGAAGGCTGCACGGCCTCGAGCGGGGGCTCCAGGGTCAGGCATTTCTCCTGCTTGGCAGCGGGAAGCGCCGCGAAGACGGGGCAGCGTGTGGCGAAGTTGCAGCCCTTCGGGGCATCCAGCGGAGACGGCAGGTCCCCTTGTAGGATGATCCGCTCCCGCGTGCGCTCGAACTGCGGATCCGGGACAGGGATCGCGGACAGCAGCGCGCGGGTATACGGGTGGCGTGGGTTGTCGAAAACCCGGTCCACCTCCCCGATCTCCACAATCTTGCCCAGGTACATCACAGCCACCCGGTTGGAGATGTGGCGGACCACGGACAGATCGTGGGCCACCATGAGGTAGCTGAGGCCCAGCTCCGCGCGGAGCTTGTCCAAGAGGTTGATGACGCCGGCCTGGACCGAGACATCCAGCGCGGACACGGGCTCGTCCAGGACCACCAGTTTGGGGTTTACGGCCAGTGCCCGAGCGATGCCCACGCGTTGCCGCTGGCCGCCGGAGAACTGATTGGGGAACCGGTTGACGTGGTCCGGCTGCAGGCCCACCAGATTCATCAGTTCCATGATGCGTTTCTTGATGGCCCGCTTATCCATGCCGGCGTTCTGGAGCGGCTCGGCCAGGACCTCGTAGACGGTGAAGCGGGGGTCAAGGGCGCCGGTGGGATCCTGGAAAACCATCTGCATTTCCCTGCGCATGGCGCTTTTGGTCTTGGCGTCGGCGGCTTGCTTGTTGCTGATGCCGCCGATGATCACCTCGCCGTCCTGGTCTTTATGGAACTCCATGATTTCCAGCAGGGTGGTGGTCTTGCCCGAACCGGACTCGCCCACGATGGAGAAGCACTCACCTTCGCGGATGTCGAAGCTCAGGCCGTCCACGGCCTTCACCGTGCCGATGCTCCGCTTGAGCAGGGCACCCTTGGTCAGCGGAAAGTGCTTACGGACATCCCTGAGTTCCAGCACGGTTGAGCGCTCCCCGCGTGGGATGAGGTCAAAGCGCGAGACCGGGACCGGCGGGGCGGAAAAGATCTCGTGGACATCCACGTCCCCGCCGAGGGAACCGGATTTGATGCAGGCCGCCTGGTGGTAGCCAGTTCCCGGAACCGGGCTCAAAGCGGGCTCGCCGTCCAGGCAGGCGTCGGTCACCAGCGGGCACCGCGGCGCGAAGGAGCAGCCGGTGGGGGTGTGGAGCAGGTTCGGCGGAATGCCGTCGATGGGGACCAGCGAGGATTTCTCCGCGACGTCCACCCGTGGCACCGCCCCGAGCAGGCCCATCGTGTAGGGCATCCGGGGATCGTAGTAGATGTCATCCACGCTGCCGGTTTCCACAGGCTTCCCGGCGTACATCACCATGATGTCGTCGGCGATGCCCGCCACCACGCCCAGATCGTGCGTGATCATCACGACGGCGGCGCCCGTTTCCTCCTGCGCCTTATGCAGCACCTCAAGCACCTGGGCCTGGATGGTGACGTCCAGGGCCGTCGTCGGCTCATCCGCGATCAGAACGCGCGGGTTGTTGGCGATGGCGATGGCGATCATCACGCGCTGGCGCATGCCGCCGGAGAACTCGTGGGGAAATGCCCTGAGCCTGTTCCGAGGGCTGGGAATGCCCACCATTGCCAGGAGTTCGACGGCGCGGGTTTCCTTCGCCGCCTTGCTCATGCCCGGGTTGTGGATGGTGAGGGCCTCGGTGATCTGCGTTCCCACCGTGTACACGGGGGTCAGGGAGGACAGCGGGTCCTGGAACACCATGGCGATGTCGTTGCCGCGGTAGGCACACATGGCTTTGTCGCTGAGGCCCAGCAGTTCCTTGCCCTTGAGCCTGACCGAGCCGGAGATCTCGGCAGTGGAGGGCAGTAGGCCCATGATGGCAAGCGATGTTACCGATTTGCCGGACCCGGACTCCCCCACGATTCCCAGCGTCTTGCCGGGCATGAGATCGAAGTTGACGCCCCGAACGGCATGCACAGCCCCGTTTTCGGAGTTGAAGCTGACGTTCAGGTCCCGGACGGACAGGACAGCGTCCGACGGCGAGTGGAGACCGGCGACATGGAGCCGCTCGGCGGCTGTGGAGGCCGGGTCAGCCGGCTCAAGGAAGGTGCTCATTTGCTCTTCTTCTCTGCGCTGTTCTTCTTGGCCCGGCCAACCGAGCTGGAGCTCGGGTCAAAGGCGTCACGCAGGCCATCGTTCATCATGGCCAGGGACCCCGTGAGCAGGAACATCACGGTGAGCGGGACCCAGAACATCCAGGGGAAGGTCTGGACCTGGGACGTGGCGCCGCCAATCAGCACGCCGAGGCTCACATCGGGCACCTTGATCCCGATGCCGATGAAGGAGAAAGCCACTTCGGCCAGGATGGCCCCGGTGACGCCGCGGGTGATGTCCAGGACCAGCAGGGAGCCGATATTGGGGACCAGGTGCCGCCACACGATGCGCCGCGGCGGGACGCCCATGTACTGCGCCGCCTTGACGAAGTCCCGCTGCATCAGCGACATGGACATCGAGCGGATAAGCCGCGCGGTCCCCATCCAGCTGAACACCAGGAGCACGATAATCAGCAGGAGCCAGCTGGGGAGGTTCTTCTTCAGGCCGTCCCCTCCGCCGCTGGTGGCCACCGCCACCACCAGCAGGGCAGGCATCATGATGAGGGCCTCCAGGACGAAGAGCATCACCTTGTCCACTTTGCCGCCGAAATAGGCCATGGTGCAGCCGTAGACCGCGGCAACCAGGACGGACACCAAGCCCACAATCAGGCCGATCATGATGGAGATCCTGGTGCCTTCGACAGTCATGGCGTAGAGGTCAATCCCGGCCTGCGACGTGCCCAGGAAGTGGTCGCCGGAAGGCGGCATGCCGATATTGAACGGGTCGATGGTCTCCTTGTCCCAAGGAGTGAAGAACCCGCCGACGAAGGAGAAGGTGGTGAGGCCCAGGAAAACCGCCAGCCCGGCGACAGCAGTTTTGTTCCGCATAAAGCGGCGGAAAATGATGGTGGACTTGGCGATCACCACGTCGGCATTTTCGAGGTGCGCGTCCTGCGCCACGGCTGCCGGATCAACGGCGTTGAGGTTGGTCATGGCTACTGCACCCTCACTCTCGGGTCAACAAGCGTGGTGGCGAAGTCGGCGAGGATGGCGCCCAGGGCGAAGATGACCGAGCCGTAGGCGAGGGTGGCCGTGGCCGCATTCACATCCTGCAGCGAGATGGCGTCAATGCTCCAGGACCCCACTCCGGGCCAGGCGAAGATCTTCTCGGCGAAGAAGCCGCCGGCGAAGATGGCCGGGATAGTGAAGGCGATGCTTTGGGCGACCGGGATGAAGGAAACCCGGAGGGCGTGCCGGGTGATGGCCTGGTTCCGGGTGAGCCCCTTGGCCCGTGCCGTCCGGACGAAGTCCGCATTGACGTTGTCCAGCAGGTACTGGCGCTGCGCGATCTGGTACGAACCCCAGCCGACGAGCGTGATGGCGATGGTAGGAACTGCATAGTGGGCCACCATGTCCACAAACTGCGCCCACCCGGGTTGCATGCCGGGCGTGGAGATGCCTGTCACGAAGAAGATGCGCTCCCCGACGGTTTCGTTGATGTTGATGGCACCGAGTTGAACCAGGAAGTAGGCAATGGGGGCGGGCACGATGTACGCGAGGTAGCTGTAGGACGTGATCACCCGGTCCTGGAACTTGTACTGCCGGGCCGCCGAGTAGACCCCGAGGGCGACGCCGATGACCAGCGTCAGGATTATGGATGCGAGGAAGAGCCGCGTAGAGATCCACACACGATCCCCGAATTCAGCGTTGATGAAGGCGCCGTTGGGGCTGCGTCCCCAGTCCCAGCGGGTCACGATCCCGGTGAGCCACTCAACGTAGCGCTCCCATGGGCTGAGGTCCGGATCCAGACCCTTCAGGCGCATGGAATTGGCGACCTGCTCGGGGGTGGGACGGGGAATCCGTTCCTGTTCGAGGAGGGCTGGCTTGAGGGAGCTGACCGCCAGGAAATAGCCGGCTGACGTGGTCAGGAAAATCATGAAGACGTAGGTGATGCCGCGCTTGGCGAGGTACCTGATCATGTGGCAGCTACTTCAGGATCGTTGCCGCCGGGATTCTGGAGGAACACTCCAGGGGATGCCCCTGGGCCGGCAACGGATTTTCTGCCTTCACTACATCCACGTTCCAGATCCTTCCGATTTCCCGGCCAGCAACGGGTCTCGCCGCCACCGGGTCCCCACCAGCGTGTAGCCGGCCTCCCGCGACCAGCGCAGAGCAAGTCCGGGTGGACTATGTTGCGGGTCACATTCCAGAGGAAACTACCACAGAGTAGCGTCCGAAATGCGGGCGCCTGCGCGGAATCCGTGCGCTCCGTATCAGATTGTTATGAATAATTCAGTGGAATTGATTTGACTGGACGAGCCACTGGATTTAGGCGTATCCTACCGCCCGCGGACCACCCGCGTGACAAGTTCCCGCCAGGAGTCAGTCAGCCGTTCGGGCGCCAGGCCCTGGACACGGACGGCGTGGAGGAGCCGGTCCGGATCCAGTGTTGCGGTCAGCGACATGGCCATCAGCAGCGGATCCGCATCCAGGCCCTCCTCCCGGAGGAGGAGCTCGATGTGGCGCTGCCACAGCTTGACTGCCGGGACCTCGTAGCGGCTACGGGCCGAAGCCTCGGCCGCCCTCGCCAGGTCCCCATGCTCCATCACATACGCGATCCGCTCCGCACCGAAGGCGATCAGCCGCTCCAGGCCCGGGGCGCCCGGCCCCAAGGGCGGCGGGCCGAACATAAAGCGGGCCTGGAATGCGGCCTCGGAATCGCTCAGCAGAGTCATCATCAGCCCGGCGCGGCTGCCGAATCGGCGGAAGACGGTGCCCTTGCCCACGCCGGCCCGCTCGGCCAGCCTGTCCATGGTCAGGGCGTCCGGGCCACACTCGGCAATCAGCTCCCGCGCCGCGCCCAACAGCCGCTCACGGTTCCGGGCAGCATCACTGCGCTCAGCGGGCGGGCCGGAGAGCGAACCGGGCAGCAGCGGGATAAAGCTCACAGTCCATATCCTAGCCCCGGGAATAATAATCGGACTACGGTCCGTTTAGTCCATGAAGGCACCAAGCCTCCACCCTTCCACCGGCCAGCGGTCCCGCCGCGGCCCACTAAAGGAGTCCGTATGTCGAAGAGCACCGTCCTTACCCTTGTTGGCAGCCTGCGCGCCGAATCCACCAACCAGAAGCTCGCCGAAGCCATCCAGCTGAACGCTCCCGACCAGGTTGACGTGGTCATCCACGAAAGCCTGGGCAACATCCCGTTCTACAACGAGGACATCGACGTCGAGGGCCAGGTTCCTGCCGCTGCCGCCGCCCTCCGCGCAGCCGCCAACGACGCCGACACCATTCTCCTGGTGACCCCGGAACACAACGGCACCGTGCCCGCATCGCTGAAGAACGCCATCGACTGGCTGTCCCGCCCCTTCGGTGCCGGCGCCCTCTCCGGCAAGCCCACCGCCGTCGTCGGTACCGCATTTGGCCAGTTCGGTGGCGTGTGGGCACAGGACGAAGCCCGCAAGGCAGTGGGCATTGCCGGCGCCCAGGTGCTCGAGGACGTCAAGCTCGCCGTCCCTGGCTCCATGGTCCGCTTTGCCGAGCTGCACCCGAAGGACGATGCCGAGGTAGTGGAGCAGATCAAGGGCGTCTTCGACGCACTCGCCGCCGCCCAGCCGGCAGCGTAAGGCAGCCGCACGCAGCAGCGCCAAGCAGCCAAATGCCCCGGCACCGCATGGTGGCCGGGGCATTTGTTATCGCACCGTGAGCGGACTGGCGCTCACGCCCGTACGTGTGACCAAGTCTTGTTCCAACCGGTACCTCGCGGGCATTTTCAGGGCTGAGAGACCGCCGTAACGTTAATGCACGGAAAGCATTCGGGGATGGAACGCGGTGCGGACATGTCAGGCAGGCGGAGCGCCGGAAGGCTGATGGCGACGGCGGCAGCACTTACGCTTCCGCTGTGGCTGGGAGGCTGCGCCCCCACCCCCAACCCGTCTGCCGGGAGCAGTGTCGCGCCCGGCGCAACCACCATTGAACACTCCGACCGCGCCCAGCCGCCCTTGGTTCCAATTCCCCAGCCGCAGGCACCCCCGCCGGTCACCGCTGTGCCCGCCGAAACCACCGGCCCGTCCGCCGCTTCGCCCCCCGAGCCCTCGGGCCACGCCTCCGGCGGGACGCCCGGAACACCCGAGCAGAGCTCCGGCACCACCCCCTCGTCCGGAACGGCTTCGCCCGGAGTCGGCGCGGCATCCGGTACGACTGGTGCCGTCGGAGCAAGCCCCTCGCCGGCCCCCGAGCCCTCGGCGCCGCCCCCGGCCCAGCCGGACCCTGTCCAGTCCGGCGGATCCCAGACGGTGACTGCCTACTACGTACTGCTCGACGACGGCGGGGCGGGAGGTGTGCGCTTTGGCTGCAACGACAGCCTGGCCGGCGCCCGCCGCACCGTGGCCGGATCCGCGGAACCGTTGGCCAACGCCATGCGCGCCCTGCTGGACAGCGCCGCAGAACCTGCCCCCGGCCTGTACAACTCCCTGTCCAGCTCAACCCTGACGTTCCTGTCCGGCACCTTCGACGGCACGGCCGTGACGGTCTACCTGTCCGGCTCGATCCGACCGGCGGGGGTGTGCGACATCCCGCGCATCGAGGCCCAACTCACGCAGACTGCCATCGCCTCGGTGGGCGCCATCCGCGCCGAGGTCTACGTCAACGGCGTGAGGCTCGCCGACGCACTACGCCTCAAGTAGCGCCATTGATCAACAGATGTTGCCTGATCGGCAACTGCTGGCTGTATCCTGAGTATGTGACCCACGAAACACTTGATGCCGGCGCAGTGCAGTTACCGGCCGAAGCCATTGATGCCATCGAGCGCGCGGCCACGTCCGCCCACCGCGCCGCCCATCCCCACGAGGCGCTGTTTTCGGAGCGCGCAGCCAACATTAAGCAGTCAGCAGTGCGGGACGTTTTTGACATCTCGATGCGCCCCGGGCTGGTGTCCCTTGCCGGGGGCAGTCCGTACCTGCAATCCCTTCCGCTTGAGCGGCTGGCCGCCACGGCTGCAAGCATCATCGCCGACGAAGGGCTCACGGCCCTGCAGTACGGCGGCGGGCAGGGCACGGAAGAACTGCGCACCCAGATCTGCGAGGTGATGGCGGCAGAAGGAATTCTGGACGCGCTCCCGCAGAATGTGGTGATCACCGCAGGCTCCCAGTCGGCCCAGGATGTGGCCGCCAAGGTCTTCTGCAACCCGGGGGACGTGGTGCTGGTGGAAAACCCCACCTATGTGGGCGCCCTCAATACCTTTGAGGCCTACCAGGTGGAGGTGGCCACCGTGGAGATGGACGACGACGGCCTGGTGCCTGAGCTGTTGGAGGCCCGGATCGCCGCCCTCCAGACAGCCGGGAAGAACATTAAGTTCCTCTACACCATCCCCAACTTCAACAACCCCTCAGGGATCACGCTGGCACAGGAACGCCGCCAGCGGGTTGTTGATATATGCCGGAACGCGAATATTCTGGTTCTCGAAGATAACCCCTATGGGCTCCTCCGGTTCGACGGGGAGCCGCTGGCACCGCTCCGCGCGGCAAACCCGGCTGATGTCATCTACATGGGGTCCTTCTCCAAGATCTTTGCCCCTGGTCTGCGCATCGGCTGGGCTCTGGTCCCGGAGCACCTCCAGCGGCGCTACTATCTGGCGTCCGAATCTGTCACACTGTGCCCTCCGACCCTGAACCAGATGCTGGTATCCGCCTACCTCCGGGACTATGACTGGAGGGGCCAGATCGAGACCTACCGCGGGCTTTACGCCGAACGGTGCACGGCCATGCTCGCGGCCCTGGACGAACACATGCCTGCGGGCACCAGCTGGACCAGCCCGGAGGGCGGCTTCTTCGTCTGGGTCACGCTGCCGGAGGGCGTGGACACCTATCCCCTGCTGCAGAAGGCGATCGACGCCGGCGTCGTCTTTATCCCGGGGGCTGCCTTCACCTCGTCAGATACGCCGTCCAATAAGCTGCGGCTGGCGTTCAGCGCGGTGCCGCCCGACGCCATCAAGGAAGGTGTCCGCCGCTTGGCCCCGGTACTGCGCGAGGCCCTTACAGCGCTGTAACGTTGGCCGGACTGAGTGTGGCCAAGAATTCATACCGAACAAGGAGTACAAAGCATGAGCGGAATTATTGTTGTCGGGGTTGACGGCAGCGGCACCGCCAAGAAGGCCGCCGAATCGGCCCGGGATCTCGCCGCCGCCGTGGGCGCCTCGCTGCACGTCGTCTCAGCCTTCGACAGCGACCGCACCGAGATCTTCGGCACGGGCAGCGACCAGTGGATCGTTTCCGACGCCGACGGTGCCGAGCATGTTGCCAAGACAGTGGCCGAGGCCCTGGCCGGCTCCATCAAGGTGACCTACTCGGCCGCCCGCGGCAAGCCTGCCGAAGCGCTCATCAAGGAAGCCGAGCGCCTGGACGCCAAGATGATCGTGGTGGGCAACCGGCGGATGCGCGGCATTGGCCGGGTCCTGGGAAGCGTGGCCAACAGCGTGGCCCACAACGCCCCGTGCGACGTCTACATCGCCAACACCTACGACGCCGACTAACTGGCAACGGTCGCGTCATTGCGCTGCTGAATGACGGTTCCGTGGACAGCGCCCCCAACCTCATCGCGCCGGGGCTGCTCCTGCCGGAGACCCTGGAGAGCGTGCTGCGCGGCGACTGGAAATTCTTCGCGGCCCTCTCAGGCATTGCCTTGGTTCTGGGCGGCCTGATGTTCGCCACATTGCCTGCCTTGGCTGGCGCCATGGCGGGTAATCCCGAGATGGTCGAGATGATGACCGCCTACTCCGCCTACGGCTACTGACACTAGGCTTCCGCTAGAGGAGCCAGCCGCGCAGAAGCCACCACAGGACTGCCATCACTATCCCGCCGAACAGCGAACCGGCCACCACCTGCGCCAGGGTGTGCGCGCGGAGCACCACCCGGGACCAGCCGACGGCGGGAACCAACAGGAGTAACGGCAGCGAGGCCGGACCGAGCATCAGGACGGAAATAACTGCCGCCAACGACACCCCCGCCGCGTGACCGCTGATCTTCCAGAAGGGGCTCACGGCGGCCAAGACAATGATGCCGCCGACGATGGCCAGCACCATAACCATCACGCTTCGCGGTGCACCGGCAGCTTGCAGCACCATCAGGCCGGCGACCACGGAGGCCAGCGCCATGAGCAGTACGGGTGCCCGCTGTTTGCGGTTGCTGACGTGGTGGTCCGTGACCTTGCCCAGCCTTACGAGCCCCAGGAGCACGATGAGCGGCAGTATGCACACAAACAGCGCAGCCAAGGCTCCATAGCCGATGGTGCCTGGGAATCCGGCCTCGACCACAGGGCTGATAAGCAGCTGAAGCGTCACCACCACCGGCGGTTGGAACACCTCGGTCAGCCATCTGGCTGTGCGGTTCCTGGACCGAATGGCGGCTTGGTTCACAGTGTTGATGTTCTTAGTCCCGGCGTCCTAATCCAGCAGGAGCGCTGGCTCCTCAAGGATCGCGGCGACGTCGGCCATAAAGCGGGCGGACAGGTCACCGTCGACCACGCGGTGGTCAAACGAGCCGCCGAGCGTTGTGATCCAGCGCGGGATGACCTCTCCATCCAGGACCCAGGGCTTCTGCTTGATGGTTCCGAAGGCAACAATGGCCACTTCACCCGGGTTGATGATCGGCGTTCCGGTATCAATGCCCAGCGCACCGATGTTGGTGATGGTGAGCGTTCCGCCCTGCATTTCGGCGGGCTGGGTCTTGCCCGCCCGGGCTGTGGTGGCCAGGTTGTTCAGGGCCAGTGCCAGTTCCTTGAGCGACAGGTCCTGGGCGTCCTTGATGTTGGGAACCATCAGCCCGCGCGGGGTGGCTGCGGCGATGCCGAGGTTCATGTAGTGCTTGACCTGGATCTCCGCGGCATCGGTCCCGTCCACGTTGTCCACCCAGGTGGCGTTGACGCTGGGGTTCCTGGCTGCAGCCCAAATGACGGCCTTGGCAAGGATCAGCAGCGGTGAGACTTTGATTCCCTCAAAGTCGCGTGAAGCCTTCAGCCGCTTGACGAATTCCATGGTGCGGCTGGCATCAACATCAACAAAGATGCTCACGTGCGGCGCGGAGAAAGCCGACTCCACCATCGCCTTGGCCGTCGCCTTGCGGACGCCCTTGACCGGAATCCGTTCAATCCGCTGGTCCTGCGGCTTGCCTGCCTTGCCCCAGAAGCCCTCGGCCTGGTCCAGCTCTGCATCGCGCTGGGACTGGTAGCTGACCAGGTCCTCGCGCGTGACTTCGCCGCGGGAGCCGGTGGCCACCACATCGGCGAGATCGATCCCCAGATCCCGGGCGATCTTGCGGACGGGAGGCTTGGCCAGGACGCGGTTCACGAGGCCCGTGATCGTTCCGCCGAGAGTGGGCCGGTCATCGACCATTCCGGTGGTTGAGCTCGTCTGGGTCTCGACAGGCTCGACCACCGGGTTTTCGGTGATTGAGCTTGTCGAAATCGCCGGGACCGGTGCTGACCGGGCCTCGGCGGCAGGTGCCGCCTTCCGGGGACGGCGCTTGACGGCGTCGGCCTTGGGGCCCGATCCCACCAGCGGACCGCCGGCCAGGGCACTGCCTGAAGTGCCGTCGTCGTCCGCGGGAAGCTTGCCGTACAACGGCTGGACCGGAGTTGCAGGGGCCGGGACATCGGCCGGCGTCGGGTCACCGGAGACGGCGTCTGAGACGCTGATGATGGCGGTCCCGACGTCGATGGTCACGCCCTCGGGAACCAGCAGCTCGGTGACGGTGCCGGCGAAGGGGGACGGCAGCTCAACGAGCGACTTGGCGGTCTCGATCTCGCACAGAACGTCGTTGATGGCAACGGTGTCCCCCGGCTTGACCTTCCAGGCGACGATTTCCGCCTCGGTAAGGCCTTCGCCCACGTCGGGCAGATTGAACTTGTTCAGAGTCATGATGTCCTCTTTCGCGGCAAGCGTGAGCGGGATGCGTGGGCGGGGAAGGTGCCTGCGCCTAGTAGGCCAGGGCGCGGTCCAGCGCCTCGAGGATGCGGTCGATGTCGGGGAGGTAGTCTTCCTCGACCTTGGCCACCGGGTACGGCATGTGGAAGCCGCCCACCCGGATCACGGGCGCCTCCAGTGAGAGGAATGCCCGTTCGCTGATCCGGGCCGCGATCTCGCCGCCGATGCCGCCGAAGGTCGGTGCCTCATGCGCCACCACGAGCCGGCCTGTCTTCTTGGCGGACGCCGTGACGGTGTCAAAGTCGATCGGCGAAATGGAGCGCAGGTCGATGACTTCGATGCTGTGGCCGTCCTCGGCCGCGGCGTCTGCTGCGGCAAGGGCGACCGGCACGAGCGGGCCGTAGGCCACCACGGTGGCGTCCGTGCCCTCGCGGAGCACGTGAGCTTTGAAGGGATCGGCCGACGCGCCGGGCGACTCCGTGTCAACCTCGCCCTTGAGCCAGTAGCGGCGCTTCGGTTCGAAGACGATCACGGGGTCCTGGCACTCCACGGCCTGCCGGATCATCCAGTAGGCGTCGTGGGCGTTGGACGGTGTAATGATGCGCAGGCCTGCGGTGTGGGCAAACAGCGCCTCGGGTGATTCCGAATGGTGCTCAATGGAGCCGATGCCGCCGCCGTAAGGGATCCGCACAACGACGGGAACGGTGAGGTTGCCGTTGCTGCGGGCGTGCATCTTGGCCAGCTGGGTGGTGATCTGGTTGAAGCCGGGGAACACAAACCCGTCGAACTGGATCTCGCAGACGGGCAGGTAGCCACGCAGGGCAAGGCCGATGGCGGTGCCAATGATGCCGGACTCCGCGAGTGGGGTGTCCACCACGCGGTCCGCGCCGAACTCCGCGAGGAGGCCGTCGGTGACGCGGTAGACGCCGCCCAGGGCCCCGATGTCCTCGCCCATGAGCAGGGTCCTCGGGTTGTTGTCCAGGGTGGCGCGCAGGCCCTCGTTAATGGCCTTGGCTACGGTCATGGTGGTCATCAGCGGGCCACTCCTGTCGCTGCTTCATCCGGGTCCGGGCTGCCAGGTTCAGCGCTGTTGTGCTCCGGCGTTTCGGCGAAGCCTGCGCTGTACTCCTCAAACCAGGCCAATTCCTCGGCCACCAGGGGGTGGGCCTCGACATAGGTGTTGGCGAAGGCGGTCCGGATGTCCGGGGTCTCGAGGTCGTAGGTGGTCTTGCGGACGTAGGCGGCGAGTTCGTCGCCGTCGGCCTTGACCTGGTCAAAGAACGCGTCATCGGCCAGCGCCTGGGCACGGAGGTACTTTTCCAGGCGGTCAAGCGGATCCTTGGCCCGCCATATGGTTTCCTCGGCGGATTCCCGGTACTTCGTGGGGTCATCAGCCGTGGTGTGCGCACCGACGCGGTAGGTGAACGCCTCGATCAGCACCGGCCCCTTGCCCTCGCGGGCATGTTCGAGCGCCCACTCGGTCACGGCGTGGACGGCGATCGCATCGTTGCCGTCCACCCGGATTCCCGGGAAACCGTAACCCTTGGCGCGGTTGGACAGCGGAATGCGGGTCTGCACCGAGCTGGGAACGGAGATGGCCCAGTGGTTGTTCTGGCAGAAGAACACCACCGGCGCGTTGTAGGAGGCGGCGAACACCATGGATTCGTGGACATCGCCCTCGGAACTGGCCCCGTCACCGAAGTAGACCATCACCGCGGCCTTGGGCTCGGCCGGCCGGTCCTGCGCCCCATCAGCGGCGACTGCGGCGGCCGCCTTCTGGTCCCGCTGGATCCCCATTGCGTAGCCGACGGCATGCGGCGTCTGCGCGGCGAGGACCAGGGTGTAGAGATGGAAGTTGGTGTCCTTCGGGTTCCAGCCGCCGTTCGAAACCCCGCGGAACTGGCGTAGGAGCTCCGCGAGGTCCACATTGCGGGTCAGCGCCACGCCGTGCTCGCGGTAGGTGGGGAAGATGTAGTCCTGCGGCTGGCTGGCCCGCCCGGAGCCGATCTGCGCGGCCTCCTGGCCGGTCAGCGGGACCCACAGGGCCAGCTGGCCTTGGCGTTGGAGTGCGGTTGCCTCCACATCAAAGCGGCGTATCTTGGCCATGTCAGCGTAGAAGCCACGCAGCTTTTCACCGTCCAGCCGATCCGCATACGCGGAGAAGACCGGATCCGTCCCCAGGGTCCCGTCAGGCGCCAGCAGCTGCACCATAGGCTCGACGGGACTGCCCAGTTGGGCCTCGGCCTCAGCCTCGAGTTGGTCGTCTGCCGCTGTCTCATCGAACTCGGTGGAGGGCAGATGTGTGGCGCCCATACCGTCTCCTTGCTTGCCGCATGCGGATGCATTGCAATGTCGCTGGGATATATGCCGCTAGAGGAATGCATTCCCGTGTTGGCATATATATTGGCTTACTGGTCCTTACTTTATCTTCAGTAGGTGCCGCTCCTGATGCATGTTAAGCGCTAGGAACGTCGTGGCGCCTTTGTATAGTTTGCACAGAGATCGAGGAACCGGCTGTTGGCCTCTGCCTCGCCGATGCTGACCCGCACGCCTTCGCCGCCGAAGGCTCGCACCGAAAGCGCCTGCGTGCCCGCCAGTTCGGCAAATTCCGAGCTGTTTTCGCCCAGGTTCAACCAGACGAAGTTGCCCTGCGCCTCGGGTACGAACCAGCCGAGTTCGCGCAGTCCGGAGGTTACGCGGGTTCGTTCGTCCACGATGCTTTGTACCCTTTCTACAACCAGGGGGTAATTCTGCAGCGACACAATGGCTGCATTTTCAGCGATCTGTGACACGGCGAAGGGTGTGGCCGCCACGCGCAAGTACTGGGTCAGCACAGGGTTCGAGACGCTGTAGCCCACGCGCAGGCCGGCCAGCCCGTGCGCCTTGGAGAACGTCCTGAGTACAACAACGTTCGGGTATTTGCGGTACATCGCGATGCCGTCCACGGCATCGTTGGCGCGGACGAACTCCTGGTACGCCTCATCAATCACCACCACGACGTCGGACGGGACCGCCTGGATGAACCGCTCCGTTTCGGCAGTGGTCAGGATGGGGCCGGTGGGGTTGTTCGGGGTGCAGAGCAGGATGACTTTGGTGCGGACCGTTACGGCTGCAGCCATGGCATCCAAGTCGTGGCGTCCCTCGGCCGTCAGCGGAATGCGGACGCTCTCCGCACCCACAAGGCCCACGCTGATGGGATACGCCTCGAAGGACCGCCACGCATAGATCACCTCGTCCGCTTTGCCGTCGTCGTTCTGGCCGGCGAACGTGGACAGCAACTGGTTGAGGGCGCCAAGGCTTCCGGCGCCGGTGACCACGTCCTCGGCCGGCACTGCCAGGAACTCGGCGAGCGCCGCACGAAGCTTGCTGCTGAGGGGATCGGGGTAGCGGTTGAAGTCCGTCTGGTTGGAAATTGCCTCCAGCACTGCAGGAAGAGGGGGTAGGGGGTTCTCGTTGGAGGACAGCTTGTAGCTGGCCAGCCCGTCCACAGCGACGGGAGGCTTTCCTGCGGCGTACCGGGGTAGCCGGCCAACCACGGGGCGCGGCTGGATTTCGCCAGGCAGGATCTCTGATGAAGTCATGCAAACTAGCCTACTTCGCCTGAACGGCAGGGGTTGGGCGGGCGCACAGGCGGGGCTCAGGGGCAGTGTGACAGCATGGGCGTATGCGCTCTTTTATTGTTCGAGTCCTCATCAACGGGCTGGCCCTCTGGATTGCCAGCTGGATACTGCCGGGCCTGGATATCTCAACTTCCGCCACTACCGAGGTGGTGGCCACCACGGGCGTCACGCAGGGCACGGAGACCATCGGCGTCGTTCTCGCGTACCTGTTTATCGGGTTGATCTTCGGCGTGGTGAACGCGTTTGTCCGCCCCCTGGTCAGCTTCCTGTCCTTGCCCATTACCATCCTCACGCTGGGCCTGTTCACCATCGTCATCAACGCCGCCATGCTGTATCTGACGTCCTGGCTCAGCAGTTACACGCCGGTGAACTTCACCATCGACTCGTTCTTCTGGACGGCCGTACTCGCGGCCATCATCATCACGCTCATTTCGCTGGTTGCCGGGCGGCTGACAGGCGCCGGCAAGCGCTGACCGGCGAGCCAGATCTGCTCGGCCGGATTGCCTAGCAGCATCATTTAGCGCTGTGTCGGCTGCGGCGACGGCCCCGGACTATCACGTCGCACCGGCTGGGGTGAGGACGGTTGCGCTGAGGGTTGCGGCGGCTGAGGTGGCGCCTGCGCCATGGGCGTTGGCACCGCCCCAGGGGCCATCGCGGTCTCGGGAGGCTTCGAACGGGACAGCGCGAAGCGGGTGGCCGTTGCTGTGCCGCCTGCCCCCAGGACGCCGGCAAGAACCGCGGTTGACGCCATCAGAGAGGGATCGTCGCTTGCTGCGACGAGCCGCGCGGCTCCCTGGTAGTTGTTGAGATTGTGGCCCGGCCCAATACCGAATTCGCCACCTTCGGGCGTGGTTACTGGGCTGTTGAGGGTCACCGTAACCCGGTTTCGGGCGTCCGGGTTCGGTGTACCGTCAGTGCCGGGCACCCAATCCTGCCTGTGCTCCAGGTGAAGAGCAGTGACGTCGGCGTCCGGAACAATGCCACCCACGGGAGACCCTGCGGTGAGGACATATTTCATGTCGTACTCGTTAAGGAATAGATCGTCGGCCGCAAGGTTCATTGCATGGATTCCACCTTGGCTGTAACCCACGGCCACTACGGGTGCCCCCTTTTCCGCGCCGGCAGCCTGCAAGGCACGCAACACCGCTGCGTTGACTTCTGCGGAGTTGTGGCCCAGCCCTTCAACGATGCCGGCTTCGTCGAAGGGATTCACGCCGCCAATTTCACGTCCGGCCTGCGTTCCTGGAATGACCACCACGTAGGCCTTCTGTCCCCCGTTATCCACTTCGACGACTTCGATGTAGCCTTCACCGCGTTCATCGATGATCCGTGCCCGTTCCAACAACGCAGCCGGAGAACCGTCGAATTCAATGGGCAGCGTTTCCTTCTTTTCCAACGTGACCGAACGCGGCTGAAGGATTCGGTTTGAACGCCCGGACACACCGGCGAGCAAAGGTACGGCCGCCGCAATATGCCTGCCCGCCGCCAGGTCTGCCGCGAGCGCTACCCAAAAGCGCTCCGGGGAGACTGCCAGCAAGGCAGCTATGGCAATAGGTCCCACGGCGAGTTCCGTGACTTCCCTGTTGGGAACCGGACCCAAGCCGAGGTCTACCGCCTGCCTGCCAAGGGTTTCGGGGCTCGTCAGTCCGCCGCCAATTCCGCGCGAGAATCCCGCCCACGCTTCCGCCGTTTCGTAGTCCCTTTTGCAGTCCCGCACCTGGCTGCTGATTCCCTGCAGCTCCGCACGGACGGCCTGGACGCTCCACTGCGCCTCTCCGACGCCAATCAGGGCCGCCGTTCCGGTGGGACGCGCTGCATCCTGGTACGGGCACAGGTCTTCCCAGATGTGGCGAACCTCCACTTCCACGGCAGCCAGCTCCCCCGCAGCGGCGTCGAGCTTCTCCGCCCCGCCCATGAGTTCCTCGAACTGGAATGCGATGCCGCCAATTCCGCCCCTGATTTCCATGCCCCCGTCCACGGCAGGCCCTGTCAGCTGGATAGGGCCGCCGCTGCCGGAGGGCGTCACCTCGGCCATCAGTACCGCCCCGCCGGGTTGCCGGCGGACGTTCCCACCGCCTGCGCGTGGCGTTTCACCGAAGCCAGCGCGTCCTCGAGCCGTACCCTCGCCCTCCCTAGAGCCACCTCCTGCAGAGCCACCGAGTTCCTGTACGCCCTCCCGGCAGGTGACTGCCAGTCCAAAAGCTGGATCTCGCGAAAGCCGCCGAGAACCTTTTCCACCCTCCCCAAGCAAAGGTCAACCCGGGCCGCCAACTGCTGAACCTCATAACCTCGGGACATGCATGCCGCCATGTCGGCTGCCGTCACGTCACTGCCCATGCCCGTTCCCCCCTCCCGGATACCCGCCCGAACTTCTCGTCCGCCAAGGCCAACTCCTGAACCCCGACGCTACGGAACGCCGCCCACACGGCGGAAGCACCGCCGTCGGCTATGTGGACAAGTCACGCCGCTGTTCACATCAGACGGACCGCTAAGCGGCACTGAAGAGTTCATGAAAGAATCAGCACATGCCTGAAACTGCCGCCACAGCTGATACCCGCACGCCCTCCGGACGCCTGGCCCTCGCCGCGTCACCGGACCAGATCGCCCTGGGTCCGTTGGACGGCCGTTACCAGTCCGCCGTCGCGCCCCTCGTTGACTACTTGTCCGAAGCAGCCCTGAACCGTGACCGCGTGGCCGTGGAAGTAGAGTGGCTCATCCACCTGACAAGCAACAATGTCCTTCCCGGCGCAGGTCAGCTCACCGCGGAACAGCAGGAAAAGCTCCGCGCGATCGTCACCGAATTCAACTCGGCCTCGGTGTCCGAGCTCGCCGAAATCGAAGCCGTCACCGTCCATGACGTGAAGGCCGTGGAGTACTACATCGGCCGCCGCCTGCCCGCCTTCGGCATCGAGAACCTGACCGCCATGGTCCACTTCGGCTGCACGTCCGAGGACATCAATAACCTCTCCTACGCCCTGGGCGTCAAGGGCGCTGTGGAGGACGTGTGGCTGCCCGCCGCACGTGCGCTCGTAACCCAGATCAGCAAGATGGCTGAGGACAACCGCGCGGTCCCCATGCTGTCCCGCACGCACGGCCAGCCCGCCACGCCCACCACCTTGGGCAAGGAACTGGCCGTCATCGCGCACCGCCTGACTCGGCAGCTGGACCGGATCGCGAAGACCGAATACCTGGGCAAGATCAACGGCGCCACCGGCACCTATGCAGCCCACGTCGCTTCCGTTCCCGGCGCTGACTGGCAGCACGTGGCCAAGTCCTTCGTCGAGGGCCTGGGCCTGACCTGGAACCCGCTGACCACCCAGATCGAAAGCCACGACTGGCAGGCCGAGCTCTACGCCGACGTCGCCCGGTTCAACCGGATCCTGCACAACGTCTGCACGGACATGTGGAGCTACATCTCCATCGGCTACTTCGCCCAGATCCCCGTGGCCGGCGCCACCGGATCCTCCACCATGCCGCACAAGGTCAACCCCATCCGGTTCGAGAACGCCGAGGCGAACCTGGAGATCTCCTCCGGACTCCTGGACGTGCTGGGCTCCACCCTGGTGACCTCCCGCTGGCAGCGCGACCTCACTGACTCCTCCAGCCAGCGCAACATCGGTGTGGCATTCGGCCACTCCCTCCTGGCGATCTCCAACGTGGCCAAGGGCCTTGACCGCCTCGATGTTGCCGAAGACGTGCTCGCCGGGGACCTGGACACCAACTGGGAAGTCCTGGGCGAGGCCATCCAGATGGTCATGCGCGCCGAGGCGATTGCCGGCGTCGAAGGCATGGAAAACCCGTACGAGCGGCTCAAGGACCTCACCCGCGGCCAGCGTGTGGATGCCGCCCGCATGCAGGAATTCGTTCAGAGCCTGGGCCTCTCCCCCGAGGCCGAGGCGCGGCTGCTCGCCCTCACACCGGGCAAGTACACCGGCATCGCGGACCAGCTGGTGGACCACCTCAAGTAAACAAGTCCGCACGGGCACAAGAAGTACGCCGGCGGCGCCGGGCTCCTGAGGGGGCCCGGCGCTTGTTTGTTCCCGCCCAGTTGCTCGATCAGGATCGGTCGTTTCCGGGCGACACGCGGTGTCCTGCCGCTTTCGGGCGGAACGAACTGGGCAGGAACGCTCGACGTCGGACCGGCAGGCAGACGCCGGATCTCGCCGCCGGATGCGAAACTGGAGTCATGAAGCTGCTCCTCATCCGCCACGGACAGACCCCCGGCAACGTACTCGGCCAGCTGGACACCGCCCACCCGGGGCCGGGGCTAACCGAGCTGGGAGAACGCCAGGCCGAGGCCATGGCACAATCCCTGGCCAACGAGCAGATAGGCGCCGTGTACGCATCCACACTTCTGCGGACCCAGATCACGGCCGCCCCGCTGTCCCGGCTCCACGGGCTTGAGGTTGAAGTCCTGGATGGGCTGCACGAGATCGAAGCAGGGGCACTGGAGAAACTGACCGACCACGAGTCGCACATGCGCTACATGGGGACAGTGTTCGCGTGGGCAGCCGGTGACCTGGACCGCAGGATGCCTGCCGGCCCGGACGGCCACGAGTTTTTCGAACGGTACGACGCCGCCATCAACCGGGTTGCCGAGCGCACGGCCAGCAATGGTGGCTCCGCCGTCGCGGCCGTGGTGAGTCACGGCGCTGCCATCCGCATCTGGACCGGGCTCCGCGCCGCCGGCGCCGACCATGAGTTCGCGGCCCGCCACGTCCTGTCCAACACGGGCATCGTGGCCCTGGAAGGGGACCCCGGCGCCGGTTGGAAGCTGATCCACTGGGACGGGAGCCCGGTGGGCGGCCTGGCTCTCGCGGATCCGACCGCCGCGGACCCCACGGGCGGCGCCGCGTAGCCGCTGGGAAACACTGGACGCCATGTAGCGGGGCGTCCATGATGAAGTCAGGCATGAGGCTTCCCCAGGGGACCACGGCCAGTGGTGCCAGCCCTTGCCGTGGAGGCGCAGTGGAATGTCACGCGAAACCGCACCGGCTGCCCAGGGAGGGGCTGCCGGTCCGTTCGAGGCCAACGATTCCTTCTTCGCGGACTACTACGAGCACGTCGCGGCGGAGGACCTCCTGGACTACAGTCCGGAGACCCTGGGCCGGCGGGCTCGGTACCACGCGGCATTAGCGGGCATCCGCGCTCCCGGACAGTCCGTCGTCGGGGTCCTGAACGAAACCGATGCGAGCATCGTGATGGTGGTCGCCAATGACATGCCCCATCTGGTTCACTCGGTGACAGCCGAGCTGACCAGGGAGAGCGCGTCGATCCGGCTGCTCGTCCACCCGACATTCCGGGTGCGGCGGGACCCTGAAACGCATGCGTTGCTGGACGTCGCGCATGGGCCTTCGCGGGCTGGGCTGACAGCGGCGAACGCGGGCCACGCGGAAATCCCGGACGTCCGCCCGGACGAGCTGGGTGGGGACCAGGAGCGGACCACGGAGACCTGGGTGGCCGTGGAAATCGGCAGGCTGACTGGGGACTCGGGCGCCGAGGAAGTCATCGCGAACCTCCGCGGGGTGCTCGCCGATGTGCAGGCAGTCGCCGAAGACCTCCCAGCCATCCATGCCCAGGTGACGGCCGCCGTCGGCTCCGTTGACGGATTCCCCAGCGCCACGGTCCCGGCCCCGGATCAGCTCCGGGAACTGCTGCTCTGGCTGGACAACGGCAACTTCGTGTTCCTCGGCTACAGCGAATATGAGCGCACGACGGCGGGCGGCCGGGATGCCCTGCGCGTGCGGGCGGGCGCAGGGCTGGGGCTGCTCCGGGAGGACCGTCCGGAAGGCGGGACCGGTCCGGCCTCCGGCGCACCTCACACAGAGGGGCCCGGGGAGGCAAGCCTCCACAGCCCGCGGGCACTCACGCTCGCTACCTCGGATCTGCGTTCCTCCGTCCCCCGGCCCGCCTACCTGGACGAGATCCGTCTTCGGATCCTCGACGATGGCGGAGCCGTGGCCGGAGAGCGGCGCTTTGTGGGCCTGCTCGCCCCGGGCGCCACCGGCCAGTCCGTACGCCGCATTCCGGTGGTCCGGGACAAGGTCCTGGCCGTGCAGGAACACCTTGGTTTCAAGACTGCCTCGCACCAGGGCAAGGAACTGCTGGCGGTGCTGGAGTCGTTTCCACTCGACGAGCTGTTCCATATGGAAGAGCACGATCTGGCCCAGCTGGCCACGGAGATCCTGCGCCTGCAGCAGCGCCGCCAAACGCGGCTTTTCCTGCGGCCGGACAGCATCGGCCGCTTCATGTCCGCCCTGGTTTTCCTTCCCCGGCGCCGCTACAACACTGCGGTCCGGCTCAGGATCGAGCAGGAACTCAGGCACGCCTTCAAATCCCCGTCCATCGAGTTCGAGGTCCGGCTGGGCGACTCCCCCATGGCCCGGGTGTTCTTCCGGATCCTGCTGGGCCCCGGGACGCCAGCACCCGACGTCGACCCCCTGGAGCTGGAGCGGCGTGTAGTGGCGGCAAGCCGCTCGTGGACGGAGGGCCTGGACGAGTCCCTCCGTGACCGATTCACCGCAGAGGAGGCGGCGCGACTCTCGACACTGTGGCAGGGCTCGTTTCCGCCCGGCTACCGTGCGGACCACGACGCCGAGGACGCGGTCCGCGACATCGCCGCCTTCGAGGAATTCGACCTTGACGGGACGGGCGGGCGGGCGCTGGACAACCCTCTGTTGACTGTCTATGTCCGGCCGGAAGCCACGCGGCCGCCGGCAGAGGACGCGCGGATGCGCCTCTACCTGACCAGCGCCCAGAGCCTCACCCGATTCCTGCCATTCCTCCACAACCTGGGGCTTGAGGTGCTGGACCAGCGTCCTTTTGAGCTTCGGCGCGCCAGCGGCCAGGATCTCTTCCTCTACGACCTCGGGCTGAAGTACCCGCCCGGCATCGATCCCCTGGAAACCAGCATGCTGCTGGCGGATTCGTTCTGCGCGGCCATGCGCGGAGACATCGAGTCGGACGGCTTCGATGCCTTGGTGATCAGGGAGGCGGTCAGCTGGCGCCAGGCCGTGGTCCTCCGCAGCTACGCCAAATACCTGCAGCAGCTGGGCACCCTGAATTCCTATGGCTTCATGGCGGACACCCTGCTGTCCAACACACGGGCCACGCACGCACTGCTTGCGCTGTTTCACGCCAAATTCGTTCCCGGCATTGACTGGACCCGGCGCCTCCACGACACGGCCGCCGCCAGGAAGGAACTGATGTCCGCGATCGAGGAAATCCCCAGCCTCGACGCCGACCGGCTGCTCCGCACGTTCATGAACCTGATCGAGGCCACACTCAGAACCAACTACTTCCTGGACAGGCCCCATGTGAGCTTCAAGCTCAGCCCGGCCGCCATCCCCAACGCACCGTTTCCGAGGCCCAAGTTCGAAATCTGGGTGTACTCGCCGCGAGTGGAAGGGGTTCACCTGCGCTTCGGCATGCTGGCCCGCGGCGGCCTGCGCTGGTCGAACCGCAGCGAGGACTTCCGCACCGAAGTCCTGGGGCTGGTCAAGGCCCAGAACGTCAAGAACTCGGTCATTGTGCCCACCGGGGCCAAGGGCGGCTTCTATGCCAAACGGCTTCCGGATCCTGCGATTGACCGGGCCGCATGGATGGCCGAGGGGCAGGAGAGCTACAGGATCTTCATCAGGGGAATGCTCGATCTCACGGACAACCTCCTTGGTTCCGGAAACGGCGGCACAGTGGTGGCCCCCAAGAATGTGGTCCGGCACGACGGCGACGATTACTACCTGGTGGTGGCCGCAGACAAGGGGACGGCTGCTTTTTCGGACACCGCCAACGAGGTGGCCCACGCGTACGGCTTCTGGCTCGACGACGCCTTCGCCTCCGGCGGGTCCGTAGGCTACGACCACAAGGAAATGGGCATCACGGCCCGCGGCGTGTGGGCGTCGGTGAAGCAGCACTTCAGCGAGCTGGGCCTGGACACGCAGCAGGAGAATTTCACGGTCGCGGGCATCGGCGACATGAGCGGCGACGTCTTCGGCAACGGGATGCTGCTCTCCCGCCATATCGTGCTGGTGGCGGCCTTCGACCACCGGCACATCTTCCTGGACCCAAACCCCGATCCGGACACCTCTTATGCAGAACGCCGGCGGCTTTTCGGGCTGCCCCGGTCCTCCTGGGCCGAGTATGACGCCCGGGCCATCAGCGCGGGCGGCGGCGTCTACCCCCGGTCCGCAAAGACCGTACCGATCAGCGATCCGGTCCGGGTCGCGCTGGGCCTCGAAAGGGGCCGGAGCAGCATGGCGCCGCAGGAACTCCTCCAGGCCATCCTGCGCGCCCCCGTGGATCTGATCTACAACGGCGGCATCGGCACGTACATCAAGGCCTCCAGCGAAACCCAGGCCGAGGTGGGAGACAAGGCCAACGACGCCATCCGCATCAATGGACACGAACTGCGGGCCCGGGTCATCGCCGAAGGCGGTAACCTTGGCGTCACCCAGCGGGGCCGGATCGAAGCCGCGCTGCACGGAGTCCTCCTGAACACCGACGCGATCGACAACTCGGCCGGCGTCGACTGTTCCGACCACGAGGTCAACATCAAGATCTTCGTCGATGCGATGATCGCGGCAGGACTGATGCGCCGGGAGGAGCGGACCGGGTTCCTGCATTCGCTCGCCGATGAGGTGGCCAGGCTCGTCCTGAAGGACAACACCGAGCAAAACGCGCTCCTCGTGGCCGAGCGGCAGCTCGTGCTGAACTGGAGCCCCGGGTTCGAGCGGACCATGGACTGGCTGGAAACCACGGCCGACCTGGACCGGAACCTCGAAGGGTTGCCGAGCACGGCGGCCCTGCACGCCCGCCTGGAGCACGGGGAAGGACTGACCTCCCCCGAACTGTCCGTGCTGGCCGCCTACGCCAAGATCGAACTGGCCCGGGAACTGAACGCCAGCGACCTCGCCGACGACCCCTGGTTCCACCAGGCCCTGCGCAGCTATTTCCCCCGCCAGATCGTGGAACGCTTCGGCGCCGAACTGGACAGGCATCCGCTGTGCCGTGAGATCGTGGGAACCGTCATGGCCAACGACATCGTCAATATCGGCGGAATTACTTTCGCGTTCCGCGCCATCGAGGAAACCACGGCCAGCGCCGCCGCCGTTGCCAGGGCCTTCGTGGTCCTGCGGGAGGCTTACGATCTGGATTCGATAGTCGCGGCCCTCGCCGCACTTCCCCCGGAATTCCCCAGCAAGGAAAGCGCCGGGGTGGCCCTGCACATGCGCAGGCTTTTGGACCGCGCCACCCGCTGGTATGTGACCCATGACCACAGGGACCAGCCGATCTCCGAAGCCTTGGCCCGCATCAAGCCGACTCTCGACATCCTGCGAACCAAGACCTCGCACTACTTGCGCGGGGCCGATCTTGACCTTGTGGAGGACCGCCTGGCGCACTGGGACAGCGTCGGTCTGCCCGCGGAGCTCGGCAAGCGGGCGTCTGATCTGCTGGAAAGCTTCGCTCTCCTGGACATCTCGCTCATCTCGGAACAAGTCCGGGAGCCCGTCACCGCGATCATCGACGTGCATTTCGCAATCTTCGAGCGGATTGGCGTGGTCAGGTTGTTGCTTCGCATAACGGACCTCCCCAGGGCGAACCGCTGGGAAGCCCTTGCCCGGGCGGCGCTGCGCGACGATGCCTATTCGGCCGCCGCCGACATGACCACGTCCGTCATGAAGTCCACTCCGCAACAAGCTGCAGGAGTCGATGCCGTGGAACGTATCGTGGCCTGGGAACGCGGGTACCAGGAGCAGCTGGCCCGGATTAAGGACACGTTTGCTGAAGTGACCAAACCAGGGGACGTGGACATCGCTTCGATCTCCGTCGCCCTGAAGCTGCTGCGAACCCTGGTCCGCCGGTAGCCCCTAGTTCTCCGGACGCTTACGCCAAGGAAACACCACGGTAACCGCGGCTTCGTAGGCTTGATCTGCATCACCCTTCAGCGAAACGAGGCACTCATGCAGACCAACCCACGGCTCAACATCAGGCAGGTCACCTGGGCCAACCCCGTGGGCGCCGATCTGCGCAGGGCCCAGCAGGCGGAACTGGACGCCCGCTTCGGTACCCCTGACCACGAACCGGGGATCCCGCCGTCGGGCGCTGACTGTGCCGTGTTCCTGGTGGCGTACGACAAAGGCTCGGGACAGCCCGTGGGCTGCGGCGGACTCAGGCTCCTGGACAGCGCCACGGCCGAAATCAAGCGGCTCTACGTGCTCCCGTATACGCGCGGCTCTGGCGTGGCCAGCTCCATCCTGGCTTCCCTCGAAGCGGAGGCGCACAAGCAGGGCATCACACGCATTAAGGCCGAAGCAGGCTCGGCGCAGCCGGACGGCCGGAACTTCTACGAGAACTCCGGCTTCGATTCCGTCCCCAACTTTGGCGCTTACGTGGGCGTGGAGCACTCGTACTGCTACGCCAAGTCGATTGACTCGCACAGCGCCGCCCACACTGCCATGGCCTGAGCCAATTCCTGGCGGCGGCCCGTTACACAACAACTGCCACCACGTAACCTGCGCCGCGGCACGCTAACCTCGCCATATGGAATCCACTGACATCACCTTCCGCACCCGCAAATGGATCCGGCCGGAGGACCTGAACGCCAACGGGACCCTCTTCGGCGGAAGCCTGCTGAAATGGATCGATGAGGAAGCCGCAATCTACGCCATCCTCCAGCTTGGCAACGGCCGTGCGGTCACGAAGTACATCTCGGAGATCAACTTCGTGAGCTCCGCAGTGCAGGGAGACCTTGTGGAAATGGGCCTGACGGCGACGCGCTTCGGACGAACGTCATTGACGATGCGCGCCGAAGTCCGCAACATGATTACGCGCCAAAGCATCCTCACCATCGAAGAGATCGTCTTTGTGAACCTCAGCCCGGCCGGCAAGCCCGAGCCCCACGGCTACACCGAAATCACCTATGAGCGGGACCGGATTCCCACGCATCACCTGACGGAAACCCTCATTCAGGACTGACGCCGGCGGAACGGGCCCCGCGCGGGGCGGGCGAGACCCGAGCGGGCGTGCCGGCAGCCGGGATGCCGGCCGTTTGCGATGGATCCCTGGGGCGTACGGCATAGGATCGATAGCCGGACCCATTGAAAGGACCCTCTTGGCCAAGCTCTACTTCCGCTACGGCGCCATGAACTCTGGAAAGTCCACCGGGCTCCTGCAGGCCGCCTTCAACTACGAGGAGCGCGGACAGCGCGTCCTGCTGGCCAAGCCTGGCGTGGACACCAAAGGCGATACGGACATTGTGTCCCGGCTGGGCATGACACGGTCCGTGGACTTCCTGCTCTCGGCCGCCACCCCCGTGCGCGAACTTTTCGCCGCCCATGCGGCCGGCGATGACCCGGATGCGCTGCTGGAGCACGTGGACCAGAAGCCGGTGGCCTGCTTTCTGGTGGACGAGGCCCAGTTCCTGACGCCTGACCAGGTGGATGACCTGTTCCGCATCGCCGTCCTGGACAACGTCCCGGTACTGGCCTACGGCATCAGGACGGACTTCCTGACCCATGCGTTCCCGGGATCACGCCGGCTTCTGGAGGTGGCCCACACGCTGGAAGAGCTCAAGACCATTTGCCGGTGCGGGCGCAAGGCCATCTTCAACACGCGGCGCGTTGGCAACGACGTGGTGTTCGACGGCGACCAGGTCGCCATCGACGGCCAGGACGTCTGGTACGAATCCCTCTGCGGTTCCTGCTACCTCGAAGAGTCCGGCGGCCGGCTGGGCTCCTGAGGCCTGGCGCCGCGCCGGCACCCCCGCCCGGCAACCCTCCCGGCGCCGGACTACATCCGGCTCAGCTCACGCCCGGCGAACCCGCCGAACCCGGCACCCGCCGCACCCGCCGCCAGAGCGCGGGTGCCAGCACTACGGCGATCCCGACGGCGGCGCCGATCACCGTCTCGACGATCCGGTCCCGCAGCAGGCTGGTGGGCGAGGCCGGCGCCACCAGGAGCGTGGAGATCAGGGCCAGCGGCGTCACGAAGACCTGCGCCAGCAGGTACTGGCGGGCAATGAACAACTCCGCACCGAACTGTCACAGAGCCATAACCAGCACGGTCTGCCACGGTTCCAGGTTCAGCAGCAGGATCCCGGCCAGCACCACGAGTCCAAGCACCGTGCCGATGATCCTCTGGACGCCGCGGCGGACACGGTGCACCGTGGTGTGCCCCACCAGCGGCACCACCGCAGCCACCATGGCCCAGTAGTTGTGGCCAAAACCCAGCCTTTGGCCGGCCAGGGTGGCCAACGAACCGGCCAGCCCGGCCGCCACGAAATAGCCCAGACCCTCCAGCCAGGCCGTCCGCCGCTCATCCGGAGTGCGGCGGAGCGGGCGCGGCCAGACCCAGCGTGTGCGGTGGCTGGGCAGGAGCCGCGAAGAGAAGCCGATCAGCAGGCAGAGGGCGGTGGTGAGGACGGCAACCAGCATGCCTTCCCAAAGACGCGGCTGGTTGGGGATCGAGGCAATGGCCGCGAAGGCGAAGATGTGGAACAGGGACCCGGCAGGCCGCAGCCGAAGCCAGGAGATTGCCACGGAACACCCGCCGGCCACCATGGTAGTGGCCAGGACCAGGAGCCAGGTGGTGCTGACCCCGTCCAGTCCCCAGGCACCGCCGGCGCGGGCCGCGAGCGAGGCCAGGAGGATGACGAACAGCATCAGCAGGCCGGCGCGGAGTTGAAGGAAGAATCGCGAACCGTGCGGCTCGCCACGGCCGTAGATCCCGGTGAATGCGCCGAAAGAGGCAAAGATCGCGAGGTCCAGCCGGCCAAGCAGCACCAGCGCCAGGAGCGGGACAAACACGCCCACGGCGCACCGGAGGGCCGGGTGGTGGTCCTTGTTGGCGGGAGCGATGCTGAACATCTCAGCGAGGATCTTCACGTGCTGATGGCGCCTTCCTGCAGTGCAACCGGTACATCACTGGCGGGCTGCCGCGCTGACGTCCCCATCGATCCTACGCCGCAGCCTGTTCCCACAATCGGAACGGCAGGGCAACGCCGCCGAAACACCACCCTGTGATCCTTGAGGCATGAAGCCCACCGCAAGGAACCCTGCCGCGGCTGATTTGAGCTGTGAAGTCTGCGGCCTGATGCCGGAACCCACCAAGGCCCGCCTGACCTTGGCCAACGTGGCCGTTATGCTCCCGATCGAACTGCTGGTCCACGCCCTCGTGGTGGGAACGCACCTGCCGTATCTTGCCAAGGTGCTGGTCCTCACGCTCACGGCCACCGTGCTGGTGATCTGGGTGGCGGAGCCCTCCGCCGCCCGGATGCTCCGCGGCTGGCTGCACGCGCCGGCGCTCCGGCACCACAGGAAGCTGGGCAGCGCACCGGCGTTGTGGCGGGCGCGCACAGTACTGCAGGACCACCCGGGTTCGCTGCAGAAGATCACCCGGGCGCTGGCCCGCCTGGACACCAATATCCTCAGCATCCACGTTCACCCTGTTGCCGGCGGCGTGCTGGACGAGTTTGTGCTCTCGGCGCCGGGGAACCTCTGTGAACGGCACCTGCTGGAGGCACTGCACGACGGCGGCGGCTCAAGTTCGCGGGTCTGGCCCACCACCGCGCTGGCCATGGCGGACGGTCAGACGAAGGCGCTGAGCCTAGCGGCCAGGATCGCCGACGCCCCGGACGAGCTGCCGCTGGCAGTCGCCGAGCTGCTTCGTGCCCGCATCCTCACCCCCGCAGAGGCCACCCTGGAAGCGGACGACGCCGGCACCCGCCTGAAGATCCCCACCGCCTGGCACGGACCCATCACCTTCGCCCGTCCCGGCGAACCCTTCACGCCCGCCGAGTCAGCCCGCGCGCACCGGCTCGCCGAGCTCGCCGAAATCCTGGCCCACCGGCCGGCGCCAGCACCCCGCATGTAGGTCCCAGCCAATGTAGGTAGCGCTATCTGTCGTTATAGGGCCTCAAAACGACAGATAGCGCTACCTAGTTGGGTTATATCCGGATGGTCAACGCGCCGGGCTCAATGGTCATCAGGACGTGCTTTCCGTCGCCTTCGTGGTCGCCGTCGAGCTGGTAATCGTCATTGTGCTCAAGCGTGATTTCCACGGACTTGCCTTGGTAGTACTCCACGGACGTGTCTTTACCGCGGCCCTTGCCGATCATGCCGGCCACTACGGAGAACCACCCGAATTTCCCCCTGGGTGCCAGCACGGCCACGTCCAGCAAGCCGTCATCCATCTTGGCGTCCGGGAAGATCTCCAGTCCGCCCTGGACCTTGCCGCAGTTGCCCACCATCACGCTGCGGACCCCGCGGTGCACTACTGTTTTGCCGTCGAGGACGATGGTTGCCTTCACCGGCTTGCCCGGCAGGTTCCGGATACCGGCGTCCACGTAGGCCAGCCAGCCCACCTTGTCCTTGAGGTCCTCATTGGTGTCGGCCATGATGGTGGCGTCGTAGCCCACTCCGGCCATGACCAGGAAGACCTGCTCCTTGTCCGGATCATTGCGGGCGGCCCGGACCACGTCGATCTTCCGCTCGGTGCCCGCCAGGGCCCCGGCCATGGCGCCGTCAAAGTCCGTGACATCCATGCCCAGGTTCCGGGCGAAGAGGTTTCCCGTGCCGAACGGAAGCAATCCCATGGGCACGTCCCCGCCGGAAAGGACCTCGGCCACACACCGCACGGTGCCGTCGCCGCCGGCCGCAATAACGACGTCGGCCCCTTGCTTGAGTGCCTCCTTCGCCTGGCCGACGCCGGGATCCTCCTTGGTGGTCTCCAGCCAGATGGGCTCGCCCCAGCCATTCTCCGAGCAGTGTTTGGCCGCCAGGGCACGGACGTCGATGTCCACCGGCTTGGCAGGATTGATGATGATGGCCGGGCGCTTGAGGGAAGTGGAGCTGTTGGCTGTCATGGTGTCCTTCGCTGACGTGGGAATTGGGCCTTGGGGACAGCGTACTTCGCTAGAGCGCCTTCACCGCGCCCAGCACCTTGGCCAGGGAATCCTTGGCATCGCCGAAGAGCAGCGAGGTCTGCGGCTCGTACAGGAGCTCGTTCTCAATTCCCGCGAATCCTGGCCGCATGGAGCGCTTCAGGAAGATCACCTGCCGGGCGTCGGCCACTTCCAGGATGGGCATGCCGTAGATCGGCGAGCCGGAGGACGTCTTCGCTGCCGGGTTCACCACGTCGTTGGCGCCCACCACCAAAGCGACGTCGGCCATGCGGAACTCGGAGTTGATCTCGCCCATCTCCTTGAGCGATTCGTACGGCACGTTCGCCTCGGCCAGGAGCACGTTCATGTGCCCGGGCATGCGGCCGGCGACGGGATGGATGGCGAAGTCCACCTCGATGCCGCGGGCTTCGAGGGCCAGGGCCAGCTCGGCTGCGGTGTGCTGGCCCTGCGCCACCGCCAGCCCGTAGCCGGGCACGATGATCACCCGCTGCGCGTAGCCCAGGAGCACCGCCACGTCCTCCGCGCTGGAGGACCTGACGGGGCGTTCGCTCACGGCGGTGGATCCCGCCGTCGAACCTCCCTTGAAGGCGCCGAACAGGATGCCGGCCACGCTGCGGCCCATCGCGGCGGCCATGGCCCGGGTGAGGATGGTACCGGAGGCGCCCACCAGCGTGCCGGCCACCACCAGCAGCACGTTGCCCAGCACCACGCCGGACGCCGCCACGGCCAGACCGGTGAACGCGTTCAGCAGCGAGATGACGATGGGCACGTCCGCGCCGCCCACCGGCAGCACCAGCAGTGCACCCGCGGCCAAGCCCAGCACCATCAGCAGCACCGCGAGCGCCAGGGAACCGGTCAGGACGACAGCGACGGCGGTGCCCACGGCGGCGAGCAGCACCGCGGCCATCACCAAGGGGAGGCCCGGAAAAACGATGGGCCGGGTGGTCATGAGTTCCTGGAGTTTGGCGAAGGTGACCCCGGATCCGGCGAAGGATACGGCCCCCACCAGAAGGGTGAACACGATGGCGAGGCGGACCCAGGGGTCGGCGGTGTGGCTGAGTTCCAGCAGCGCCACCAGGGCTGCGGCGCCGCCGCCCACGCCGTTGAAGAGGGCCACGAGCTGCGGCATCTGGGTCATCTGCACCCGCCGGGCCACCGGCGCGGCCACGGCGGTCCCCACCGCGATGGCACCGATGATCCAGGGGATGTTGTCGAGCCGGGCGGAAACGAAGACCGTGACGACGGCGAGCAGCGCACCGAAAGCACCGATCAGGTTCCCCCGCCGGGCGGTCCGGGGCGAGCTGAGGCCGCGAAGCGCCAAGATAAAGAACACTGCCGCGGCGAGGTAGAGGAGCGAGGTCCAGACTGGATCGAGGAGGGTCACTTTGCTTCCTCCCTGCCGCTGGCTTCCTTAGCCGGAGCTTCCTGGCGGACGACGTCCTTGCGGGCACGGAACATGTGCAGCATCCGGTCCGTCACCACAAAGCCGCCCACCAGGTTTGCGGTGGCCAGGACCACGGCCAGCAGCGCCACGGCCAGAATCCACGGGTCCGCGGCCTGGCCAGCCACGATGATGGCGCCCACCAGGATGATGCCGTGGATGGCGTTGGCTCCGGACATCAGGGGCGTATGCAGGGTGCTGGAGACCTTGGAAACCACTTCGAAGCCCACAAACACCGCCAGCACCGTGACCGTCAGCAGGCTCATGCCGTCCATCAGATTCCCCCCTCGTTCTGGATGCTGTCGTCCTGGATAGGGACCCGGGGCGCATGGTCGGGCAGGGCGGGGACAAGTGCCGCCAGGGCCTCGGCCGTGGGCAGGTGCCGCACCGCGCCGTCGTGCGTGAGGCACGCGCAGGCGATCACGTCGTCGTCGAAATCGGGGGCAACGGTGCCGTCCCGGACCATCAGGGCGAGCAGGTTGGCCACGTTCTTGGCATACAGGCGGGACGCATCCTGCGCCATCGCGGACGGTGCGTCCTTCAGCCCCACCAGCGTGACGTGGCCCTGCCCGTCGGCGGTCGGAACCAGGATGTCCTCGCCGGGAACAGCGCCCTCGACGTTACCGCCGGACTCCGCAGCGAGGTCGACGACGACGGAGCCGGGGCGCATGCCCTGCACCATTTGGCGGCTCACGAGGAGCGGTGCGCGCCTGCCCGGGACGGCCGCCGTCGTAATCAGGACATCCGCCACGGCGACGTGCGGGGCGAGGAGTTCACGCTGGAGGGCGCCGCGGTCGGCACTGAGTTCGCGGGCGTAGCCACCCGAAGCCTCCGCCGTTTCCAGATCCAGTTTGATGAACGTGCCGCCCATCGACGCGACCTCGTCAGCGGAGGCGGGCCGGATGTCGTTGGCAGAGACCCGGGCCCCCAGCCGTTTAGCTGTGCCGATGGCCTGCAGCCCGGCAACCCCGGCGCCTAGCACCAGCACACGGGCAGGCGGGACAGTGCCGGCGGCAGTCATGTACAGCGGGAAAAAGCGCGGCAGCCGGATGGCGGCTTCCAGCACGCAGCGGTAACCGGCCACCAGGGCCTGGGAGCTGAGCGCGTCCATGGACTGGGCGCGCGAGATGCGGGGCACCAGTTCCAGGGCGAAGGCGGTGACGCCGGCCTCGACGAGCGCCTGCACGGTGGCGAGTTCGGACGACGGCGAGGCCAGGCCAACGGTGACGGCGCCCCTCTTTAGGGCTGCCGCCGTCGGGGGTTCCAGCGGGCGGACGTGGACCAGGACGTTCAGTTCGCCGGGATCCAGGTCTTGGACGACGCGGGCGCCGGCGTCGGCGTAATCGTGGTCTGAGTGGCCGGCGGCGGCCCCTGCTCCTGCCTCGATCAGGACGTTCAGGCCAAGCCCCGCCAGCTGCTTGACCGTTTCCGGCGTGGCGGCCACACGCCGCTCACCCTCATGACGTTCCCGCGGTATGCCCAGTTTCAAACCGCCAACTCCCTTACGGACGTAGTTGGCTCGAGTCTATGACCCCTTGCGCGAACTGGCAGCTAATTCCCTCAGATTCGCGTTTTGGGGGCATTTGCTGCCCGTTCGCGCGACTGCCTGCCACGGTCAGCACCGGGCGTTTAGCGCCGCGCGGTCAGGTCCGCCGAGACGAGCTTCGCGGTAGCCACGATTTCGCGGGCCACGGCGGCCAGGTACGCTTCCGGGTCCGGCTGGGCCGCCACCGATTGGGCCTGGAGGGACACGTTAACCGCGGCCACCGCTTTGGTTGGCCCGTCGTACACGGGAGCGGCAACGGACATCAGCCCGATTTCAAGCTCCTGGTCCAGCAGGCACCAGCCCTGGGCGCGGACGGTGCCCAGCACCACCAGCAGCTCGGGAACAGTGCCCAGCCCGCGCGGCGTCAGCGGTTTAATCTCCGCCGCTGCCAGGTAGTCCTTCAGTTCGGCGGACGGCAGGGCCGCGAGCAGCACCCTGCCCATGGACGTGGCGTAGGCCGGGAAGCGGGTGCCCACGGTGATGCCCACGTTCATGATGCGGCGCGTGGTCACCCTTGCGATGTAGGCGATGTCCGTGCCGTCCAGCACCGCCGCCGAGGTGGATTCGCCCAGCTTGAGGGACAGTTCCTCCAGGTGGGGCTGGGCCAGCTGCGGCAGGGACAGCCCGCTGAGGTAGGCGTAGCCGAGCTGCAGGACCTTGGCCGTGAGCGCAAACGTCTTGCCGTCGGTCCGTACGTAGTCCAGCTCAACGAGAGTGTGCAGGAAGCGCCGGGCCGTGGCTCTGGTCAGGTCCGTCCGGGCCGCCACCTCGGTGAGGGTCATGACCGGGTGGTCGGTATCAAAGGCGCGGATCACGGCCAGCCCGCGCGCCAGCGACTGCACGTACTGGTCACTCGCCTGCGGGGCGGCCCGTGAGTCTGCAGGTGCGTTGGTCATGGTCACCAATCCTATTCGGCGCGAACGGGCAGGTAATCCCTTCAAAACTTGGGTTTGAGGGGATCTGCTGCCAGTTCGCGGGTGGGGGCTTAAGTGTCCGTTCGCGCCGGGGGTGGGTTAGAGCGCGACGGCGGCGGCTGGCTTGAGCGGGACGGGCACCAGGTCCTGGAGTTCCTCGAAGGTGCAGCCGAACGTCTCACGGACAGTGACGCCGTCGGGCCCGGTGAGGAAGACGGCCTTGTCGGTGTACACGCGCGTCACGCAGCCCACGCCGGTGAGCGGGTACGTGCACGCTTCCACGATCTTCGACACGCCCTCGCGGGTCAGGAGCGTCATCATCACAAACACGTCCTTGGCTCCGGTGGCCAGGTCCATCGCGCCGCCCACCGCGGGAATGGCGTCGGGGGCGCCGGTGTGCCAGTTGGCAAGGTCACCGGTGGCCGAGACCTGGAACGCGCCGAGGACGCAGATGTCCAGGTGCCCGCCACGCATGATCGCGAACGAGTCCGCGTGGTGGAAGTACGACGCCCCCGGCAGTTCCGTGACCGGGATCTTGCCGGCGTTAATGAGGTCGCCGTCGATGTCGTCGCCCTCAGCCGCGGGACCCATGCCCAGCATGCCGTTCTCCGTGTGGAGCGTGATGTTCTGTTCCAGCTTGAGATAGTTGGAGACCAGAGTGGGCTGGCCGATGCCGAGGTTCACAAACGAGCCGGGCGCGATGTCCCGGGCCACGAGTTCGGCGAGCTGATCGCGGCCCAGGGGCTTGTTGCTGGTCTGAATGCTGGCCTGGCTGTTGGTCTGTGCGCTCATTTTCAGGCCACCTTCACGATGCTGTTGACGTAGATACCGGGAGTCACGACGTTTTCGGGATCAAGCCCGCCGGTGGGGACGATCTCGGACACCTGGACCACCGTGTGCTTGGCCGCGGCGGCCATGATGGGGCCGAAGTTCCGCGCGGTCTTGCGGTACACAAGGTTCCCCACGCCGTCGGCCTTCAGGGCCTTGATCAGCGCCACGTCGGCGTGGATGGGCGTCTCGAACACCTGGCCGCGGCCGTCGATGATGCGGGTTTCCTTGCCCTCGGCCAGCATGGTGCCATAGCCGGTGGGCGTGAAGAACCCGCCGATGCCGGCTCCGGCGGCGCGGATCCGCTCGGCCAGGTTGCCCTGCGGCACTAGCTCCAGTTCGATCTCGCCGGCGTGGAACTTGGCATCGAAGTGCCAGGAATCGGACTGCCGCGGGAAGGAGCAGATCATCTTCCTCACCCGGCCCTCCTTGATCAGCAGCGCCAGGCCCTGGTCGCCCTGGCCGGCGTTGTTGTTCACCACGGTCAGTTCCTTGGCGCCGCAGTCCATCAGCGCGTCGATCAGTTCGAACGGCTGGCCGGCGTTGCCGAAGCCGCCGATCATCACGGTGGAGCCGTCCTTGATGCCGGACACGGCCTCACTTACGGTGTCAACAAAATTCAGCATCGTTATGCCTTTCCTGTGCTGGTGCCGGTACCGGCCGTAACGTTTTCGAGGACAACGGCGAGGCCCTGGCCCACGCCGATGCAGATCGCGGCGACGCCCCAGCGCTCACCGGAGGCCTGCAGACTCCGGGCGAGGGTGCCCAGGATCCGGGTGCCGGACGCGCCGAGGGGGTGGCCCATGGCGAGCGCGCCGCCGTGCCGGTTCACGATGGTGGGGTCGATGCCCCAGGCGTTGATGCAGGCCAGGGACTGTGCGGCGAACGCTTCGTTAAGTTCGACGGCGCCCACCTGGTCCCAGCCGATGCCCGCCTTCGCGAGGGCCTTGTTCGCGGCCTCCACGGGGGCGTAGCCGAAGAACTGCGGATCGTTGCCGTGCGCGCCGCGACCAGCGATGCGGGCCAGCGGTTCCAGCCCCAGCAGCCTGGCGGCGTTCTCGCTGCCTATCCAGGCCGCGGAGGCGCCGTCGGACAGCGGGGACGCGTTCCCGGCGGTGACGGTGCCATTCTCGGTGCGAAACACGGTCTTCAACCCGGCGAGTTTCTCCGCCGAGGAGCCAGCGCGGATGCCTTCATCGCGGACCAGGTCAGTGCCCGGAACCGGGGCCACCAGGTTGTCGTAGAACCCCTCGTCCCAGGCGGCGGCGGCGAGGTTGTGCGAGTTCGCGGCGAACTCGTCCTGCTGCTCGCGGGTCACACCGTACTTCTCGCGGAGCCGTTCGGTGGCCTCGCCCAGGGAGATGGTCCACTCCTTCGGCATGGCCTTGTTCACCAGGCGCCAGCCCAAAGTGGTGGACGCCAGGGTCATGTCCCCGGCCGGGTAGGGCTTCTCCGTCTTGGGCAGGACCCAGGGGGCCCGGGACATCGATTCGGCGCCGCCTACCAGCATCAGCTCCGCGTCGCCGGCATTGATCTGGCGCGAGGCGATGATCGCCGCGTCCAGCGACGAACCGCAGAGCCGGTTCACGCTGGTGCCCGGAATCGAAACCGGCAGGCCGGCCAACAACGTGCCCATCCGGGCGATGTTGCGGTTCTCCTCACCGGCGCCGTTGGCGTTGCCGAACACCACTTCATCAATCCGCTCAGTGTCCAGCCCGGGGGCCCGCTTCACGGATTCCCTGATCACGTGCGCGGCAAGGTCATCCGGGCGGACGGCGGCGAGGCCTGAGCCGAACTTGCCGAACGGCGTCCGGACCGCGTCGTAGATAAAGGCCTGGTTCATGAATCTTCCTCTGAATTCTTTGGTTGGTCCCAACTAGGTAGCAGTAAGTGTCGTTTTGAGGGCTCATAACGACAGTTAGTGCTACCTAGTTGGGTGGGGGCGCTAGTTGGGTGGGGTGGCGGCGGAGTCCAGGGTGGGGGCGCGGTCGAGTTCGACGAAGACCTGCTGGGCGGTCTTGAAGGCCGTGTTGGCGGAGGGAACCCCGCAGTAGATGGCCGTCTGGAGCAGGATTTCCTTGATTTCGTCCCTGCTCAGGCCGTTGGTGATGGCCGCGCGGATGTGCATGGCCAGCTCTTCCCAGTGCCCGTGCGCCACCATCGCGGTGATGGTCACCGCCGAGCGCATCTGCCGTGAGATGCCCGGCCGGGTCCAGATGCCACCCCACGCGATCCGCGTGATCATGTCCTGGAAATCCTCGGTGAACTCGTTCTTGGTGGCGTTGGCCCGGTCCACATGCGCGGCGCCCAGCACTTCGCGGCGGACCACCATGCCGCCGTCGTAAATTTCCTGGCTGGTGGCATCCGGCTGGACGACGCCGTGCCGTTCTCCCCCGTTCAGGGCAGCGCCGCTCACTTGGCTGCCCCGCGGGATTCGCTCCAGATGATGAGGGTCCGCAGCAGTTCGGCAACGTGGGCGGGCGCCTCGGCTGGGGCCAGGTGCGCCACTCCCTCGAGCGTCACAGCATTTGCCGTGCCGCCGCCGGCGGTAATCCCGTCAACGGTTTCCTGAGCCATCGACGGCGGTGCAACAGTGTCTGCCGCGCCGGCAACTGCCTGGGTGGGGACGGTGATGCTGCCGAGTTCGTCACGGACATCAAAGCCGGCCAGCGCCTCGCAGCAGAAGGCGTAGCTGAAGCGGTCGGTGTCGCGGAGGGCGTGCAGGAGCCGGCTGCTCCGCTCGGGCTCACGGTCCATAAACCCCGGCGCAAACCAGCGCTGTGCGGAGCCCTGGATCATGACGGGAGTGCCCTGGCTGCGAACGGTTTCGGCGCGTTCCAGCCAGGCTTCGGGGGTGCCGATTTTGGCCCCGGTGCACTGGATGGACAGGCTCTTGAGGCGTTCGCCGTGCTTGATGCCCAGCTGTAGGCCGGTGGCGCCGCCGAGTGAAACCCCGGCGTAGTGGAAGGCTTCGCCCGGGGCGATCGAGTCCATCAGGTCCACCACTGAATCCGCCAGCGCGGCGACGTCGAACGTCTCCGTGGCGGCGGGTGAGACGCCGTGGCCGGGCAGGTCCCAAGCCACCACGTCGTAGTCGTTGGCCAGCAGGGTGGCCGCGTCGGACCAAAGTACGGAGGACGTACCCAAGGAGGGTCCAACCACCAGCAGGGGACGTTCGCCAAGGGCCCGTTCGGGTGAAAGCAGAACTGCCTTCAGGGTCGGTTTAGCCACGGTTGGCTCCGTTCTGGGTAGGTTTTGAAAAGTCGGGGTAGGCGGCCAGGATGCGACGCGAGATTTCGGCTGCCTGGCCCAGGTAGCCGGCCGGTTCCAGGAGTTCGCCGAGCCGCAGATCGGTGAGCACGCCAGCCGGGACGGCCTCGCGAAGCAGCCGACGGTAAGTTGCGCGCTGTTCGGCTGAGGGCGCCTGGAGCGTCCGGTCCACCACGGCCTGCAGCTGTTCTTTGCCGCTGCGGCCATCCTTTTCGGTCAGCAGCGGGGCGACGGCAGCGCCCACTCCTTCGGCCAGCAGCAACGGGCCGGCAAGGTCCAGGTTGCGGCGCATGGCGTCGGGGTAAACCTGCAGGCCTTCGGCGAGCTCCCGGAGGTGACCGGCAGCGCCGAGTGCCAGGCGGAGAAGCTGGCGCAGGGCCGGCCACTCCGTGTGCCAGGCGGCGTCGGGGCGTTCGTCGTTGAAGTTGGCAGCGGCCAGGTGCAGCTGGGCCACCAGCTGAGGCGCCTGGAGGGCGGCGCTGCGGATGAGGATCGACAACACCGGGTTCTGCTTCTGTGGCATGGCAGAGGAGACGCCGCGACCGGCGGCGCGCGGTTCGGCGAGTTCGGCCACCTCGGGCCGGCTCAGGAACAGGACGTCGGTGGCGATCTTGCCGGCGGCGTCCAGCGCCGAGGCCAGGGCATGTCCTAGGGACGTGACGGCCAACCGGTTTGTGTGCCACGGTGCCGGCGCCGGTGCCAGGCCCAGTTGCCGGGCCAGTGAGTCGGCCAGGTCAAACGGGGTGGCGGACGTTCCTGCGGTCAGCACGGTTCCGGCGGCCAATGTTCCGGCCGCCCCGCCGAACTGCACCGGGAACGGCACGTTGCCCAGCTGCTGTCCGGCGGCGGCGAGCCCGTGGAACCATTGCGCCGCCCGCAGCCCAAAGGTAAAGGGGAGGGAATGCTGGGTCAGGCTCCTGCCCACGCCCAGCGTGTCCACATGCTGTTCGGCCAAGGAGGCGAGCGCCGCCGTCGTGCATTTCAGATCCGCCAGCACCGCCTCGACGGTGTTGCGCGCGAGCAGCATCAGGGCCGTGTCCAGCACGTCCTGGCTGGTCAGCGACGTGTGCACCGCCTTCACTGCGCCGACGCGGGCGCCGTCCAGCGCCGTGACGTGCTTCCGCAGGTCTGCCAGCAGCGGGATGACGGGGTTGCCGCCGCTTTGGGTCCGGAGCGCGATGTCTGCTGCGTCGTAGCGTCCCGCCTCGGCGGCCGAGGCCACGACGGCGGCGGAACCGGCCGGCGCCAGGCCCGCCTTCTCCAGCACGGCGGCCCAGCCGGACTCGACGGCGAGAATCGCCGCCAGCACGGCGCGGTCACCGGTCAGAGCCGTCACCAGGGGCGACGCCGAAACAGGACTCAACAGGCCGACGTCACCGTCAGCCGCGCTTCCGAAGTGGCCGGTACCTTCCGTGCCGGGGGCCTCCGTCACTGGAAATCCAGGAAGACTGTTTCGCCGTCGCCCTGCAGGTGGATGTCCCACGTGAGCCCGCCGTCGGGATCGCGCCGGGCAATGAGGGTCTTGCGGCGGTCCGGGTCCAGGGAGCTGAGCAGCGGATCCTTGGCGAGGGCTTCCTCGTTCTCCGGCAGGTACACGCGGGTGAACAGGCGGTTCATCAGGCCACGGGCAAACACGGCGACGGAGATGAACGGAGCAGCACCGGACTCGGTGGGGCCCGGGTTTACGGTGGTGAACGTGTACACACCGGAGTGGCCCACGGAAGCGCGGCCCCAGCCGGTGAAGGTGTAGCCGTCGCGGACCAGTGAACCGGTCTGCTGCACGATTGTGCCCGCGGCGTCAGGCTGCCAGATCTCCAGGATGGCGTCCGGAATGGTTGCCCCTGCGCCGTCATACACGGTGCCCTGGAGGCGGATGGAACCGGGCGAGCCGGGAGCCAGGAGTTCGTTGTCCTTCACGAACGGCAGGGCGTAGCCGTAGAACGGGCCGACGGTCTGGCCGGGGGTGGGAACAAGCTTGGTGGTTGTGCTCACGTTATTCCTCATCTCCTGCTGCGCCGAGCGCCTCGTTTTCGGTCCAGGTCCGCTTGGAACCGGTAAGGACGATGTCCCAGTTGTAGCCGAGGGCCCATTCGGGTTCGGTCAGGTTGTGGTCGTAGCTGGCCACGAGCCGGTCGCGGGCGTCCTGGTCCACGATGGACTGGTAGATGGGGTCCAGCGGGAAGAGCTGGTCGCCGGGGAAGTACATCTGCGTGACGATCCGCTGCGTGAACTCCGTGCCGAACATCGAGAAGTGGATGTGGGCCGGGCGCCAGGCGTTGACATGGTTCTTCCACGGGTAGGCGCCGGGTTTGATGGTGGTGAACCGGTACGAGCCGTCGGGTCCGGTGATGCAGCGGCCCACTCCGGTGAAGTTGGGGTCCAGCGGGGCGGGGTGCTGGTCACGCTTGTGGATGTAGCGGCCGGACGCGTTGGCCTGCCAGATTTCCACCAGCTGCCCGGCCACGGGGCGGCCGTCGCCGTCCAGGACCTTGCCGGCCACGATGATCCGCTCGCCCTGGGGTTCGCCGTTGTGCTGGATGGTCAGGTCCGACTCCAGGGCGTGCACGTCCTGGTGGCCGAACGCCGGCGAAAACAACTCGATGGTTTCCGGGTCCGCGTGGTGCAGGCTTTTGGTGGGGTGCCGCAGGATGCTGCTGCGGTAGGGCGCGTAGTCCAGCCGGGGCTGGGTCTCGGCCGGGGCGCCGTCCTTGAGCGCCCGCGCGTAGGCATCGCCCATGGCGTTGATCTCTGCACTGAGATCCTGCTGTGTCTCCACTGCGGTCTCCTTTTCTGGTTGTTGGTGATGACTGGTGGTGCCGTCTTACCGGTGCTGCAGGTGGTCGTACTGGACTGCGTGCCGCACGGGGGCGTTGGGGGCGCCGTAGCCGTCGTAGGCGCCGCGGCGTTCCACCATTTCGAAGAACACACTGCCCACGGTGGCTGTGTAGAAGTGGAGGAATTCGCCGTCCGCGTCCCGGTCGTACAGGAGGTTCAGGTCCTGCAGCGTGACCAGGAAGTCCGATGCCAGGCCGAAGCGTGCGTCCAGGTCCTCGTAGTAGTTCGCCGGGATCTGCAGGAATTCCAGGCCGCGGGCCTTGCAGTTCCTGGCGGTGGCCACCAGGTCATCCACGGCGAAGGCGATGTGTTCCTGGTAGGTCTTGCGCTGCTGGTTCAGCGGCGCAAGGTTCAGCACCAGCCGCACGGCGCGGTCCCCGGTGGCCATGACCTGCGAGCGGACCAGACCGGTGGGGCTCGGCACTTCCGCGAACGGCTGGGGCTCCAAGGCCAGTGCGCTCGTGTAGAAGAGGACGGCCTCGTCGAAATGCTGCCACGGCTGGGCCAGGTTGACGTGGTCGATCACGGCGGTGGCTTCGGCGGCGGGCTTTTCCAGACCCTCCCCGAATTCACTGGTCCAGGCTGCGGTGCCGTCCGAGGTGCCCTGGCACAGGAAGATCTCGGTGGAGTCCGGGGCGGCGAAGCCCTGGAACACCTCCTCGTTGGCTTGGCTCTTGCGCGGGACCGCGGGGGCCTTAAGCTGCTGGGCGCGGGCGGCGGCAATCACCGGGGAGTCGACGTCGAACCCCAGGGCAGCGATAGCGGGAGCGCTGGTGGGCGACGCGTCCCCCGTTGAATCGTCCCCGTCCGCTGGTGCGGCCTCGTTGATGATCAGCCGGGCGTGCCCCATGGTCCAGAGCTGCACAGCCTTGGTGCGGTGCCGGCCGTTGAACTCGAAGCCCAGCTGGCCCAGGACCGTTTCCAGCCCCTTGGTGTCCGCGGCCCTGACTTCGGCGAAGTTGTAGCCAGCCGGCTCGGCCACCTGCGGGAGCGTGGCCAGTTCCATGGGATAACGACGGCGGCCGGGGGCCATAGGACCACCAGCAACAGTGCCAGCGGCACCAGTGCCGGTGCCGCCGTCGGAAGCATCATCCAGCCACTTGGCGCTCTGTTCCTCCAGCCAGATGAGCGAGCGCATGGCGTCGACGGCGGTGCGCTCCACGTCCGACTGGCGGAAGACGTCGTTGAAGATCTCCAGCGACACCGGGCCGCTGTACCCCGCCCGGACCACGTGGCCCATGAACTTGGCGAGCTCGAACTGGCCCTCGCCCGGGAAAACGCGGTAGTGCCGGCTCCAGGAGAGGACATCCATGGAGAGCTTGGGGGCGTCTGCCACCTGGACGAAGAAGATCTTGTCCGGGTTGAAGGCCTCGATGGGGGCGGTGTCCCAGGTGCGGGACAGGATGTGGAAGGAATCCAGGCAGGTGCCCAGGCTGGGGTGGTCCACGGCTTCCACGAGCTTGTGAGCGTGCTCGTAGTCGTTGACGTACTTGCCCCAGGCCAGGGCTTCGTAGGCAACCTTGACGCCGTGGTCCCCCGCCAGCGCCGCCAGTTTGTCGAGCTGTTCCACCCGGAGGTCGTCGCTGTCGATGCTGGCGGTGGCCACGTTGGAGCAGACCAGGATGGTGTCCATGCCCAGCCGCGCCATGAGCTTGAATTTGGCTTCGGCGCGCCGGAGGTTGGCGGCCAGGAGGTCGTCGGACACGCTGTCGAAGTCGCGGAACGGCTGGTAAAGATCCAGCGTGAGGCCAAGGTCGGCGGCCATCTTGCGGACGTCCTCGGGGGTGAGCGGCGACGTAACCAGGTCCTGCTCGAAGATTTCGATCCCGTCAAAGCCGGCGATGGCGCAGGCCTGCATCTTTTCCTTCAGGGTGCCGGAGAGGCAGACTGTGGCGATTCCGGTGCGCATCAGGCCGCCACCTCTTCCTTGGCTACGAGCTCCAGGAAATGGCTGCGCATGCGGTCCGCGTCGGCGTCCAGCCCGGTGAAAATCCGGAAGGAATCCGCCGCCTGCCCTACGGCCATGCGGCCGCCGTCCAGGACCTCGCAGCCCTTGGCGCGGGCTCCCAGGACCAGCTCCGTTTCGATGGGCCGGTAGACGATGTCCGCCACCCAGTGCCGCGTTTCCAGCAGGTCCAGGTCCAGCGGGACGCCCGGGTGGGCGGCCATGCCCACGGGCGTGCAGTGCACCAGACCGTCGGCCAGCGGCATCAGCTGCGGCAGCTCCACCGTCGTGCGAGCTGTGACGGTGCTGCCCGGGAAGAAGCCGGCCAGCTCTGCGGCGCGTGCCGCGCAGCGGGCGGGGTCCACGTCCACCAGGTCCAGCGCCTTCACGCCGGCGGTGAGCAGGGCGTAGGCGACGGCGGAACCGGCACCTCCCGCGCCAAGCTGGACGACGCGGTCCAGCCGTGCGCCCCGGAGGCCGGAGGCGAGCGCGGCGGCGAAGCCGGAGAAGTCGGTGTTGTGGCCGATGAAACGGCCATCCTCGATGACGACGGTGTTGACGGCGCCGAGCCTGAGGGCATCCGGCGAGACCTCATCCAGGTGCGCCAGCACAAGCTGCTTGCACGGATGGGTGATGTTCAGGCCGTTGAAGCCCAGGCTGCGGGCACTCTTGAGCAGGTCCCCCACGGCGTCGCCGGAAAGTCCGAGCTCCAGCAGGTCAATGGGGCGGTAGAGGTAGCGCAGGCCCTGCACATCGCCTTCGCGTTCGTGCATGGGGGGAGTGAGGGACGGCATAACGCCGTCGCCGACCAGTCCCACAAGGTAGGACTCAGTTCGATTGCTCATCCGGGCAGCTCCTTTGATACGGCACCCGGCGGGCGGCGGCGCTCAAGGCGTCCGCGGCGGTCGGGTGATAGGGATTACAGTACAACACTTGTTCACTTCTCGCACGCATGTTCTACATACGAACATCTTCGAGTTTTTACCGTTGCGGCAAGCGCGCGGCCAGCTCGGCCGCGGCGTCCTGCAGCAGGGGCACATGGGCCAGCAAGGCTTCGATGCTGAGGCGGAACACGGGAACGGCGGTGGCCAGGGAGGCGAAGGCGTGACCCTGCGAATTGAGCAGCGGCACGGCCACGGCGCGCATGCCGCTCTCGTTCTCCTCGTCCATCACGGCATACCCCTGCCGGCGCACCTTCTCGATTTCGGCGCGGAAAGCGGCACGGTCAGTGATGGTGTGTTCGGTGAGGGGTTCCAGCTCGAGCTCCTCAATCAACGCTTCACGCTCCGCATCCTCGGCAAAAGCCACCAGCGCCTTGCCCACGGCTGTAGCATGCAGGGCGCCCAGATGCCCGGGATCGCTGGTGACACGGAAGGTCTGCGATCCGTCCACCTTGTTGACGGTGAGGTGATGGTGGCCGTCGCGGACGCTGAGGATGGTAGCCTCCCCCGTCTGCTCGGTCACGCGGCGCAGGACCGGCAGTGCCGTGCCGGCAAATCCGTGATGGTTGGAGACCCGCTGTCCCAGCTGGAAGATCCGCAGGCCCAGGTGGTAGCGGCGGCCGTCCGGCTCATAGTCCACAAATCCGTCCCGCGTCAGGGATCCCAGCAGGCGGTAGGTGGTGCTGAAGGGGAGGTCGGCGCGGCGCGAGATCTCCGCGGCGCTGGCGCCACGCGGCTCGTCACCCAGGAGGACCAGCAGGCCCAGGGCCTTGCCCACCATGTCCGTACGGTCACCCTTGGGCGTCTTTGGCTCAGCGGCGACGTCATTGGGCGCTGTGGTTTGATTCACACTCATAGGTCGATATTGCCACATCGTGGCAACTATTTCTAGATGGTGATTATTTTCTTGACAAGTGACTGCGCTCACAGCCATCATTGCTATATCGCACAAGTAGCTCCCACCATGTGGCTACTCGTCCGGGTCTTTCAACGGACTCCAGCCGCACCGCACCAAGCCTCCACTCAGGCAGCTGCGGCTGCGACCCTCCAGATCCATCCGCGACAATGTCGTCACATCTAAGGAACTCCATGAGCCAGACACTTCCGTCCGCCGGGCCGGGCACTGTTGCCCCGGCAGGGACGCCAAAGAAAGCAGCCCTCGCCAGCTTCCTGGGCAGCGCCGTCGAATACTACGACTTCTTCATCTTCGGTTCCGCGGCCGCCCTGATCTTCCCTACGGTGTTCTTCCCGGACGCCGGGGCCAACGCGGCCGTTATGTCCTTCGCCACTTTCGGCTTTGCCTACGTGGCGCGGCCCTTCGGCGCCGTCATCCTGGGCCACTTCGGTGACCGCGTGGGCAGGCGGAAGGTCCTCATGTTCACGTTGCTGCTGATGGGTGCCTCGACGTTCCTGATCGGCTGCCTCCCCGACTTCAACACCGTGGGCTGGTGGGCTCCGGCCCTGCTGGTGCTGGCCCGGCTGTGCCAGGGCCTCTCCGCCGCAGGTGAGCAGGCCGGCGCCTCGTCCATGACACTGGAACACGCACCGGACAACCGCCGCGCCTTCTTCACCTCCTGGACCCTCACCGGCACCCAGGGCGGACAGATCCTCGCCGCGCTGGTCTTCATCCCCGTACTGGCCCTTCCGGACGAGATCAAGTACGGCATCGGCTGGCGCATTCCGTTCTGGCTCAGCGCAGTGGTAGTGCTGGTGGCATTCTTCATCCGCCGCACGCTGCACGAACCGCCGGCCTTCGCGGAAGCCCAGAAGACCGCCCAGATTTCCAAGCTGCCCGTTGCCGACCTCCTCAAGGACCACTGGCGCGATGTGCTCCGCGTGGTCTGCTGCGCTTTCATCGCCGCAGTCTCCACTGTGTTCGGCACCCTGGCCATCACCTACGCCAAGACCGTGGCAGGGGTGGACGGCACCACCACGCTCTGGCTGGTAGTCGGCGCCAACCTGGTGGCACTGGGTACCCAGCCTTTGTTCGGCAAGCTCGCGGACCGGATCGGCCGCAAGCCAGTCTTCATCTACGGCGCCGTGGCCAGCGCCATCCTCACCCCGGTGTTCCTGCTCAGCCTGGAATCCGGCAGCATCCCGCTGATGTTCCTCGCAGCGATCGGCTTCTTCTCCTTCGGCTACGCAGCCTCAAACGCCGTCTGGCCGTCCTTCTACTCCGAAATGTTCAGCACCAGGGTCCGGTTCTCCGGCCTGGCGATCGGTACCCAGCTGGGCTTCCTGATGGCAGGCTTCGCCCCGGCCATCGTGGCAGCCATGGGCGGCATCAGGCCCGGCGGCTGGGTCCAGATCAGCATCTTCACCGCCGTCATCTGCGGCATCTCGGCCATCTCCGCCCTGACGGCCAAGGAAACCTTCAACGTCCCCACCAAGCAGCTTGGCCTGAAGTAACGCACCAGCCCGGTTTTGAGACCGGAAAGCCCGCCATTCCCCCAAATGGCGGGCTTTCCCTGTTGAAAAATGGGCCATTCAGGCAGCAAAAGTACGACGGCGGACGGCTGGGTAGCTAGGGCCGCCCGGCCTCGAGCACGGAAGCCAGGTCAAAGTTCACCGGTTCCTCCAGTTGGGCGTAGGTGCATGATTCGGGGTCCCGGTCCGGCCGCCAGCGGTTGAACTGGGCAGTGTGGCGGAAGCGGTCGCCCTCCATGTGGTCATACCTGACCTCCACCACCAACTCCGGCCGCAGCGGCACGAACGACAGGTCCTTGCCTGCGCTCCACCGGCTGCCTTCGGCGTTCCGCGGCGTCCGATCTCCTTCCTCCTGCTTGGCCCACGCCCACGGGTGCCCGTCAAAGTCGGTGACCAGTTGCTGCAGTTCGGCAAAAAGCTCCTGGCGGCGCTTCATCGGGAAGGCACCGATCACGCCCACGCTGGCCAGCCCGCCGTCGTCCTTGTACAGGCCGAGCAGGAGCGAGCCAACCGCGTCCGGTCCGCTCTTGTGCACGCGATATCCGGCCACTACGCAGTCGGCGGTGCGTTCGTGCTTGACCTTGAACATCACGCGTTTGTCCGGCTGGTAGGAGCCGTCCAGGGGCTTGGCCACAATCCCGTCCAGGCCTGCACCTTCGAACTGCTGGAACCACTGCTCGGCGGTGGCCTTGTCCTGGGTCGCGGCGGTGACGTGGACGGGCGCCTTGCTGCCGGCGAGCGCCTTTTCCAGCGCTGCCCGCCGCTCGGCGAAGGGCCGCCCGGTGTAGTCGTCGTCGCCCAGGGCCAGCAGGTCAAAGGCCACAAACTTGGCCGGGGTCTGTTCGGCGAGAAGCTTCACGCGGCTGGCGGCGGGATGGATGCGCTGCTGCAGGGCGTCAAAATCCAGCCGGTCACCGGCTGCCCTCACCAGCACAATCTCGCCGTCCAGCACACAGCGGGGCGGCAGGTTCTCCTTCAGGGCTGCCACAAGCTCAGGAAAATACCTGGTCATGGGCTTTTCGTTGCGGCTGCCGATCTCCAGCTCATCGCCGTCGCGGAAAATGATGGACCGGAACCCGTCCCACTTGGGCTCATAGCTGAGGGCACCGTCGGGCATTCCGCTGACGGCTTTGGCGAGCATGGGCGGGACGGGGGGCATCACGGGAAGTTGCATAGTGCCCATTCTTGCCCGGGAGACCCACCGGCGGTAGGCCTGAACTGGCACAATGTCCGGCTGAAGGCTCCGGCGCCGTTTGACGGGTGGCGTTCTCCAAATCCTATGGTGCCGGCGGAAACGAATCGATCGCGGAGAACTAACCGGCTCCTAACGTTGAGGAAACGCGGGCGCAACATTGCCCCGCCACACTGGAAGTGCCGGCAAGCGCAGGCACCAGCTCCAGCCAGGAGGCCCCCCATGTTGAAGGAAGCCAAAGCCCATGTAACACGAGTCCGCGCCCTGGACCAGCTCCACCGCGGCGATGAAATCGAAGCCCGCCTCTCTGTGGGGCCCAGCTACGACGACGTGGTCATCCGCCGCGGCCGTGTCCAGGAGACAGCACCGGGAATCGGCGTTGTCTGGATCATGGACCATCACACTGGCTCGCGGAAAGCGATCAATACGGACGAATGCAGCGTCTGGCGGATTGCCTGACCCAGGTTTACCGCCACGGCGGAGAACCTCCTTGCGGAATCTTGCACCACAAATCTTGCACCGCGACGGCGGGCGCAGTCAGTCAGGACTGCCCGCCGGACCGCCCGAGAGATACTTCGGTCCTAACCTCCGGCCACCGACTGCATGACCAGCACCTCCTGCCCGGCCGACACCTCGGTTTCCAGGCCCTGGAGCCGGCGCACCTCATCGCCGGCTACGTAGATATTCACGTACCGGCGAAGCGCTCCCGTTTCGTCCCGCAGCCGCCTGGCCAGCACCGGGTAACCCCCGGTCACCGTATCCAGCAGGCTTCCCACCGTCACCGTCACCGTTCCGTCGGCGGGCGCAGTTAGGATGGACTGCCCACCGGCCAGCGGCTGGAGAATGCTGGGTAGTACCACGCTGATGTCAGGCACCGCGGGCCGCCGCCGTTTCCGGAACCGGCAGTCCAGCCGCGGAGACCACGGCGGCGCGGACACACAGTACGTCGGGGAGATGGCTGACAACCTCTGCAAACGTCTCCCCTTCATCCGCGCTGGCGTACACCGTGCCGCCACGGGTTCCCAAGTAGACGCCGGCCGGCTCGGATGAATCCACGCCCGCGGCGTCGCGGAGGACGCTGTTGTACTCACCCTCGGGCAGGCCCGTATCCAGGCGCTTCCAGGTGGCCCCGGCGTCGTCCGTTCTGTGCACGGCCAGCTTTCCCTCCGGCGGGATCCGCTCGCCGTCGGCCTTGAGCGGCACAACCCAGGCGGTGCCCTCCCGCCGCGGATGCGTCAGCATCACAAAACCGAAGTCCGCAGGAAGGCCGTCGGCGATGGAGTTCCAGTTTTCGCCGTTGTCATCCGTGCGGTAGACGCCGTGATGGTTCTGCGCGTACAGCCGTCCTTCCACCGCAGCATCCGCCGCGATCTTGTGGACGCACTGGCCGAACTCAGGATTGGGGTCCGGCATGAAGTACGCCGAAATGCCTTTGTTCCGGGGCTCCCAGGAGGTCCCGCCGTCGAGCGAGCGGTACACACCACCCGTGCTCATGGCGACGTGGACGTTGTCCCCGGCCGGATTCACTACGATGGAGTGGGCGGCGGCGCCGCCGTAGCCCGCACCCCAGTCGCTGCGATGAGGATGGTCCCACAGCCCGCGGTTGAGCTCGAAATGCTCGCCGCCATCGATGGATTTCCAGACCGAAATCGGTTCGGCACCTGCCCACACCACCCCTGGCCGCGACTCTGCGTCCGGGTAGATCTGCCAGATGCGCTCCACTGCCGCGCCGGTGTCTTCGGGAAAGGTAATGGCGCCCTGTTTGGGTTCGGTCCAGGTGGCGCCCAGGTCATCGGAGTGGGCCACCGTAGTGCCCCAGTGCTCGGACCTGACGCCCACCATGATCCGGGTACGGCCTTCCCGTGTGTCGATCCCGATGCTGGGGATTTCGCTCATCAGGAAATGCGGGCCGGAGAAGGACCATTGTTTCCGGTCCTGGCTGGTGGCCAGCCAGAGGCCTTTTTTGGTCCCGATCGCTAAGACATAGTTCTCTACGGTTGCCATGCACCCCATGCAACCACCCCGACCGGAGGGCCGCAACGCTTTTCTTCGCTACGTGGACTGGTCCGGCGTGGCCGGACCGCGCCCTGTCAGTCGACGAATTCGGACTGCGTCTCGATGAAATCCCAGTCCGCATCGGTGAGCACAGCCACCGGGGTATCCGGATGCGGCCCGCCGGCTTCGGCGATGCCCTGCAGCACCGGCAGCGGCAGTTCCGCCGCACGGAGGTTTTCCCTCAGCCATTCCTTGGTTTGCAGGTTCAGATCCAGCCACCACATGTAGATTTCCATGCCGGTCACGCACCTTTCGTATGCTCCAACGTTAGGCGCCGCCCTGTCCACGTTCAAGGGTGGAAAACTCCAGTAGCGGGCTCCCATTTCCGCGTACACGCAGGTAACGACGCAGGTCAAAGGCGGAAAAAGACGAGTACCCGCTACTCGCGACCGCGCCCGTCCGGCGCCCCTAGCCTGAACCCACAAGCAAACCTGATCATGCTGCTGGGGGCATTCAGAACCGTCACTTCTCCCTTGCCGCCGTGGTCCTTTCAGAACAGTCGGGGGAGACGAAAAACCATGAAACGAACTTTCGCAACTTTGGGAGTGGTGGGGCTGGCGATGCTCAGCGTCACGGCCCCGGCCAGCGCGGCAGACAACTTCACTCTTTGCCACAACGGTCACACCATCAGCATTGACCTTAGCGGGGTGAACGGCCTGGGTGCCCATAGCGGACACTCAAGGGACATCATCCCGCCCAATGCGCTGCTGCCTGGCGGATTGAACTGGGACCTTCAAGGGATGGCGGACTTTGCCAATGACTGCGAGGCCGTGACGCTGCCGCCGGTTGTGGTCGATCCGCCCGTCGTCGTGGACCCACCGGTTGTGGTCGATCCGCCCGTCGTCGTGGACCCACCGGTTGTTGTGGACCCACCGGTTGTTGTGGACCCACCGGTTGTTGTGGACCCACCAGCAGTGGTGCCTGCGGCAGCGGGCGCAGTCACACCGGCCGCACAAACGCCCGCACCGAAGGCAGCCGCTGCCAAGGCGCCCGCCGCAGCAGCAGCCGCTGTCAGCCAGGGCACCAACCAGGGCTTCAACGCGCAGACCTCAGTGGGCGGAGCCGAGAGTTCTCCTACCTGGCTCGCGGGCCTGGGCGTGATGCTCGGCGCCGGTGCACTGGTGGCCCTACGCCGCAGGTCCCTGGAACCAAAGGCAGACTAGGCCACAGCTCGGACTGGGCCGAGCTGACACGCAGGGCGCCCCGCCAACTCAAGGCGGGGCGCCCTTCCTGTAAGCACACTTTCCAACAGCCTGAGGAGAATTGTGTCAAAGCAAACCGGACGGCACGAAGTGCCGAAACGGCCCCGCGGCTGGAACCGCGGAGACATCGCCATCCTGACCTGCGGCGTCCTGGGCTTCCTGTCCTTCACGTTCGGTGGACCGCTGCTGGACCAGCAGGGGGCCGCAACACCAGGAACAAATGCTGCTGCCTACTCTTCCGGAACGTCGTCCATCCAACTGCCGTTGCCCCTGGCCGTTTCGGGCCTTCCGGCCTTACCGTCTGCATCCGCGCCAGCTGCAGCTGCGCCCGTGGCCACCGGCCCGGTCCTCCCGGAGGCTTCGGCCCCGCAGCGGATCGTCTATCCGAAAGCTGCGATGGACACGGCCGTGCATCCGCTGGCGCCGGACAGCACCGCCGTCGAAAGCCAGACAATCGTGCCGCCCACCACCATGGACGGGTACTGGCTGACACCGTTCGGGACTCCGGGCAACGGATCGGGCAACACCACGTACATCATCGGACACAGCTGGGAGGGCCGGGACGCCCCGTTCAACCACCTCAGCTCCGCTGCCGTCGTCGGCGACACCTTCGACGTCGTCACCGCGACCGGCACCATCCCTTACCGGGTGGACAGCGTCACCACGTACCTCAAGGACAGCCTCAAGGACAGCCCCATCTGGGACATGGTGCCCAGCCGTGTGGTCCTGATCAGCTGCTACACGGAAGACCCGTGGGGGAAGAACGTGGTGGTCTCGGCGTCCCCCGCCGCCGCCTGACACGGCCACGCACCGTCGGCCCTGTTCAAGCGGCGCCGCGCAGGCACAGAATGGTGCTATGAGTCCCGAACGGTTCAGTGGTCCGCCTCCGTTGCTGGTGGGCGTGTTGCCCCATCAGCACCCGGAAGTGCTGAAGACCGCCACCTCCCTGGCGGCCAAACTGGCAGCGCCGTTGCTGTGTGCCTATGTTGACGAGGCCAGCTACCTGGTCGAATGGGATCCCACCAGATCCGCGCACCGGCTGTCGCTGCACCCGGACAAGGACGACGACGACATCCGCTCCGTCACCACTGAGCTCAGGGCGGTGATCGCGGGAGCCGTGGCCGACGCCGCGACGTCGGCCACACCCGTGGATTGGACGCTGCGCACCCTGGCGGGGGATCCGGGCCGCGCCCTCGCCCGGCTCGCCGCGGAAAACAACTCCCCCATGATCATCGTGGGAACCTCGGAGCGCGGCCTGACCCACCGGATCTCCGAACTGCTCAACGGATCAGTGGGACTCTGGCTAACGCATCATCAAAGCCGGCCGGTGCTGGTGGTTCCCTGTCGGAGACCGGCCCATCAGGACGAAGCCTGAACAGGGAGCTGAGCCGTTGGCCTGAGCTGGCTGCCTGGCCCACACGGGCGGTTTTCGGGTGACCGAAATAATAAAGCGAAAGTAGTTATTCGAGGTGGTAGCGGACGGCGGTACCGGCAAGTAAGCTAATTCAAGCAGAACGATCCGGCCGCAACGGCCGGGTGAATCTGCCCAAATGCTGCTCCGGAGTGCGTATCCCCCAATAACGCACTCCGGAGCTTTTTTGTGCCCTTCCATCGCCACACCGGTCCCGGACTCGTGGTGCTCCTCCCCGAATTGGATACCCCATGGGGGTACTTGCCTTATACCCCCATGGGGTATATGTTGGCAGCATGGAACCTTTGCAGGACACCTTGACCACACACACTGGTACCGCCCCGGCGCCTCCGCATGGCTACACCGCCAACAAGGAGGCATACCTGCGCAGGCTCAAACGCATCGAGGGCCAGGTCCGCGGCATCGCCCGGATGGTGGATGAGGACAAATACTGCATCGACATCCTGACCCAGGTCTCAGCGGTCACCAAGGCCCTGCACGCCGTGAGCCTGGGACTTGTGGAAGAGCACATCGGCCACTGCGTGGTGGGCGCCGCCGGGGAACCCGATCCCGCCCTTCGCGCTGAAGCCATAGACGCCAAAGTCAAGGAAGCTACAGAGGCCATCGGCCGCCTCCTGCGCTGACCACTTACCACCTGCCACCCATTCACGGCCGGCCACCGCCGGCCCCTTTGAAGGAGCCAGCCATGAGCACCACCTCCACTACCGTCAACGTGTCCGGCATGACCTGCGGTCACTGCGTTTCGTCCGTCAGCGAGGAACTCGAATCGCTCGCCGGAGTTGAAACGGTCGACGTCGAACTTAACGCCGGCGGCATTTCCACCGTCACCATCACCTCAAGCCAGGAGCTGTCGCCGTCCGAGATCGGCGAAGCGGTAGCCGAAGCCGGCTACCTAGTTGTTGCCAACGACGCGTAACGCCGTCCGATCAGGGGATCCATCATGAGTACAGACCATCTCCATGACCAGCCCCAAAGCCGCGTGGTTGAACTGGACATTGAGGGCATGACGTGCGCCTCCTGCGTGAACCGCGTGGAACGAAAGCTCGGCAAACTAGACGGCGTCGAAGCCTCCGTCAACCTGCCGCTGGAATCCGCCCACGTCACCGTCCCGGCTGGCATCACGGACCAGCAGATTGTAGACACCGTCAACGCCACCGGCTACAAGGCAACGGTCCGACCCGCGCGCTTCCCAAGCCAAAGTGCCGGCCACGAAGCGGATACACTCGGCCTGCCCGCGAGCGCCGACTCCGGTGGCATGCGGCAGCATGCGTCTAAGGTGGGCCCACGGCGGCAGGGTTCCTTGGCCGAGCTAGCGAGGCCAGGGGGCCGCCGGGGAGGCACGAGCGAGCATGCAGAGCATGACTCCGACGGTGCCGCGAATGGTGACCACGCGGAGCATGGCGCCGAAGGCGGCACGCAAGGTGACCACATGCAACACGGTCCCGCCGCCGCCCAGTTCGTGCCGCGGCTGATCGTGGCGGCGTTCCTGACGGTTCCGGCGTTCCTGATTTCGATGGTTCCGGCACTGCAGTTTCCCAACTGGGGCTGGGTGGCCGGGGCCTTGGCACTTCCGGTGGTCAGCTGGGCGGCCTGGCCCTTCCACCGCGCTGCGGCCGTCAATGCGCGCCACCTGGCGTCCACCATGGACACGCTGGTGTCCATCGGCGTCGCTGCCGCCTACCTCTTCAGCCTCTGGCAACTGGCCCTGGATCCCCGCATGACCGAGCACCCGGCCATGGAGGGGATGGAATCGGGTGGCCTGTACTTCGAAGTGGCCGCCGTGGTCACCACGTTCCTGCTCCTGGGCCGGTTCCTGGAAGCCAACGCCAAACAGAAGGCCGGCGACGCCCTCAAGGCATTGCTGAACCTCGGCGCCAAGGACGCCACCATCCTTCAGGACGGCTCCGAACACAAAGTCCCCGCCGACCAGCTCCGCGTGGGAGACGTCGTGGTGGTCCGGCCCGGCGAAAAAATCGCCACGGACGGAGAAGTGATCGACGGCATGTCAGCTGTGGACGCCTCCCTGCTGACCGGCGAATCCGTCCCGGTGGAGGTGGAGCGCGGGAGCAAAGTCACCGGCGCCACCATCAACACTTCCGGGCGGCTGCTGGTCCGGGCCACCCGCGTGGGCTCCGAAACGACGCTGGCACAAATGGCCCGGCTGGTCTCGCAGGCACAGACCGGCAAAGCCCCCATCGCCCGCCTCGCCGACCGGATCAGCGCCGTCTTTGTCCCGATCGTCCTGGCCATCGCTGCGCTGACTTTTGGGCTGTGGCTCGCGTTCAGCGGCCCGGCGATTGAGCCTGCCGAGCTCAGGGCCGCTTTTACCGCCGCGGTCACCGTCCTGGTCATCGCCTGCCCGTGCGCCCTGGGGCTTGCCACTCCCGTGGGACTGCTCACCGGAACCGGCCGGGGAGCCCAGCTGGGCATCCTGATCAAGGGCCCGCAGGTCCTCGAAGACACCCGCACCGTGGACACCATCCTGCTCGACAAGACCGGCACCGTCACCACCGGAAAACTCGCTGTGGGCAGCACCCTCGCGTTTGGCGGTTACCAGGGCACGGACGTGCTGCGGCTCGCCGGCGCCGTCGAGGCGGCTTCGGAGCACCCGATCGCACACGCCATCGCGGCCGCGGCCGTTGAGGCACAAACCGGGCACGACGACGGCGGGCGGCTCCCCGCCGTCGAACACTTCCGTTCGGCACCCGGCGGCGGAGTGGTGGGAACCGCTGAAGGGCGCGTGATCCTGGCGGGCCGCACCGGCTGGCTCACGGAGAACGGCGTCCGCCCTTCCGGCCCGCAGCAGGAGGCCCTGGCCGCCGCGGAAGCAACCGGTGCCACGGCCATCTGGGTGGCGGTGGACGGCACCCCGGCTGGAATCATCAGTCTCCGCGACACCGTGAAGCCGGGATCCGCGGAGGCTGTCGCAAAGCTGAAGAAGCTCGGGCTGCGCCCCATCCTGCTGACCGGGGACAACGCCGCGGTGGCCGCGCAGGTCGCTGCCACCGTCGGCATTTCCCCTGACGATGTTTATGCAGGGGTTCTGCCTGCCGGGAAGGTGGACGCCGTCCGCCGGCTCCAGGCGGGCGGGGCCATTGTGGCGATGGCCGGCGACGGAGTGAATGACGCCGCCGCGCTGGCGCAGGCTGACCTGGGCATCGCCATGGGATCCGGTACGGATGTGGCCATCGAGGCGGCGGACCTCACCGTCATGGGCAATGACCTGGGACAGGTGGCACAGGCCATCGAATTGTCCCGGCGGACGCTGGCCACCATCAAGACCAACCTGTTCTGGGCATTCTTCTATAACGCCGTCGGCATTCCTGTGGCCGCCCTGGGCCTTTTGAACCCGATGCTTGCCGGTGCTGCGATGGCGGCGAGTTCCGTCCTGGTGGTGGCAAACTCGCTCCGGCTGCGCAGCTTCGGCAAGTAGTCCTCAGGCGGTTAGGTCCTCAGGCGGTGCCGAAGCGCACGGCCGCGCTGGCCCTGGCCTTGGCGGCCTCTTCGTCCCGGTGTTTGGCGGGAGCGTGGGTGACCAGCGAATCCAGCAGGTGTTGGGTGATGTGGGCGATCTCGTGCACCGCCGCTTCGAAGGCGTCCTCGTTGGCCTTGGACGGCTTGGTGCTGCCGCTGACCTTGCGCACATACTGCAGTGCGGCGGCATGCACTTCCTCAGAGGTGGCATGCGGTTCGTAATTGTGGAGCGTTCGGATGTTCCGGCACATATGCCCATGCTAGGCTCTGGAACGCCTCGGATCGACCCCCCAGCCCACTGATGATCGAGCTTGTCGAGATTCGGCCGGCTCAACCACCGGGAGCTGTGGCCCATGGGGAGTGGTGCATGGGCAGCGGTGCCCATCGACAGTGATTTGGGGCCGGGATAGGTTCTAGGTAATGGATCTTCCGGATGAGCCGGGGGCCGCTGGGGATGCCGATCTGGATCGGATCCAAGACAACGAGGAGAAAACTGATGGCAATGTGGGGCGCAGATGTAGAACAGCTCAGGACTCTTGGCAGCAAGCTGCAGGCCGGTGCCGGCGAGATCGAGCAGCAGAGGTCCAACCTGACCCGCGTGCTGGACAGCACCAACTGGAAGGGCCCGGACGCCGACCACTTCCGCGGCGAATGGTCCGGCACCCACACGGCGGCGCTGAACCAGGTCATCCAGGCGCTGAAGGACGCGGGCCAGAAGGCCACGAAGAACGCCAGCGAGCAGGACCAGGCTTCACGCTAACCGCAGAATCCCTACTGCGAGGGCCCGGACACTGCACAGTGTCCGGGCCCCGCGGCATTTAACGGCCGGGCACAACGAAACGGTGGGGCGACGGCGGTGCCCCGAGCTGTGGCACATGCCCTTCAGGGCAAGTCCTTCAGGGCAAGGCGGCCGGCACTCAGGGCACAGGTTCGACGTCGTTCGCGTGGTCCAGTGGGGCTGGCGCACCGACAGTTGCAGCGGCCGTGCCGGAGCGCAGCTCGTCCAGCCGGACCAGAACCACCCCGCCGACAATGAGGACGCCGCCCAGGAGTTGGATGGCGCCGGGCAGCTCACCCAGAAGCAGCCAGGCCCAGGTCACGGCGAACAGCACTTCGGTCAGCGAGACGAAGGATGCAACCTTGGAGCCAAGGGCGCGGGCAGCGACAATGCCGGAAATGTACGCCAGGACTGTTGCCAGGATGACCAGGCCACCCAGGGAGACCCACCAGGGGGTGATCCAGGGGCCGAGCCTGGTATCCGCGGTGCTGAAGGCCATGGGAAGCAGTCCCGTGGCGGCCGCCAGCCACATGACGGCTGACCCCACCAGCAGCCCGGCGGATGCCAGGACGATGGGCGGCAGGGAATCGTTCTCCTTGGCAGTGATGAAGAAATAGATGGCAAGGCACACGGCAGCGGCCATCCCCCACAGGACCCCGACGATGTCGATCTTGACCGTTCCGGTGAGGTCCAGCACGAGGACCAGGCCGCCGAGCGACAGCACTGTTCCGCCGAAGGTCAACGCGCGTGGCCGCTTCTTGCTGGCTCCCCACAGCCAAAGCACGATGAGGACGGGAGCCAGGTATTCAAGCAACAGCGCTACACCCACGGAAAGGCGGGCTACCGCGTTGAAGTAAAACAGCTGGCAAGCGGCCACGCCGATCAGGCCGAAAAGACCGATGGTGACCCAGTTGTCGCGCAGCTGGTACCACCGTCCGCGCAAGGCCAGAACGGCAGGAACGGCGAGGATCAACGCAGCACCGGTCAGTCTGGCCGTCACGGCAGCGCCCGGGGACCAGCCGGTTTCCAGGAGCGCTTTGGCGAAGGAGCCGGAGAGCCCGAAGACGGCAGAAGAGAACAACGCGATTCCAAGGCCGGAGCCAAGGAATCCGCCCGCGGCTGCGGGGTTAGGGGCGGCAGTCACCGACGCCTCCTGTCAGGAGTAAAGTGGGGTAATGGTCCTGACACTACGCCCGTCTCGAGTAAGGAGTCAAGATGGTCTTTGCCCCTGACACCGAAATAGCCCTGCGCGCCGTGGTCAACCTGATCAACACCGCCGCCAACGGTCGCGAAACGCTCGCCACGGTGGCGGATCTGGATGGCTTCCTTCACTCCGAAGGGTTCAGTGGATCCCGCGCCGGCGATGCGGCGGAGCTGTCGAGTGTCCACGAACTGCGCGGGCGGCTTGCCGCCCTCTGGACTGCAGACGAAGACTCTGCTGTGGCGGGCGTCAACCGCCTGTTGCGCGAGGCCAACGCACTCCCCCAGCTGATGAAGCACGATGAGTGGGACTGGCATCTGCACGCCACTGCCAGGGACGCGCCGCTGGCAGAGCGAATGGGCACCGAAGCCGCCATGGCCCTGGCGGACGTCATCCGGAGCAAGGAGATGGACCGCATGCTGGTGTGCGAGGCCGAGGACTGCGATGCCGTGGTCCTGGACCTCAGCCGCAACCGGTCGAAACGGTACTGCGACACCGGGAACTGCGCCAACCGCGCGCACGTGGCAGCGTACCGGGCGCGGCAGGCGACTGCTCGCTGAACCTAGGTTCAGTGAATAAGGTTCGCTGATCCAGTGCCGGGGCCAGGCCCGGCGCGCGAGGAACCGGCGCGCGAGGAGCCGGTGGGCTAGGGGTGGCTGGAGCCGTTGCTGTCGGCGTCCGGAGACTCAGGAGCGCCGCCGGTCTGGCTTGGGCCGTGTCCCCCGAATCCATGGGACGGCTTCCGCGCTGAACTCAGGTTGACGCCGGACCCCTTGCCCAGATGTTCGGAGTTCTCCTTGTGGCTCATGGCCAGCATGGCGGCGATCACCAGCGTTACGATGAACGCAATGCCGGCGCCCGTGAAGGCGAGGTCGAACCGCGGGGTCTTCGAGCTGCCGCCGGAGGCGAAGATCAGCACCGCGACGAAGGCGAGGACGGCCCAGAACGCGGAGAACATCAGAGGCCCCTTCACCGAGGTCCGCAGATTGCGCGGTTTTCCTGGTTTCTGGTCTGCCAAGGTAGTTCCTCTCCTACAGCCATGCCGAAAGGCGTGCTGGTTCGAATGTGTGCGGGGGGTTGTTCCGGGCGTCTTTTCTACGCCGGGTAGAACCTTTCGCTTCTAGTTTACGGCTTCGCGGAGGCGGGCCGGGAATCGTGCCTTAGCGTCAACCCGGACAGGGCCCACAGCACACCGGAGATGATGGCCCCGCCGCCGGCGACGCCAAGCAGGGCATGGGCTCCTAGGCTGATGAAAAAAGGCAGGATCGCCGCAGTACCAAGCCCGATGATGCCCGAGGCCAGCCAGTCGCGGGCCAGCACGTGCCGGCCGCGATACTTGAGACCGCAGTACAGTTCCACCGCTCCGGCCAGGCCAAGTCCCACCGCCGCGACGACGCCGAAGACGCGGTCCCCGTGAAGCAGCGCCAAGGCAACACCTGCGCCTGCCAGGGCGGCCCCTGCGGCGGAGAGGATTTTGCCGGGCATGCCATCACGCGCGTAGCCGGTCTTCGGGATGGCCCAGAGCAGCAGCAGGCCCGTGACCAGCAGATAGAGCCCGCCCGACCAGCCCATGACCTGGACCGATGGCCCGGCCCAGAAAATGGTCACGGCACCGAACACCAGTGCGGCCAAGGCCCGGAGCAGTACCGGCTTCCACAGGTCTGCCTGCTGGGCGGTGCCGGCGGGAGCATCTGTGGGTGTCAGTGGTTGGTTCACCGGTCCAGTTTAGTGGCCGCCAGCCCTATGGCGAACCCAGCACCATCCAGCGGTCCGACCGGGCGCGCAGGCCCAGCGTCAGCGCCCGGGCGGCCATATACCCCAGCGCAAAGGCGGCCCACAGCCACACGAGGCCTGCAGCGGCGGACATGCCGGAGACAGCAACGGCCACGAGCATGGGGACGTAGACAGCGAGGTTGACCACGCCCGCCAGCGCCAGGTACTTGGCGTCTCCGGCGCCGATCAGCACGCCGTCCAGGACAAAAACATAACCGGCAAGAGGCTGACCGGCGGCCAGGATCCACAGGGCGTAAGTCAGCACGGACTGGACGCCGGCGTCGGAAGTGAACAGCGCCCCCGCCCAGGGCGCGGCGACGGCCAGCATGGCTCCCGTGACCACGCCGAATCCGACACCCCAGCGGATCATGGTCCGGGTCAGGTGCCGCGCCCTGACGGCGTTGGAGGCGCCCAGTTCCTTGCCGATCAGGGCCTGGGCGGCGATGGCAAGGGCATCGAGGGCAAAGGCGAGGAACGAGAAGATGGTCATGGCCAGCTGGTGCGCGGCCAGGTTGACGGCACCTTGCCCCGTGACCACAAAAACCGTCGCCAGGATGGCAATGCGCAGGCTCAGCGTGCGGAGCATGAGCCACGAACCGACGCGGGTCATCGCGCGGATACCGCTCCAGTCGGGCCACAGGCCGATGCCATGCCGGGCGGCATTTCGCTGGACCATCACCAGATAGACGGCCGCCATGGCCCATTGCGCCATGCTGGTGCCGGCCGCCGAGCCTGCGACGGACCAGTCCAGCCCGTAGACCAGCCACAGGTTGAGGACAATATTCAGGGCAAAGCCTGCGGTGGCCACGAGCAGCGGCGTCCTGGTGTCCTGCAATCCGCGGAGCACTCCGGTGCCTGCAAAGATGAGCAGCATGGCCACCAGGCCGGGCATGGACCAGCGGAGATAGTCAACAGCGAACGAGCGAACGTCAGCCTCCGCCCCCATCAGGGACACCAGGGGTTCAGCGGCCCAGAAACCGGCCACCGCCAGAACTATGCCCAACAGAAGTGCCAGCCAGACGCCGTCGCGCCCTGCGGCGAGTGCCTTGCCCAACTGGCCGTGTCCCATCGCGCGGGCCACCGCCGGAGTGGTGGAGTAGGCGAGGAAAACCATCAGGCCGACGGCGGTGTGCAGCACGGCGGAAGCGAGCCCCACGCCGGCCAGCTGGGCCACGCCAAGATGGCCCACAATGGCCGAATCCGCGAGCAGGAAAAGCGGTTCGGCGATCAGTGCGCCGAACGCCGGAACCGCGAGCCGCAGGATTTCCCGGGCATGGCTGGCGGGACGCTGGACGGCAGCGGGGGCGGATTGGTTGGGCACAGTTTCAGCCTAACGGCCGGAACCAACCACCTGGCGGCCCTGCTTCCGTGACGCCGGAAGTCATGACAAAGGACACAATGGTGGACGGTTAGTTGACACTTCAACTAATGATCCAGCAGACTCGATTTATGAATCAGTCACGCCTCACCACCACCGCCATCACCGTCCTGCGCGTCATCCTCGGCTTCCTCTTCACCGCCCACGGCTGGCAGAAGTTCAACGAATGGACCATCGCCGGCACCCAGGCCGCGTTCACCCAGATGGGCGTTCCGGCAGCCAACGTGTCAGCACCCTTCGTCGCAGGCCTCGAACTGGCTGGCGGCATTGCCCTCATCCTGGGCGTACTCACCCGCGTGGTGGCCGCCCTGCTGGCCGTAAACATGATCGGCGCCTTCTTCCTGGTGCACGCCTCGGCAGGAGTCTTCGCCGACAAGGGCGGGTACGAACTGGTGCTGCTTCTGGGCGCTGCCGCCCTGGCACTCGCACTCACCGGAGCCGGCCGCGTGTCTATGGATCGCGTCCTGTTCGGCCGCAAGGGCTCCAAACTGGCAGTCCTCGCCTAAGCGGACTCCTCCTAAACGAGCAACGCCCGACGGCGGACAGGCACCCAGGTGCCGGTCCGTCGTCGGGCTTTTAACGTCTTTGCCGTGGCAGGAATGTCAGCCGGCAACTCCGGTGAGTTCGTTGGCGGCGCGATCCAGGACGGCGCTCTGGACACCTTTCCCGAATTCAAGTCAACGGCGTGGATGCTGGAAGTGGCCGGCTCCGTGACGTAGGCCGTTGAGCCCTGGACAACCTCTCGTGGCGGACGTGGACGCGGACGGCAAGGACGAGTTCATCTTCGGATCGCTGACCATCGATGACAACGGCAAGCCCCTCTAAAACACGGGGCTTGGCCACGGCGACGCGATCCATACGAGCGACCCGGACCCCACCCGGCCGGGACTCGAAACGTTCGCCGCCCACGAGGACATGGGGTCAAGCGGCAACAAGGGCGCCACGTTCCGCGACTCCCGGACCGGTGAAGTCCTCTGGAGCATCCCGGCCGTCAAGGACACCGGACGCGCGGCGGCCGGCGACATCGACCCCCGCTACGCCGGGGCTGAGGGCTGGGCCATCGGCCGCGACGCCGCCTGGAATTCCCCCGTCGGTGAGCTCCGGTCGGCCAAGGGCGAACTGATCGCCAACAGGATCTCGGCTGCCAATTTCCTGGCGTGGTGGGACGGGGACCTGCTCCGCGAAATTGTGGATCACGATTGGGACGCAACAACAAACAAGGGAACGCCCAGCATTGCCAAGTGGAACTGGGAAACCGGGTCCAGCGACCGGGTCCTGACGGCGGGCGGAACGAAGTCGCCAGCAGCCAGCAATCCACAGACAGAACTGCCCTGTCCGCCACAAAAAGGCGGGCGGGGCAGTTCCTGTTGCATATATGTCATCCCCGACCCTCCGGTAACACAACGTCTCAGTAAGATCGCAGCATGACTGAGACCGCCGCCAATTCCGTAACCCTCCGCTTCCTGGCTGCCCCCACGGATGTGGGCCACAGCGGCTCGGTAGATGCGGGGACCGTCCTCGAATGGGTGGACAAGGCGGCGTACGCTGCCGCCGTGGGCTGGGCCAAGTCCTACTGCGTCACCGCCTACGTGGGCAACATCCACTTCGCGGACCCGGTGAACAGCGGCGACATGGTGGAGGTGGAGGCCACCATCGTCTACACGGGACGCTCCTCCATGCACATCCGGACCACCGTCTCGTCCAGCGATCCCAAGGGCGGGCCTGCCACGATGCGCAGCCAGTGCATGGTGATCTTCGTAGCGGTCGGCGACAACGGCAAGCCGATACCCGTCAAACAGTTCGAACCGGTCACGGCGGCGGAGATCGAACAGCGGGACCACGCCCTGGCGCGGATCACGGTCCGTGAACGGATCGTCGAAGCCATGAACGCCCAGGAATATACCGACGCCGGGACCGCCGAACGGGTGACGCTGCGGTTCATGGCCGCCCCCACGGACGTGAACTGGGGCGGGAAAGTGCACGGCGGCATCGTGATGAAGTGGATCGACGAAGCCGCCTATGTCTGCGCGTCCCGCTACTGCGGCATGGACACGGTGGCGGTATTCTCCGGTGGCGTTCGCTTCTACCGGCCCCTGCTGATCGGCCATGTAGTGGAGGTCGAGGCCAGGCTCGTCTACACCGGGACTAAAGGCATGCACATCGCCGTACACGTCCGCTCCGGTGATCCGAAGGGCAGGGAACTGAACCTCACCACGTATTGCCTCACGGTGATGGTGGCGCGCGACGCCGACGGCAACTCGGTGCCCGTCCCCGGCTGGGTGCCGGTCTCGGCAGAAGATACGCGGCTGCATGCCCACGCCCGCGAACTGCTCAAGATCCGTGGGACCGCCCCGGGGAACCGGCTGCCCAACCACCTGCTGGGGCAGGGCTAAGCCAGCCAGCCAGCGGCGGGAACGACCCTAGAAGCCGCTGCCTCCGGCGTCGGCCGCCATGTTGGCGAAGCGCGAGTAGTGGCCCTGGAAGGCCACCACGATGTCCTTGGTGGGGCCGTTACGGTGCTTGGCGATCAGGATGTCCGCCTCGCCTGCGCGCGGGGATTCCTTGTCATAGACGTCCTCACGGTGCAGCAGGATGACCATGTCCGCATCCTGCTCGATGGAGCCGGATTCGCGGAGGTCAGAGACCATGGGCCGCTTGTCCTGGCGCTGCTCGGAGCCACGGTTGAGCTGCGACAGGGCGATGACCGGAACCTGGAGTTCCTTGGCCAGCAGCTTCAGCGCACGGGAGAACTCGGAGACTTCCTGCTGGCGTGACTCCACTTTCTTGCCGGAGCTCATGAGCTGCAGGTAATCCAGGATCACGAGCTTCAGGTCATGCTGCTGCTTGAGGCGGCGGCACTTGGCCCTGATTTCCATCAGCGACATGTTCGGGCTGTCATCGATGAAGAGCGGGGCATCATTCATCCTGCCCATGGTGGTGGCGATCTTGGACCATTGCTCGTCCTTGATGGTGCCCTTGCGAAGGTCCTGCAGGCCGATGGTTGCCTCGGCGGACAACAGGCGCATGGCGATTTCGTTCCGGCCCATTTCGAGAGAGAACATGACCGTGGCCAGATTGTTCTTGATGGCCGCAGAGCGGGCGAAGTCCAGGGCAAACGTGGACTTACCAACTGCCGGACGGGCGGCGATGACGATCATCTGCCCCGGGTGCAGTCCATGCGTGAGTTCATCGAGTTCGTAGAACCCCGTTGGCACACCGGTCATGCCTTCCCCGCGGTGTCCGGACGCTTCGATCTCGTCCACCGTGGCTTCCATGACGTCCTTGAGGACCACATAGTCCTCTGCTGTGCGCCGCTCCGCCACGGCGTAAACCTCGGCCTGTGCCTGGTTGACCAGGTCCTCCACCTCACCGTCGGAGCCGTATCCCAGCTGGACGATTTTGGTGCCTGCGTTGACGAGCCGGCGCAGAATGGCGCGCTCTGCCACGATTTCGGCGTAGTAGCCGGCATTGGCGGCCGTGGGCACAGTCTGGATGAGCTCGTGCAGGTAGGCGGGTCCGCCGATCCGGTTGATCTCTGCGCGCTTGGTCAGTTCGTCCGAGACGGTAACCGCATCCGCCGGCTCGCCGCGGCCGTAGAGGTCGATGATCGCCTCGTAGATGGTCTCGTGCGCAGGCCGGTAGAAGTCCTGGCCGCGGAGGATTTCCACAACGTCCGCGATGGCGTCCTTGGACAGCATCATGCCGCCGAGGACGGACTGCTCGGCGGGAATGTCCTGTGGTGGCTTACGGCTGCCTTCTGATCCGCGGGTACCCTCGATCGAGTCCAGGTGCGTTACTGACAAAGCTGCCGTCCTCCATAGTGTGCCGCGACTTGATGCGGCGAGTAAGTCATTTACCTGCCGGGTGCCCTCCTGCGGGACCTCCACGGGACGGCATACGTTCAGGTCTATCAGCGGCCTCCGACAATGAAGCCCGGCGGGCCCGATTGAAGTCTGCGCAACTTTGAGTCTGCGCAAGGCGCGTAGGAGTTATCCCCATGTTCCGCAAGTTATCCACAAAAAGCGCCACAGCAGCCGGACCGAAGTCCTCCACTGCTGCGACAGCACATGTCCGCGACGGCGTCATGGCGCCCCAAAAGCAGGTATCCCGCAACGGTAGCCGCCACCGCCCCAGCGTCCAAGCCCACCAACCCGGAGGGCTGTGGATAACCTGTGCACTAAGGGGCATAGCTTGTGCACAGCCTGTGGGTGAACCTGTGGAAACAAAAAAACTTTTGCCGTATATATGCGTCTGACCTGCGAAAACGTTCGTCGAGGATGTGGACTAAATTCTTTTTTTCTCAACCTTCATCCACAGCTTGCGGCGCGGCGCTGTTGAAAGATCTGGCTTTCCGAGCGTCTCCGTCGGCGATTCATGCCCGTTTGGTGATGCGCGGCACACCGCCGGGCATCTTTTGACGCCGCAGCGAATCGGCTGTATGCAACGGCAGGAATGTGCTGTGGATAACGGGCATCTGGCATAAGCTCTGACTATGGGCGATGTACTGATGGTGTTTCTGCCGGCCGGCGTGTTGGCGGCGATAATCTGGGCATTTACGACGGCCCTCAGACCGCGTGATTCCGGGACCTCCGACGCCGAGAAGTACCAGCAGGACCTGGCCAGGCGCTCTGCGGAGCACTATGCCGAGCAGGTGCGCGTCGCAACAGCCGTGCGTGTCCGCCTGGAAGCCAACACCCGGCCCAGCCAGAACGAACAGCAGCAATCGCAGCAGGAAGACCATGCCCGGGCAGCACGGCGCGGGCAGTCCGGAGCGGGTGCCGGCCAGTATGGCTATGCGGCGCTGCCCGGCGGGATTCTGGACCCTCAGCTGGCCATGCAGTTGCAGACAATGGCGCACGACGGGCATAAGATCCAGGCCATCAAACTCCTCCGCCAGGCAACCCAAACGGACCTGGCGACAGCCAAAAAGTATGTAGATCGGCTTTAGAAATGGAATCGCTCGTGATCCCCGTTATTATCCTCGCGGTCGTGGCCGCCAGTGTCGCACTGGCTGCCCGGGCGGTCAGCAGGCGGCAGGCGGCCGTCAAGCAGTCCGGCACGGCCCCTGCGCCGGATCCGGTTGAGGTGGCCCGCCTGGCCGCCGCCAAGCTCTCTGAGGACCAGCACCGCAGGTTGTACGCGCTGATTGCCCAGGGACAAGCGATGGCGGCCATCAAGCTGTACTACGAGGCCACAGGAGAAGGCCTGCGGGCATCCCGGGACGCGGTGGGGGCGTTGGCCGCCCATCCGCAGGCCTACCGCAGCCCTGCCGCAGAAGTGGTGGCAGAGTCCGACGATGACGACACGCCCCAGCGGTTCCCCTACCGCTACCGCGCCATTGCCAGCAAGGGCGACGTGACGCGTGAGGTCAGCAGCAATATGCTCAACGACGAGATCTACGGCCGCATCCGCACGCTGGCGCGCAGTGGCGACACCGAAGGCGCCGCCACTGCGCTGACCAGGCACTCGGACATCTCCCTGAAACAGGCACGCGAGTTCATCGCCCTCCTGGACGACTAGGGCTTATGGACGACTAGGCTCCTGGACCCCAGGGCTCTCAGCCACGGCACAGCGCACCGTCCGGCTGTCAGAAGTCGAAGATGTCTCCCAGCCAGCCTTCTTTCTTTTTGGGCCGCCGGCGGTCGCGGTCATACCCCGGCTTGTCGTACTTCCGGTCGTCGTAGCGCGGCTGGTCGTAACGGGGCTGCTCGTACCGCGGCTGCTCGCGGCGGGGTTCAAAGTTCGGATACAGCGGGGGCGGAACCGGAGCAGCGACAGGCGCCGCGGCCGCCGGGCGCGCCGGCGTAGGAGCGCTGCCGCCCATGGCGTCGTTGGCGCGGTCGATGATTTTGTCCAGCTCACCGCGGTCCAGCCAAACGCCGCGGCACCGCGGGCAGTAGTCGATCCCGACGCCGCTGCGTTCGCTCATGATCAGGTCAATTGAATCCACAGGACACTTCATGTTCCGGTCAACGACCGGGGAGACCGAATAGTTCGGCAGCCGGGACCCCGGCGCTGACGGGAAGAACTTTGCGGGAAGGGCGCGGACCTTGCGGACCAGCCCGCCTTAGCGTCCGCCGGAAATGCCCGCCAGGAGCTGCTCGAACGGCAGGGACTCCAGGGCCGCCGGCTTGCGGCCGGGCTGATCCTCCGCCAGGAGGGCGGCAAACTCAGCCGCCGCACGGTCGATCCGCGACGAGAGGGGCGAGCCGCCGTCGTCCGTGTTTCCCCAGTCCTGGGGGCCGGCGAAAACGGCCGTAGCGGCCATCCGGGTGCGCAGGTAGCTGAACAGCGGGCGCATCGCGTACTCGAGAACCATCTGGTGGCGGTCCGTGCCGCCCGTGGCACCCAGGAGCACAGCCTTCCCGTCCAGTGACTTGGGGTCCAGGACGTCAATGAAGGACTTGAACAGGCCGCTGTAGGAGGCGCTGAACACCGGGCTGACGGCAATGATGCCATCGGAAGCCTCCACGCCGGCAATGACATCCGCCAGGCGAGGAGCCGCATAGCCGGTGACAAAGTTGTTGGCGATGTCCACCGCGAGGTCCCGGAGCTCAAGGACCTCAACCTTCACCTCGAAACCGGCATCGGCGAGGCGGTGCTCTGCTGCAACGGCGAGCTGGTCGGCGAGCAGCCTGCTCGAGGACGGCACGCCCAGGCCGGCGGACAGTACGGTGATGCGGCGGGTTTCCACTTGGACTCCTGAGGTTCGGTACAGCCTATGTTACATGTGTTTGCATGTATCTGGATAACCGGCGGCTGCCCTCGTTTATTCCGGGCGCCCAACTTCACGGTTCCCCGGAGTCGCCGCTGCAGGCCGTCGCCAGGCTGACACGCCTGCCACGGGGTGGGAGACTTCGGGGATGACGCAAAACAGGACCCAGCCCACCGACCGGACCGTTGAGGACTTCCTGGCCGCGGTGGAGCATCCGGCGCGCCGCGAGGACGGCTTCGAGCTGCTGAACCTCATGCGGCAGATCACGGGGCAGGAGGCCGTTATGTGGGGGCCGAGCATCGTGGGATTCGGCAGCTATCACTACCGGTACGAGAGTGGCCACGAAGGGGATGCCGCCGCTGTGGGCTTCTCACCGCGCAAGGCGAACCTTGCACTCTACGGGCTGACGTACGGGCCCGACGCCGGCCAGCTGCTTCCTCGGCTCGGCAAGCACAAGACCGGCGTGGCATGTCTCTACATCAACAAGCTCGACGACGTAGACCGTGAAGTCCTCGCCGAGATGATACGCACGGGCTACAGCCACGTCATGGCAGAGCTGCACCTGCCCTAACCTGCGCACAGGGCACAGAAAAACCCCCGCTGCCAGTGACGGCAACGGGGGTTTTCGTGCAGTTCAAGGCTGCGTAGCCGGAAAGGCTACTTACCTGCGACTACGTTGAGTTCGATCACAGCGGCAACGTCAGCGTGAAGACGGACGTTGGCCTGGTAGGAACCGACCGACTTGATGTGAGTCGGCAGTTCAACCTTGCGCTTGTCGATGCGGCCAAGGCCAGCGGCCTCAACAGCGTCGGCGACGTCGGCCTGCTTGACGGTGCCGAACAGGCGTCCGGTCTCGCCAGCCTTGACGACGAGCTTGACCGGCTTGGCCGAGAGTGCAGCGGCCTGCTTCTGAGCATCTTCCAGGGAAGCGTGCTCGCGGGCGGCGCGGGCAGCCTTGATGGACTCAACCTGCTTCTCGCCACCCTTGGACCAGGTCAGGGCGAAGTTGCGGGGCAGCAGGTAGTTACGTGCGTAACCGTCCTTGACCTCGACAACGTCGCCAGCAGCACCGAGACCGGTTACTTCGTGGGTCAGAATGAGCTTTGCCATGTTAGTTAATCCCTTCCCTAACCGCGGCCAGCGCCGGAGTAAGGCAGCAGTGCAACTTCGCGGGCGTTCTTGATTGCCTGGGCGATCTTGCGCTGTTCCTGCACCGTGACGCCAGTGACGCGACGGGCGCGGATCTTTCCGCGGTCGGAGATGAACTTGCGCAGCAATGCTACGTCCTTGTAGTCGATGACAGTGATGTCAGCGGCCTTCAAGGGGTTGGACTTTGGTTTGGGCTTACGGAGTTCAGCCTTAGCCATCGTGGAGCTCCTATTCTATGGAGCCCGTGGATATTGATCCACGGGATGGTGGTGGTCCGACGGCGGCAGTCGCGTCAGGTGCCTTGCGGCACCTTCGGCGGTCCCGGCGTCGGGCCTAAATGATTGGTTTAGAAGGGAGGTTCGGAATCGGGGCCGTTGCCCCAGCCGCCGCCTGCGTTGGAGACACCGGGCGTTGCCCAGGGATCCTCCTGTGCAGGCTGCTGGTTGCCGCCACCGAAGCTTCCACCGGAGTTGCCGCCCTGGTTTCCACCAGAGTTGCCGCCTCCGAAGCCACCGCCGCTGTTGCCGCCGCCGAAGCCACCCTGCCCACCCTGACCGCCGGAGCGCTGGGTGCGGTTGACCTTGGCATTGGCGTAACGCAGGCTCGGGCCGATTTCATCGACTTCGAGCTCGATAACGGTGCGCTTTTCGCCTTCTTTTGTTTCGTAGGAACGGCTCTTCAAACGGCCGGAAACGATCACGCGCATGCCCTTGGTGAGGGACTCGGCAACGTTCTCGGCTGCTTCACGCCATACCGCTGCGCGGAGGAACAGGGTTTCCCCGTCCTTCCACTCATTGGACTGGCGGTCAAAGGTGCGCGGGGTGGAAGCGATGGTGAAGTTCGCTACTGCCGAACCTGACGGTGTGAACCGCAATTCCGGGTCATTGGTGAGATTACCGATGACCGTAATGGTGGTTTCGCCTGCCATCTACTGCCTCCTTGTTCGATCCTGAGTGAAGAATTCGATCCTGCGGGGTAAAGAATAAAAATCGGAGCTGAAATTACTCAGCAACAACTTTCTGCTCTTCGGGGCGGGTGATCTTGGTGCGCATGATGGTCTCGTTAAGAGACAGCTGGCGGTCAAGTTCCTTGGCGGTGTCCGGCTTGGCGGTGAAGTTCACCACGGCGTAGATACCTTCGGACTTCTTCTTGATTTCGTAAGCCAGTCGACGACGGCCCCAGATGTCAACCTTTTCGATGGTTCCACCATCGTTGGTGATGACGTTCAGGAACTTCTGAAGCGACGGCTCAACGGTACGCTCTTCGACCTCGGGGTCGATGATTACCATCAATTCGTAAGGACGCATATGTGAACCCACCTCCTTTGGGCTAAGCGGTTACGGCATTTCCGTAACAGGAGGTTCATTTGCGATGCCGTGCGATGCCCGGCCAACAGAACGGAGGCAGGGCGCAGCACAGACTTCAATATCTTAGTGCATTTGGACCGGATAGGCGATTCGCGCTTGACTCAAGGCTAGGCGCCCTGCTTCCAAGGTGGAAGCCCACCCGGCCCTATGTGGAAAACCATGGTCCGCGCCTGTGGGGATACCGTCCCGGGTCAATCATCCTTGCCTTTGCCCTTGTTCCCGCCTTTGCCGCCGTCTTCTTCCTTGAATTCACCGTCCCCACCCTCCGGGGAAAGTTCCGGGGTGGACGTTGTCGGCGTGGGGGCAGGTTCGACGGCGGCGCTGGCCGCTTCCAAGTCCATCCGGACCTTGCTGATTGAGGATTCGATGCGGGAACGCCGCTGCGGCGAGACGTCACCCTGTTCTGCAGCGGCCTGCACCTCACGCCCCAACTGGTCGAGCTCAGCCAGTGCGCGCGGGAAATTCTGTTCGGCTGCGAGTTGTTTCGCCGTGGCGACTTGCGCCTGGAACCTTCCAGCCGTGGCTTCCTCCAGCTCGGGTGCAGCGGCACACCCCGCTAATAGAACGGCGGCGAGGAACAACGCCAAGGCCGTCCTGGGATGGCGGTGGACGCGACGGCGGTTCCCCGGCAGCATCCCCGGGGCGCCATCTTTCATTCTTGGGCAAAGTGGGACGGTCATGGCCTGACGCTCTCTTCCAGCTCAGTGAAGTGCTCGCCCATCTGTCCGGGGGTAGCCGGTCCGGGAGTGTTAGCCGGCACGGACGCCGGGCGTTGCAGCCCGCCCAACACGACAACGCCAGCAACGACGGCAACCACAGCCAGCAGCGCAGCGATGATCCAAAGCCTGCGGCCGCGCAGGCGCAGCGAGTCCGGCCAGAACCGCCAGGTTCCGGGCCGCGGGGGCTCGGAACGCTGCCGTGCCGACGCAGGCCGGTGTGACGGGAGCAGGGGTTGCCAGGATGACGCGTTGGTGGCTTCGCTATCCGGCAGGGCAGGCAGTATCTTGCCTGCGGCTCCGACTTCGCCTGCATCTGCAGCGCGAGGCCGCGGCGCATCGGCTCCGCCCAAGAACAGGGTCTGCAGCGGAAGCCCGCGTGCAGGGACCTCAACGGCAGCGGCCGGCTCCACGCGGGTGGTCCAGTCCCCCTCGCCGTTCAGTGCCTCGGCAACCCAGCCGGCGCCGGGCCGCCTGGAAGGTTCCCTGGCCGTCATGGTTTCCAGCAGCGCTTTCCAGCCCGGACCTAAAGCATCCGGGATCACCGGGTCGCGGGAAAGCCGGGCAACGGCAGCTTCCAAGGGAGGTCCAGAAAAGTCCACCTTCCCGGTGAGGGCTTCGAGCAAAACGAGGCCCAGGGAGTAGATGTCTGCCGGCGGGCCCACGGACGCACCGCTGGCCTGTTCCGGGCTCAGGTACGCTGCCGTGCCGGGGATCATGTTGGTGGCAGTCAGCCGGGCTCCTTCAACCATCCGGGCAATGCCGAAATCCGCGAGCTTCGGGCGGAACCCGCCGCCCCCGGCGTACTTGGCCAGCAGGATGTTTGCCGGTTTCACATCCCGGTGCACCACGCCATGGTGGTGGATGTACTGCAGCGCCTCGGCGAGGTCGGCTCCAATGACCGCCACCTCGGCGCCTGTCAACGGTCCGGCGGCGATACGGCGGCGAAGGTCGCTTCCCGGGATCAGCTCCATAACGAGGAAAGGCACCTCGTGATGGCCTTGGACAGCGGTGCCGGCGTCGAAAAGAGTAACGAGGCCATGATGGTTCAACCTTGCCAACAAGCGCATTTCGCTGTGCTGCCGACGGACCTCGTTCGCATCCGCGGCGTCAGGGCGAAAAATCTTCAGCGCCACCTCGCGGTCCAGGACCGTGTCGGTGCCCCGATAGACGGTGCCCATCCCTCCGCGGCCAAGCACCTCTCCCACTGTGTAGCGTTCCTGGAGCACCGTTCCCGGCACCAGGGTGTCAAGCTCCTTCACCATGGGGGTCGCCTTTCGTCTCAGGCGCAAGTCTAGCCAAGCCTGGGGCCCGCCAGCCTTTCTGTGGATAACCCCAGCAGCGGATGGCGGATTGGGCTAGCCTTAACGCATGCGTCAGGCGATCACCCGGCAACCGTCACGCGACCCCAGGAGGTAACACCATGGCAAGCGAGGCTTCCGGTGCCCAGCGCTCGAATGAGGACGCAGCGCACGAGCTCGTGATGAACGGCGTATCCGATGTGTTGCTGAACATTGAGCATGCCCTGAGCCGCGCCAAGAAGGTTCGGATCCAGGCTGCGAAGGCAGACGAAGAGGTAAACGCCAAGCTTGCCTTGGACGACGCCATCTTGGCCCTGGAGAAAACCCGCAAGCGGCTCATGCAGGACGCGTACTACCGCCAGGAAGCGCTGCGCCTGCTGTAACCTCAGCACAAAGCAGGTTGGCGAATACAGGGGGGCGCATTGGCGCGCAGTGGCGAAGAAATCCGGGCAGCGCTGATCAGGTTTGCTGCCAAATGGGGCAAGTACGGTGGCAGCGAAAAGAGCGAAGCCCAGACCTTCCTGAACGAGCTTTTCGAGTGCTACGGCTCCAACCGCCAAACGGCCGGCGCCGTCTTCGAGGACTTCAAATCCAGCGCCGGGTTCATGGACCTGCACTGGCCCGGCACGCTCATAGTGGAGATGAAGAAGCCCGGCATCAAGCTGGAATCGGCACGCGAGCAGATCCACCGTTACTGGCAGGAATCCTCTGACGAATCAGCGGACATCCCGGCCGCCCGCTTCGTAGTCATCTGCAACTTCCATGAATTCGAGATCTGGGAGCCGGGCAGGTTCCCCACCAAGCCGCGGTTGACCGTGCCACTGAAGGACCTGCCGGACAAATACGACTCGCTCCTGTTCCTGGCAGACACCACCCTGGACCCCGTTTTCGCCGAGCACCACCGGGCCATGACCAAGGACGCCGCCAAGCACATCGCCACGCTCTACCTGTCGCTGGCGGACCGCAGCGCAGCACCCATCGACGAGATCCAGCGCTTCGTACTGCAGTCCGTGTGGTGCCTCTTCGCCGAGGACCTGGGCATGCTGGACGGCTATCCGCTCCAGACCATCGTTAAGCGGCTCCTCCACGAGCAGGAGCCCAATTCAGCCAAGGAAATTGGCTTCCTGTTCCGCGTGCTGAACCAGAAAGGGGCCCAGAACCGGAAGGGCGAACTCCACGGCACGCGTTACGTCAATGGGTCGCTCTTCCTCGAGGCGGCGGAAGTGGACCTCAGCACCGACGAGCTCAGGATGCTTGACCAGGCGGCCGAGTTCGACTGGCGGCAGGTGGACCCCACCATCTTCGGCTCGCTGATGGAAGGCGTGCTGGGCGAGGACCGCCGGGCCGAACTGGGCGCGCACTATACCCACGAGGCCGACATCATGAAGATCGTCACGCCCACCATCATCCGGCCCTGGCGGGACCGGATCGATGATGTCTCCTCTGTGGCCGGAGGCGTGGCCCTGCTGGATGAGCTGTGCGCGTTCAGGGTCCTGGACCCGAGCTGCGGCTGCGGCAACTTCCTCTATGTCGCCTACCGTGAATTGCGCGGCCTTGAGCAGGAGCTCAAGGAGAAAATTACGACGACGGCGCACGCCACCGGAGTGCACGCGCCCGCCGGTCCGCTGCCCTACTACCCGTTGCACAACCTGCACGGCATCGACATCGAAGGCATCGCCGTACTCATCGCCCGGCTCACGCTCTGGATGGGCCAGCGCCAGATGATCGACCGGTTCGGTGCCGCGGAGGACCCCCTGCCGCTGGTGGACATGTCCTCCATCCGCCGGGCAGATGCACTGGCCACCGAATGGCCCGAGGTGGACGCGATCATCGGTAACCCGCCGTTCCTTGGCTCGCAGTTACTGCGGGGCTCGTTGGGCGACGACTACCTCGACTGGCTCAAGAAGCAGTTCAATGTTGGCATCAAGGACCTCTGCGTCTATTGGTTCCGCAAGGCCCAGAACCAGCTCAAGCCGGGCCAGCGTGCCGGGCTGGTAGGTACAAATTCCATCTCCCAAAACCGTGCACGTTCTGCCTCGCTGGAATACATAGTGGCAAACGGCGGCGTGATCACCGATGCTGTCTCGAGCCAGAAGTGGCCGGGTGAAGCGAAGGTTCACGTCAGCATTGTGAACTGGGTGAAGGAACCTGCAGCGGCGCCGACGTTCACGCTGGACGGTGAAGCTGCTCTCGGGATCAATCCCTCGTTGCGCAACGAGGAGGTTCACGGCTGGGACCCGGCTAACCTCAAACTCAACTCGGGCAGATGCTTTCAAGGCCCCATTCCAGTCGGTGCTGGGTTCATAATCACGCCACATGAAGCTTCCTCGCTCCTCGCCGATGAAGGCGGAAGCTACTCAGACGTTGTCCGCCAATACCTCACGGGCGACGACATCACCGATGACCCGGAGCAGGGGGCCCGCCGGTGGATCATAGATTTCGGTCTACGCCCGCTTGAGCACGCGGCCAGATACCCGGCCGCGTTGAAGATCGTCCGAGATCGGGTGAAGCCCGAACGCGAACTAAACAAAGACAAGGGGTTTCGTGAAAAATGGTGGCTTTTCGGTCGCCCACGCGCTGAGATGCGGCAAGCCATTGGACAGGAGCGTTTTGGTGCCAGCATTGCCCAGGGGAAAAGGTTTCTCATAACGTGGCAGGAGCGCAGCGTTTGCCCCAGTAATCTGACGAATGTCTTCGCCGTCGACGACGACTACTCCATGGGCATCCTTCTCTCCAAGGCCCACGACGCCTGGGCGTGGCACCGGTCTTCAACCCTGGAGACGCGCCTCCGCTACACCCCAACGTCTGTTTTTGACACGTTCCCCTGGCCGGACCCGGTCTCCTCCGCCCAACGGGAGGCGGTTGCGGAACTCAGCCGCGCCGTCGTCGGACGCCGGCAGGAGATCTGCAAGGCCGAGAACTTTGGCCTGACCAAGCTCTACAACCTGATGGACGATGGCGGGTACGCGGACCTGAAAAAGCTGCACAAGCAGCTGGATGAAGCCGTGGCCGCCTGCTACGGCTGGCCGAAATCCGCGGCGCAGGACGCTCCGGAGATCGTCCGGCGGCTGACGCAGCTCAACAAGGACATCACGGAGGGAAGCCGCAGCTACGATCCCTTCGGCGCAGCGCCTGTCGGCGGAGCAGCCGAATAGCCACGTCCCCGCCACAGCAGGGCCGTGTGGCAAGATCGGCTGTCGTCGTGGTGGTTCGCACCGGGGCGACGGCACCCATCTGGGCGGCGCCGTCCCGATGCTCGTCCTCGCGGCCTGATCAGACCCACGGACTCCCACTTCGCGGCGCAAAAAAGTCTATGGTGCCTGCAGCGGAACAGGTCTATATTGGCAAGAACGGCTGGGTACCGTGCTGGACGCAATGAGGCGGCCAGGAGAGCCGGTCCGCGTGTCGCGCAAGCGGCTGGATGGACCCAGGATTTTGGATAGAGCAAGCAGTTCGGTCTCCTTCTTCGATGGATGGGGACCACATGTCGTTAATAGGCCGAAGCAGGGAATTGGACCGGATAGTCTCCGTAATCCGGGGTCCTAACGATTCAGCCCTCAAGGTGGTTGGCAGGCGCGGGACGGGTAAGTCCGCCCTCCTCTCCGAGATTCCCCGCCTCTCCGATGTCCGCACCGTCTTCCTGACAGCGAGTGCCTCAGAGTCCGACTGGCCGCTCTCGGGCCTCACCGCGCTCCTGACCGGCATCGATGACCCCGTCCTCAACCGCTTCGCCGACGAACTGCTGCGCGATTCCACTGGCGCCATGGACGTCCCGACTGTGTCCACCCTGCTGCTCAACGGACTGCACCAGCGCTCGTCGTCCCGGACGGTCATTGTCATCGATGACGCCGACCAACTGGACCCCAGCAGCCAGGCGGTGATCGGCTACTTGGCGCGCCGGCTGACCGGAACGGACATGGCGCTGTTCATGAGCGTGCGGGAAGATATAGCCGATAGCCCGTTCGCATCCCTTCCCGCCCTCCAGCTGGCGCCGCTGAACTACAACGACACGGTCCGCATGCTGGAGGCCATTCCGGCCCGGCAGACCGCGACGGCGGCGGTCCACGCAGTCGCCGCTGCCACCCAAGGGAACCCGCTCGCCGCCGTCGAGCTTTTTACGCTGCTGCTGCAACGTGTGGCAGACGGAAAATACGCGCTGCCGGTTCCGCTGCCCGGCAAGGGAAGCTTCGAAGCGGAGTTCGCTGCCACCGTGGGGGGACTCTCGCCTGTCGCGAGGCAGGTCCTTGACCTGCTTTCGTTGTCCTGCCGGAGCGATATCGCAACCTTGGAAAGAGCCTATGACCAGCTGTGGGGCGGGATCGACGAACTGCTGGCACAGGGCATGGTGGGCAGGTCCGGGCCGCATCTGAGGATCCAGGACCAGTTGCTCCGGGGCTACGTGTATGCGGCCATGACACCCGCAACGCGGACCGCCAGCCACCGCGCCATGGCGGCAGCGGCGGAGCCCGCGGATCCCTATGCGCACCGCTGGCACCTAAGCTTTACCGCTTTGGAACGGCAGACCCCGTTTGGGCTGCTCCGCCTTGCCGTTGACCTAATCCGGAGCGGCGAAGTGCCCTTCGCCGTCGAATACGTTGAACGGGCCCTGACCATCAACCCGTGGGAAGCGGAGACCGCTGCGAGGCTCACCACCGTGGCCGAGCTGCTGCTGAACCGGGGCGAATTCGTCTACGCCAAGCGCTACCTGGACTGGGCGCAGCGCGTGACGCGGAACCCTGCCCTGATCCTTCGGCTGACAGGCCTCGCCTTCGAGATCCAGTTCATCCAGGGCGGCACCGTGCGCTCCAGCATGGTGCTCCGGCTGGTGAAGGAGTTCGGGCAACACGATCCGGCCTTCGCTAACCGCCTGCTCGTGGCCGGCGCGCTCTATTATGCGGACCGCTGGGAGCTTGCGGATGCCACCAGCCTGCTGCGGTACGCCGAGGAGTTCAAGGACCACGCCTCACCGGACTGTCTGGCTCTGGCGGAGAGCGCCAGGCAACTCATCGAAGCGATCAGCGGGACGCCGCAGGAGATCGGCCGCAAGCCCGACGGCGGGAGCGAAACGGTTGCCACCCTTCTGATACAGGGCCGTGCGTTGAGCTATGCCGAACACCATGTCGCCGCCCAGGAGGCCTTTGCCCGGGTGCGGAACTTCCTGGAGGCAAACACCGTCAACTGGCGGGAAACCGCGGAGTTCCTCGCAGTGGACAATGAAATCCGGGCGGGGAACGTCCGGAAGGCGGTGAAACTGATCGAAGATCTTGAGCTCGCAGAACCGGAAACCAAATACCACCGTGGAATGCGGCACGTCTTCCGGGTCTGGCGGGCCAACGCGATCGGAAACGAGGAACTCGCCCGCGCCTACGCGTCGGACGCCCAGCACTTCTCAGGGGCGGAAAGCCACCCTGCGATTACAGCGCAGCTGGCCGCGTGCCAAGGGCATTTTGCCCTCATGCGGGGAAACCTCGCCAAGGCCTTCGCGCAGCTGTCGCGGGCAGGGGAGATAGGTCAGGCTTTCAGCAACCCCACGCTGCTCCGCTGCGAGTCCGATCTGGTGGAAGTCCTGATCCGGCTGGGCCGGCACAGGGAGGCCGCCCAGGCGCTGTGGCACCTGGAAAGCCAGGCAGTTGGCCTGCGTTCGCCCTGGCTCATGATGGCTGTTGCCCGGAGCCGGGCGATGCTGGCCGACGGTGAGCAGTCGCTCCAGCTGTTCAGTGACGCCCTCGCCGGCAGAAATCCCCAGGAATCACTGCTGGAACGCGCCAGGACACTGCTGTGCTACTCCGAACGTCTCGGCGCCTTCGGCCGCCTCCGGAGCGCCCGGGATGGTCTGCTTCGAGCGAAAGTGATGTTCGACGAAGCCGGGGCCCACGCGTGGGCCCAGCACGTCGACTCGCTGCTGCTCGACGAACGTGTGGAACCGGCAGGTGCCCCCGGCAACCCCGCGATCCTGATGCTTGCAGACCACGAACGTGTGCTGGTGCGCATGGTGGCCCGCGGGATGCGGAACAAGGAAATCGCGGCCACCCTGTATGTCTCTGTCCGGACCGTGGAAGTGCGCCTCACCTCGATTTACCGGAAACTCGGAGTGGAATCACGCGCCCAGCTGACAGCCCTCGCAACGGGCAAGGAAGCCACGCAGGCCAAGGAACAATTCGTCCTTCCCATCCTCTAGGACACCGGCTGGGGGCACAGGGCGCTGCAGGTACCCGCAATTCCCGCATTCTTCCCTTCCGGTGCCCACACAACCGCCTGCTTTCCCCGCCAGAACGGCATGCATCCCGCTAATTTTGCAGTACGGAATGCACAGACCCCGCAGCGAAAAGTAGGAAGGACGCGGACATGAGAACGGTCGCCAGAAAGGCCGGTGCCAAGTGACAGCAGAAACCGTCCTGGCCCGCATCAACGTCATGGAACCCTGGCTCGGCGACGACGAAACCCGCGCAGTGGCGGAGGTCCTCGCCTCCGGCATACTGACGCAGGGGCCGAAAGTGAAGGCGTTCGAGGCGCAGTTCAGCGCCCTGCAGGAGGTGCCCCACGCCGTCGCGACCTCCAGCGCAACCACCGCACTGCACTTGGCGCTGATAGTGGCCGGCATCGGTCCCGGCGATGACGTGGTGGTGCCGTCGCTGGCCTTCATCGCCACGGCGAATGCGGTGACGTATGTCGGGGCACGGCCGGTTTTCTGCGACGTGGACCCCGCCACCGGGACTGTGGCTGCGGCCACGGTCCGGGCGGCATTGACCCTGGACACTCGGGCCGTGATCGTGGTGGACCAGTCCGGCGTGCCCGTTGACCTGGACCCCGTCCGCGAGCTGTGCGACCGTCACGAAATCACTGTGATCGAAGACGCCGGCTGCGCCGTTGGCTCGGAATACAAGGGCAGGCCCGTGGGCACGGGGGCCGACATTTCCGTGTGGTCGTTCCACCAGGACAATGTGCTGACCACTGGCGAGGGCGGCATGCTGACAACCCACCGGGCGGACTGGGCGGCACGCGCCCGGAGCCTCCGCGGCCACTCCCTGAACGTGCCGGCGGCGGACCGTCGCGGATCCCGCATTGCCGCGCCGGAGGTGTACGTCGAGGTCGGCTTCGACTACCAGATGACGGATCTGCAGGCCGCCGTCGGCATCGTGCAGCTGGGCCGGCTGGGCGAGATAGTGGCTCGCCGCCGGGAGATCGCCGCGAAGTATGAGGCAGGGCTTTCCGGCCTGGCGGGTCTGCGGTTTGTGGCCGACCCACCGTACGGGACGGCCAACTTCCAGTCCTTTTGGGTCGAAGTACTCCCGGATTTCGCCATTGACCGCGAAGGGCTCCTGGCCCGCCTGGCCGATGCCGGAATTTCGGCGCGCCGCGGCGCCATGGCGGCTCACCGGCAGCCTGCCTACCGGTGGCGCGATACTGGCAACGCAGGGCTCCAGAACACCGAACGGCTGACGGACCGGACCCTAGTTCTCCCGATTTTCCACGGCCTAGACAACGTGGGCCTGAACCGGGTCATGAACAGCGTACGGGCGGCCGCCGGTGTACGCCGGTGAGCGAACTGGTGCTGATCGCAGCAAGCGGGCTGGCCCGGGAGGTCCTGACCATGGTCCGCGCCAGCGGGCAGTACGACGTCGTCGGGCTGCTCGACGACGACAAGGAAATGGCAGGCGTCACCGTGGACGGCGCGCCGGTGCTGGGGACCATTGACGACGCCTCCAAGTTCACGCACGCACTGGTGCTGGTATGCCTGGCCTCGGGAAGATCGCGGGAAGCCGTAGTGGAACGGCTGGCGGCCCAGGGCGTGCGCGATGCCCGGTACGCCACGGCGATCGACCCCACCGTGGAGTGCCCCGAGGGTTGCCGGATTGGCCGGGGCAGCATCCTGCTGCGGAATGTGACGCTGACGGCTTCGGTCACGCTTGGGGCGCATGTTGTGGCCATGCCGTCCGTAACTTTCACGCACGACGACGACGTGGCGGACTTCGCGACGTTCGCCGCCGGTGTGTCGCTGGGCGGCGGAGTCCGGATCGGCCGGGCGGCCTATCTGGGACTGAATTCCAGCGTCCGTGCACGGACTTCAGTGGGGTCCTACGCGACGGTTGGCATGGGGGCGGCAGTGTTGAGCAACGTACCCGACGGCGAAACATGGGTTGGCGTCCCAGCCCACCCTATCGATCAGGAATAGCTCAGAACAATCCCGGCGCAAGGGGCCACTCCGCCGTCGTGACTTCCGTTACCCGATTGTGATTAATCAGGTCCGGTCCTGTACGGTCGATCAAATGGGCCGACCTTCCAGGCCCGAATCCGGGCAGACGCCAAGCTCTGCCGCTGCCCGGAATCCACGACATTATTAGGCAGAGGCGGGGGACCCAGAGTGTCCGGGCCACGGCTTTAAGCCGGCCCTTGGGGTGAAGCCGCATTGCGCGGCCGGATGGCCTCATCCGAATCCGACAGCTAACTCCGCAGGCGTTGAGAGGTAATCACCCATGTCTGCATCCCATGATCAGCCGCGTACTGACGCGCGCCCGTATTCCGAAGAAGCCGCCGCGCCCACCCAGCCACGGGCTGCGCTGAAGAAGTCCGCCCACCGTGCCAACACCCAGCGCAACATGTCGCTGACAGCGGCCGCCCTGGTAGCCCTGCTGGGAGTTGTTTCCTTGGGCCAGGTCTCCGACCAGGCACCCCTAAGCGCCGAATTGAGCCGCGTCGCGGACACGTCCAAGCGTGACCAGGCCCCGGGCCAGGTGAAGCGCAACACCGACCCCGCCCCGGCACCGCTGCCGGCAACTGACCCCTCCCCCGACCCGACCACGGCGCCTGCGCCTGCACCGGCACCGGCACCTGAAGAGCCTGCGGTTGCTCCCGCACCCGCCCCGGTAACGACGACAACGGCTGCACCAGAACCGGCCCCTGCCCCTGCACCCCTTGCGTCAACCGGGACAACCGGCGCCATGCCTGTAGGTGTCCCCGGCGCATGGACGATGGCTTTTGCCGACGAATTCAACGGCACGGCCCTGGACACGGCCAAATGGTCCAACTGCTGGTTCTCCCCCACCTGCGGCACCATGAACAAGGTCACCACCAGCCCCAGCAACGTTTCCGTCGGCGGCGGCAACCTTGTCCTTTCCCTCAATTCGTCCACCTCGGGTGCGCTGGTTTCAACCAACCCCAAGGGCGGTGCCACCACCGGCTACGAATTCACGACAGGTTACGTCGAGGCCCGGATCAAGTTCCCCGGCGACGGAACGAACCTCTACAACTGGCCTGCGTTCTGGACAAACGGCCAGTCGTGGCCCACCAACGGCGAGAACGACATCGCTGAGGTCCTGAGCGGCAAGATGACCGTGAACTACCACTCAACATCCGGCGCCCACAACCAGGGGACCGTTCCCGGCGACTGGGGCAACAATTTCCACACCTTCGGCCTGCACCGGACGGCGAACTCCGCGGACGTCTACTTCGATGGCGTCAAGGTGAAGTCCTACTCCACCGACGACGGCAACGCACCGCAGTACATCATCCTCAACGTCGGAGCGTCGGGAAGCAGCCCGGCGGCCTACGGAGCTGCGTCGCAGGTCCAGGTTGATTACGTGCGCGCCTGGAAGTAAGGCACCACCACCACGGTGAGCGGACGACGGCGGGACCTCCCGCCGTCGTCCGCTTTCTGTTAATCGTCTGCTTCACTTACTACTGTGTAAACCCGCAGTTGTCGGTGCCGGACCGGCGGAACGTTCCGCCACTCCCGTAAACTCTTGCAATGAAGCTTCTGTACATCACAGAAAGCGTGCCCAACCGGGACCCCATGCTGGGGGACGGCAGTTCCATGATTCCGTTCGAGGTGCTGCGGAACCTTCCCGGAGAAGTGGCAGTGACGCTTCTGACTTTCGCCGGACCGGTGGACGTGCCGGCCGAAATCAGGTCGCGCTGTAACGCCGTGCATGTGATGCCCACGCGCAGCCGCGCCTGGGCCACCGTCCTGTCCGTCTTTGGCCTGACCGGTCTCGGAAAGCACGAACGGTCCACCGCCAAAGCTATGGCCATCGCGGCACAACTCTCCGGCCAACACGACGCCACCCTGATCCATGGTCCGCACGCCCTGTTCCTGGCCAACGCGGTGAGCGGCCCGCTGGTTTTGCAGACTGTTGATCCCTGGTCGGTCCGCGCCGCCATGGACACTGCCATTGCACGCACCCTCCGGCCGGCCTACCGCGCCCGTGAGTTCCTTGCGCTACTTGCCGAAAGGCGCCTGCCGCCGCGGGCGCGGCTCCTCACCGTGGGCGCCGCGGATGCGCGCACCTGGTCGGAGCGGCTTGCGCGGCCCGTCAGGAGCGTTCCCAACGGGGCCGAGGAATCGGTGCGCGACGCCGCCAGACAGAACGGTCCGGTGGCCTGTTTTGTTGGCAGCCTGAACTACGGTCCAAACATCGACAGCGCAAACGTCCTGATCAGGAAGATCGCCCCGCTCGTGTGGCAGCAGGTTCCGGATGCCAGGTTTGTGCTCGCGGGCCGGCGCCCCGAGGCCTCAGTACAAGCCTTGGCTGGCCCCCGCGTGGAGGTCCTCGCAAACGTGCCGTCGGTGCTGGCGGTCTTCCACTCCGCGGACGTGGCAGTCTTTCCCGACGAACACGGTGTGGGCATCCGGAACTCCGTGCGCGAGGCCCTTGCTGCCGGCCTCCCGGTGGTTGCGACGCCGGTGGCCGCCCGCGAGCAGGACCCCCACCCCTTGCTGGCCGTCGAACAGGACACGGAAGGGTTCGTTGATCAAGTCGTGCGGCGGCTGACCGCGCCCGGACGGCACCGGCCCTCACCCGGCGGCGGGTCCGTCCGGACGTGGCGGGCTGTTGCCGAGGACTATCTGGATGAGGTGGGAAGCGCGATCCGGTCCGGCAGCGCCGGCCTCCCGTCCGGAAAGTCACCGGCATGACGTTCGCACCCGGGGATCTGTCCCGGACCGGTGTCCGGGGCGCAGCGTGGCAAGGGCTGGCATTCGTCGCCGGAAAGGTGATCGTCCTGGTCACCACCATCGTCCTGGCCCGGCTTCTGTCCCCCGAGGAGTACGGCCTGGTGGCGCTGGCGCTGGTCCTCATGGCCTACGCCGAAACCGTCGCCGACGCCGGTGTGGCACAGGCACTGGTCTATTTGCCCCGCACTGGCGTCATTGCGCGCTCAGCCTTGTTCATTTCCGTGCTGCTGGGAGCGGTCCTGGCATCCGCCGCCGTCCTGGCCGCGCCCTGGATCGCAGGCCTCTTCAACCTTCCGGACGCGGCGCCCCTCGTCCAGGTGCTGGCGGTTTCGGTGTTGGCCACGTCCTTCGGGGCGGTCCCGGAAGCTCTGCTGCGGCGGGACCTGCTGTTCAAGCCGCTGACCGCAGCTCCCGTGATCCGCGCCGCCACCATGGGAACGGTGACCCTGGCTCTGGCGTTCACGGGCCACGGCGCGTGGTCACTGGCTGTCGGCACGGCCGCGGGGTCCGTTGCGTATGCGCTCACGTGCTGGTTCCTGGTCCGCAGGAATGCGCCCTGGCAGATTTGGCGGGTGGGCAGGGACGCCCTCCGGGCCAACATCACCTTCGGGGCACCCGTCGCGGGTAGCAGCCTGTTGGCCCGGCTGATCTTCGACGTCGACTACCTCATCATCGGGCTCCTGCTGGGGGCGCAGGCCCTGGGCTACTACACCTTGGCCTTCCGGCTTCCGGAGGCCCTGATCCTGAACGTCTTTTTTGTGCTGTCCACAGTGCTGTTCCCGCTCTACGCTCAGGTACGCACGGATCCGGACAGGCTCCGCGACGGCTACCTGAAGAGTGTCCAGGTCCAGTCCCTGTACGGGATCACCTCCGGCGTGGGCCTGGCCGTCCTGGCACCCATTCTGGTCCCCTTGCTTTTCGGCCAGAAGTGGACGGACGCCGCGCTGCCGCTGATCTTCCTGGCACTGTACGCAGCCGTGCGGTCGCTGGGCGCGGGTGCCAACGACGTCTATAAGGCGCTCGGACGGCCGGGGCTCTCCATCACGATATCTGTGGTCCGGCTCGTGATCCTCGTGCCGGTCCTGCTGGTCGCCGTCCAGTGGGGCATAGTTGGCGTGGCCTGTGCGCAGTTGGCCGTGGCGTTTGTCTTTGCTTGCGGAATGCAGGCCGTTGCTGCCCGGGTCATCAGGATCCGGGCGCGCCGCCTAGTGCGCGCCGCCGTGCCAGGGGTGGTGTGTGGGGCCGCTGTGGCAATGGCCGGGCTGGTCACGTTAGCCCTTCCGTTCCTTGGCCCCGTGCTGACGACGGCCGCCGTGGTGGTTGTGGCCGTCGGGCTGGTTTATGCGATTCTGCGTTGGGGATTCCCGTCCCTGCACCACGAACTGCTGAGGCTGGCGGGCCGGGCCTAAGCCTTGATCCACCGATCCGCCTGGGCGGATGAGCTGAATTCGGTTTCGGCTCGTTGTGCGGGCGAAGGGCGTGCTGGGGTGCCGGGCCTCGCTGCCCCTTGAGTG
>NZ_JAMXBK010000022.1:0-274464 GCF_023913815.1 Pseudarthrobacter cellobiosi
GCCGGCCGGGGAAACCCCGCCGGCCGTTGGCTCCTGCCCAAAAACGATCCGCCACCATCTCGAAGGAAAACCCGTCCCAACGCTTGACAAAAAACATAGGGACACCCCCTTAAGCGCGAACTGGCAGAAAACACGCTCAAAGTCGCGATTTGAGGGTATTACCTGCCAGTTCCCGCGGGGGTGCGGGCGGATAGGCTAGCTGGCGCTCTTCTGGGCCACGAGCTCGATTTCGACGAGCATCTTCGGGTCAAGGAACGGCAGGACGTGCACAAGGGCAAGCGTGGGGCGGATCTCGCCGAAGACTTCGCCGTGGGCGCGGCCGGCCTCTTCCCATTTGCTGATGTCCGTCAGGTACAGCTTGGACTGGACCACGTCTTCGAAGCTGAAGCCGGCATCGGCCAGGACCACGCCGAGCTTCTGCAGGATGTACTGCGTCTGCGTGTAGAAGTCCTCGCCCACAATGCCGTCCTCGCCGCTGGCGGCCGTGGCGGAAATATAGAGCGTGTTGTCCACCTGGACGGCGCGGGAGTAGCCGAGGGTCTGCTCCCAGACGGAGCCGGTGCCGAATGTTTTGCGCATGGTGGGCCTTTCAGTGCCGAAAATGAGTCGGCACCACTTTAGGTTGACTGGACGTCAAGCCGGTAAACCAGCAGCTTTATGTCGGTGCCCGGAATCGGCCAGTCACGCTCGGGGACTCGTTTGAAGCCCGTCTTCCGGTAGAGGCCATGGGCGCTCTCCCAGGTCCCGCCGGTGGTGAGGGCCACGCCCGTGATCCCCTCCAGCGATTTCGCATGCTCAATGATGGCTTCCACCATGGCCTTGCCTGCGCCGCTGCGCTGCACCGCGGGATCCACCACAAGCATCCGGAACTCCAGCTCATCAGCGAGGGCGATGTCGGCGAACGGTTCACCTGCCAGTGCCAGCGTCACGGAACCCACCACCTGCCGGTCACGCTCGGCAACCCAGATCGTGGCCTTCGCGGCACGTGCGGCAACATCCTGGATCTGCTGCATATAGGGGTGGTCCGCGCCGTCGAAATACCCTGCTGCCAGGTACGAGTCCACGGTGATCCTGGCGATGGCCTGGAAGTCTGCCTCAACGGCCGGTCGGATGGTTATTTGCGATTGCACCTGACAATGCTAGTGGCGCAGCAGCGTCACAGCGGAAACTTGCCGGACAGCGCCAAGGTCCCGGCGCAGGTCCAGGCGGACAGCCTGTCCTCGTCGGCGGGTCCGCCGTCCAGCGGACTGGCCAGCCGGGGACGCCGGACCCAGCAACCGGCTTCCTCGGCAATCAGCGCACCGGCGGAGAAGTCATGTTCGTTGAGCCCGCGTTCGCCGTAGGCGTCGTGGGTCCCGTCAGCCACCATGCAGAGGTCCAGCGCCGCGGAGCCCAGCCGCCGGACGTCGGCGAATCCATCCATAAGACTGCCCAGCAGTGCAGCCTGCTCGGCGCGGATGGCGGGGTCGTAACTGAAGCCGGTGGCGAGGATCTGCCCGGCGCGGTCCGGCGCCGGACCCTGGAGCTGCGTCACCCGGCCGCCTTCTTCCAGCCACGCACCCTGGCCGCGGGCAGCGTAGTAGACACGGCCCAGCGCCGGGGCGTTGACGACGCCGGCCAGCCAGACGCCGTCGGAATCCGCCACTGCCACGGAGGTGGCGTAGTAGACGATGTTCCGGATGAAGTTGGTGGTACCGTCCAGCGGGTCGATGGACCAGCGGTAGCCGCTGGGGGCAGCGGGCCTCGTGGTGCCATGCTCCTCCCCCGTAATGGTGTCCTGTGGACGGGCAGCCGTGATGGCATCCCGAACGGCATTCTCCGCCGCGACATCAAAGGCCGTAACCCAGTCGCCGGCGTCGCCTTTGTTGCTGACGTCCAGCGTCTCGCCATTGCGGGAAGCCAGCACGGCGGCGCCGGCGGCGGCTGCTTGCCGGGCCACCGCAAGCAGTTCGGTGCTGAGGTCCGGATGGCTCATTCGGCTGCCTCTTCTGATTCTGTGGACGTCGGTATGGGCGTGGCTTCGGCAGCGGGGGCCGGGCCGTTCGCAAGGAGTTCCCGGAACCCGTCCTCGTCCAGGACGGGAATTACGAGCTGTTCGGCTTTGTCCAGTTTGGTGCCTGCGCTTTCGCCGGCGATGACGTAGCTGGTGTTTTTGGAGACGGAACCGGCAGCTTTGCCGCCCCTGATGAGGATGGCTTCCTTGGCCTCGTCCCGGCTGAAGTTCGGCAGGGAGCCGGTAACCACAATGGTCAACCCTTCCAGGGTCCGCGGCATGGAGTGGTCGCGCTCGTCCTCCATGCGGACCCCGGCCGCAGCCCAGCGGTCGATGATTTCCACGTGCCAGTCCTCGGCGAACCATTCCTTCAGCGCGGCCGCGATGGTGGGGCCGACACCATCCACATGGGCCAGGTCTTCCTCCGAGGCGTTCCGGATGCCGTCCATGGTGCCGAACGCGGCGGCCAGGGCCCGTGAGGCGCGGGGACCAACATGCCGGATGGACAGGGCAACGAGCACCCGCCACAGCGGCTGCGTCTTGGCTTTGGTCAGTTCGTCGAAGAGCTTGTTCGTGGTTGCCGTGGGCTTGGACGGTGTTTTGGCGGTGGCTCGAGACCAGAAGTACGGGACCAGGTCCCACGTACCCGTGCTCACGCCCTTGGTGCGCTTCTCGCGCCAGACCTTCACGTCTGCCAGTTTGTTCCGCAGCTCGTCCAGTCCGGAATCCGCAGCCAGTTCGAACAGTGCGGACTCACTGGTCAGGATACCGTCGCCGGCCGGTTCCACCCTTCCGCCGTTGGTGGCTGGATCCGCACCCGGTCCGGAGGTCAGCGCGATGGCTGCCTCCCAGCCCAGGGCCTCGATATCGAAGCCGCCGCGCCCGGCCAGGTGGAAGACGCGCTCCCGAAGCTGCGCCGGGCAGGAGCGGGCGTTGGGGCAGCGGATGTCCACGTCACCTTCCTTGGCCGGTGCCAGCGGTGTGCCGCAGGCAGGGCATTCGGTGGGCATCACGAAGTCCCGCACGGGTGGTTTCTGCTGGTCGCGCAGGGCGAGCACCGGCCCCACAATTTCCGGAATGACGTCCCCGGCCTTCCGCAGGACAACGATGTCGCCGACCTTCACACCCTTGGCCTTGACGACGTCCTGGTTGTGCAGCGTGGCCATCTCCACGGTGGACCCGGCCACCTTGACGGGCGTCATGATGCCGAACGGGGTGACGCGTCCGGTGCGTCCGACGTTGACTGCAATGTCCAGCAATTTGGTGTGGACTTCTTCCGGCGGGTATTTATAGGCCACGGCCCACCGCGGCACCCGGGTGGTGTAGCCCAAGGCACGCTGGGTGGCGAGATCGTCCACCTTGACCACAATGCCGTCGATTTCATGCATGAGGTTGTGCCGTTGTTCGCCATAGCGCTTGATGAAGGCAAGGATCTCCGGCAGGCCCCCGAGAACCTCGAAGTACGGGCTGACGGGAAGGCCCCATTGTTCCAGCACGCCGTAGGTCTGGGACTGGCTCAGGGTTTCCAGCCCTTCGCGCGCACCAATGCCATGGACATACATCCGCAACGGACGCTTGGCGGTTTCCGCCGGATCCTTTTGCCTGATCGAACCGGCGGCGGCATTCCTGGGGTTGGCCAGCGGCGCCTTGCCGGCTTCGATCAGTGCCTCATTGAATTCCGCAAAAGCCTTTGAAGGGATAAAGACCTCGCCCCGGATTTCCACCTCCGGGGGAAAGCCGGTGCCCGTCAGTTCCGTCGGGATTTCCTTGATCGTCAGGACGTTGTGGGTGATGTCTTCACCCGTGGTTCCGTCACCTCTGGTGGCCGCCCGGACCAGTTTCCCGTCGCGGTACAACAGGTTGACCGCGAGGCCGTCAATCTTCAGTTCCGTGAGCCACGCGAGCTGAGCCGTATCCCCCAGCTTGCTGACACCGGCCTCGGCTTTGGTGATCCAGGCCTCCAGCTCCTCCAAGGAAAAGACGTCCTCGAGGCTGTACATCCGCTGCAGATGTTCGACGGCGGCGAACGCTGCTGAGACTTCCCCGCCAACCTCCTGCGTGGGCGAATCATTGGCGACCAACTCCGGATGCAGGGCCTCGATCTCCTCCAGGCGCCGGAACAATTCGTCGAATTCGGTGTCGGAGACCAGGGGTTCGTCCTCCTGGTAATACGCAAACCGGTACTTCCTGACCAGGTCCGTCAGGTTCTCATATTCTTCGCGCACTGAACCGGCGGGGACGGCGTCCGGCTCGGTTAGTTCCTCAGTGCTGTTTGCTGTTTCCTCTGCGGGGACCGGTGCTGTGCTCACAGACCTATCTTGCCTTACCGCCCCGACATTGCGCCCAAACGCCTGCTGCGCCGCCGTGCCCCGCGGTTAAGTGCCGCGGGGCCCGGACACTGTGCTGTGTCCGGGCCCCGCGTTAAAGCTTCTGCGATTAGCGTGAAGCCTGGGTCCTGCTCGTTGGCGTTCTTGGTGGCCTTCTGGCCGGCATCCTTGAGCGCCTGGATGACCTGGTTCAGAGCTGCGGGGTGCGTGCCTGACCATTCGCCGCGGAAGTGAGTGGCGTCCGGGCCTTCCAAGCAACGCTGCCCATGGGCACGGAACGCCTCCATGTAGGTAGCAGTAACTGTCGTTATGAGCGCTCATAACGACAGTTACTGCTACCTAGTTGGGAAGGTCGGGGCTGAGGAAGGCGGGGCGGGTTGGGGAGCGAAACCTGGATCTCGACAAGCTCGATCACCGGATAACAAAGGTCAGTGTGAGGCGAGGCGGTTCCGGCTCCACCAGGCGAAGGCGAGGCCGGCGACTCCCACCAGCAGCACGCCCGCCATGATGGCCAGCAGGCCGGGGCCGCCGAAGAGCCCGGAGCCGTCGTTCCGGGAAACGGCGGCGGCCTGTGTGGGCTTGGCCGACTTGGTGACTGGCTTGTTCCAGTTCGATTCCGTGGACGGGGGTGCGGACGACGGTGGGCTGGGGATGGTGGTGCTGGGCGCGGCCGACGGCGATTCCTCACTCGGCGACGCGCTCGGTTCCGGGGCGAGGGTGGGAACCGTTACCGGTGCTGGCGCCACGGGCGGCGGCGCCGGGGGCTGGGTTGGGACGATTGGGGACGGGACTACCGGCGGCACTTCAGGTTTGCCCTTGCCCGGATCGTTAGGCTCGGTGCTGGCCGTTTCACAGTTCAGCAGGCACCACTGCGGCGTGGGTTCGCCGTCTTCGGCCTGCGCCGGGACCGCCGCCGAAAGGCCAACCAAGAGCGCCAGCACCGCAGCGGCCGCAGCAGCGGACACGTCGCGGAGCACGGATGAGGATCGGATCATGGTTACCTTTTCGACAGCGCGCGGCACCCCCTGCCGCAGCGAACAGTGTTTCCGGTAGTCTCCTACAACGCGGCACGGGCCCGCAAATCCAATGGATCTACGGGCCCGTGGGAAGCAACGGCTCAGCCCCTGTTTTCCGGCGGCAGCGCAATCTGCAGTTTCCGAGCCTTGCCGCGGCCCACGATGTAGCCGCGGCCCGGTATGAACTCCGGGCTGACCCGGCCCAGCGACGTGTTGAGCAGACTGTCCCCTTCGATGTCGCCCGGGTTGATGAGCAGGCCCCGGCGTCCGGATTTGAAGGGCTGGGACAGCGACCAGGCGGAGGACCAGGTTGATGTTTCCGATTCCCCGATGACCCACTGGTCGGCCTTGATGGACGCCGTCACGAGCTGCGATACGCCCGATTCCGCCACGGTATCCGTGAACTCGGTCAGGCCCTCGATGAAGATCGCCAGCTTCCCGGGGTTCCCGGAAGAGTGCTCCGTGAGGTCCTCGATGATCTCAGCCAGGTCATCGGCACCCACCACCGAACGGTTCCAGAGCGGCAGCGACGCCACCGCGGACCGGCGGGAGCCGATGTACACCAGCTCCGTGTCCGGGTTGGACCGGCGCAGCGCGTAGGCCATGGTCACCAGCGCCACCGTCCTGCCCGCCCCTGGCGGACCCGCCAGAAGCAGCGGTCCCTGGGCCATGATCCCGGCCGGCTGCAGGGTTTCGTCGTCGACGCCGATGACGGGAAGGTCCGGGCTGCCGGGAGGCAGCACGTCCAGATCCACCTGTTCGGGAAGCCGCTGGATTTTCGGTGCCGATTCCAGCCCCTGGCGCAACATCGCCTGGCTGAGCTTGTGGACTTCGCGGGCCTGCAGCGCCAGGTTCGAGTTGCCGCCCAGGACGGCGAGCTGGACCTCGTAGCCGCCCAGCATGCCGCGCCCCGGCGGTGAGGAACTGGTGAGGACGTCCTTCGCGACGTCCATGGACATGTAGTCGTCCTCGGACGTCAGCCGCAGCACCAGCCGGCGCTGGATGGAAGCCAGCAATGTCGCCGGTACGGCGTTGGGCCGGTCACCGGTGACCACGAGGTGGATCCCCAGGGGACGGCCGTCGGTGGCCAGCTGCAGGAAGATGTCCCAGAGTGCGGACAGGCGGCTGAATTCGTACGTTTCGCGGAACGCCGAAATGCCGTCCAGCAGCACGAAAATCCGCTTCTCGTCCGGGCGGTTGGCCAGGGTCCGGTATTCGACGATGGTGGAGGCCCTGACCTCGGCGAACCGGGCGGACCTTTCGTCGGCGATGTCCCGGAGCAGGCGGAGAAGCCGGCCGACGCGTTCCACGTCGTCACCGTTGATGATCTCGCCGACGTGCGGCAGCTCTTCGAGCATCTTCAGCCCGGAGGAACCGCAATCGATCCCGTAGATGTGCACGGGCCCGCCGCGGGGCGTGACGGCGGCGGCAATCGCAATGCCCCGCAGGGCGGCGGACTTTCCGGAGCCGCCTGTGCCGTAGATGGCCATGTTGCCGTCCTGGTCCGGCTCGTAGAACACCGTGGGCTGTTCCTGGCGGGCAGGATCATCCGCCACACCCAGCAGCAGCCGTTCGTCCGTCCGGGGGTTCGGGAGCTTGGAGAAGTCGTACGTCTTGGCCAGCTCGTCCAGCCACGGTTTGCGCGGCGGCCGGATGGCCAGCGATTCCGCGGCCCTGACGATGTTGGTGGTCATTCTGGCGATGTCATTGGGTCCGGCCGGAGCTTCCTTGACGGGCTTCTCCGGGGCGGGCGCCTCCCAGCTGGGCCCTGACCCGAAGGCCATTTCCACGATCTCGATCTGGGGACGCTGGGGCTTCTCCGTGGTCCAGCCGCCGGCATAGCCGGTCTGGAACCCCTGGATACGGCCGGGCCCGGTCTTGGCGGCACCGCGGCCCGGGATGGACGGGTCGAAGTAGGCCGCATCAGGCACGCCGAGGATGTCGGTGGCATCGTCCTCGTCCGCCATACGCAGGGCAACCCGGAGGTTGGTGTTGGCGCGCAGGCTGTCCTTGATGACTCCGGCGGGACGCTGCGTGGCCAGGATCAGGTGCAGGCCCAGGGACCGGCCACGGGCGGCAACATCCACCACACCGTCCACAAATTCGGGGACCTCGGTGGCCAGCGCCGCGAATTCGTCCACAACAATGATCAGGTACGGCGGAGCTTCCGGGTCGGCTTCGCGCTGGAGCCCCAACAGGTCCTTGGCCTTCTTGCGGTTCAGCAGGTGCTCGCGGTAGTGCAGCTCCGCACGGAGGGAGGTCAGGGCGCGGCGGACAAGGTGCTGGGAGAGGTCGGTGACCAGGCCCACGGTGTGGGGCAGGCTGAGGCAATCGGCAAACGCCGCCCCACCCTTGTAATCCACAAACAGGAAGCTCACGCGGTCCGGGCTGTAGGCGGCAGCCATGCCCATGACCCAGGACTGCAGGAACTCCGATTTGCCGGCGCCGGTGGTGCCGCCCACCAGCGCGTGCGGGCCCTCGTTCTTCAGGTCCAGGTAGAGCGGCTCGATTCCCTTGGAACCCACCAGCGCGCGGAGGGTCCCGTTGTCCTTCCGGTTGGGAACCGCGGAGGCATGGACTGAATTGTTCTCCACCCAGCGCTCCGCCACGGCCTGCGGGTTGTCCAGGAAGTCCTTGCCGATCAGGGTGGCGTAGGACACCGCACGCGGCAGGTCGGAGTCGTCGCTGACCGGCTTGCCAACGTCCACCACGGGCGCCAGCATCCGGGCCAGCTGCGCGGCCAGTTCGGCGTCAAGGCTTTCGCAGCTCACGGGATACGTGTGCCGTCCCAGCCGCACCTGCCCGGTGGTGGTGCCGTTTTCGCCGTCAACCACCATAAAGTCCCGGCAGGCGGCAGGGAGTGCCTGGATGTCGGTGGCCACCCACATCACGTGGACGCCGGAATCCGGCCCGCGCTCGGCGAGGCGGGTCAGCCTGCCCCGGTCCACCGGAGCATCGTCCTCGACGATGACCAGGACCGCCGGCAGCACCGGGACCGGGATCTCGTCCTTGGCAGGGTCCACGGATCCCCGGTGTTCCGGGGTGGAGCGCTTGGCCATGGCTTCGCGTGCGTCGAGCAGGTCCTCAAGCCTGGCCACGAGGGAGGAGCCGCTGGCTGAACCGGCGGCCAGGTGGTCGCCGTTGAGGGGGCTGTGGCCGGAGCCCACGTGGGGCAGCCACTGCAGCCAGTCCCAGCGCTGCCGGGACTGCGCCGACGTAATGGCTGTCACCACGGCTTCCGCGGGCGAGTGCAGGCCCACGAACTGCAGGACCATGCCGCGCGCAACGTCGTCAACCAGGCCCCGGGCTCCGGCCACGCCGAAGGACCCGGCGGTGCGCAGCTGGGAGACCATCGGGACACCCTCGATGTCCCTGAACTGCTTCAGGCAGTCCTGGATCTCGCGCATGAATTCAGCTTCGGTGTCGTTGCTGTTGGGTTCCTCGAACAGGATGCGTGATGTACCGGTGCCGAGCCCGAACCGCAGACCCAGGAAACCGGTGTGCTCGGGGCGGTGGGTCCACAGCAGCGGACCGAGTTTGTAGATGGAATCCACGGTGTCGCTGACCGACGGTGCTTCCTGCAGGCGGACCGCGCGTTCCACGTGCTGCAGTTCGGTGATGTCCTGCCGGAACGCAGCCATGGACTCCCGGAACTGTTTGAGCTGTTCCTTCTGCTGGCGCCTGGTCTGCATCTTGTGGTCCACGTAGTGACCCACAATGAACAGCGGCATCATCATCATGAACACCACCGAGAGGATGTTCCGCGTGACCGCGAACATGATGCCGCCCATCAGCAGCGGCGCCATCAGCATGATGTATGGGAACGGCTGGTGGTCCGGACGCTTGGGTCCGGCCGGTGGCACGCGCTTAGGCGCCTCAAAGCGGGGAACCACCCGCGGGGAGCGGTTGAAATCGACAAGGGGCGACGTCGGGGCTGCCGCCAGGTTGCGGCCCAGCGGCACCACGGTAACGGTGGTCTCCCCCAGCGTCACCGTGTCCGAGGAGTTCAGGGTGGCCCGAGTGACCGGCAGGCCGTCCATCAGGAGGCCGTTGGCGGAGTTCGTATCCACGATCTCCACGCTCTCGCCCACGGTGATGCGGGCGTGGCGTTTGGAGGTCAGGGGGTCCGTGAGCCGGATGTCCACGTCCCGGTCCCGGCCGATGTAGCTGGTGCCGGAAGGCAGCGAAAATTCCTGGCCGACGTCGGGCCCGGAAAGGATCCGCAGGGTGGCTGCGGCGGGTCCGCGGTTGGCGCCGGGTGCGTTGAAGAGTTCGCTGACCTCGGTCAGGGACACCACGGATCCCGGCCGCAGGCCCGATTCAAGGAGGTTGTCCGTGCGGGTCAGGACGCTGCCGCGCACGCCGCCGCCCACAAAGGCCTCGTCGATGCGGAGCGAAAGGTTTTCCGGTGCCGGTGATCCCTTGCGGTCGGGGTCCGCGACCCATAGCTGTGTGGCGATATCCGCCACCGTGGCCAGGCCGTCGACGGTGACGGCCAGGTCCTTGGTTTCCGCCGGGTCCCGGCGGAGTGTCAGCCGGATCCTCATCCTTCGTCCACGCCCCTCATCTTTTCCAGTAAGTACAAATCATCGGGGGTGACCAGGTGGGAGGTGACGGCGTGCTCGACGAGCCTCGCGCGCCGGTTGGTGGCCAGTTTCCCGCCGCCGCCGCGGAGGCCCACCACGCCCACGCGGTCAAGTTTGTCGCAGACGTTGTCGAGCTTTCGGTTGAACCGGGTGAGTGCCCAGCCCAGGGTCTTGGCCGCCGCAGCCGAGGACGGGATGGCGCTGAATCCGGTCCCTTCCCGCCGCAGCATGGGTTCGGCCAGGGCCACGATAAGGGCCCTTTGCGAGTCGGTGAAGACCACGGGGCCGATGGTGGTATCGCCGTTGCTGTCGTCCTCGCGTGATTCCTGGCGGAAGGACGGCGTCTTGAGGTGGACGGCGAACTCATACGTGGTGGGCCCGGCGGTGAAAATGACGTTTGTGTGGCTGAACACCAGCGGGATGCGCGCCCCCGGCGACAGCCAGGCCTGCATCCCGCCTGAACCGTCGGCGACGGTGGCGGACAACATCCCGCCCACGTTGCTCAGCCACCAGATCCCGTCGTAGCGGGCCACCTGCAGGAACTGGCGGTGAAGGTACGGGTTGTCGTCCACCTCAAGGTCGCCTTCACGGCCGATGTTGAAGATTTCCTCATCGGACGGTTCGTACCATTCACCACAGAAATCTATTGCTAGATCCCCCATTTTCCGCGCCTCCTCGTCGGGCGGTGCCCGCGTTCACTAACTGTTGCAGTCTGTTCTGCCGTCACTTGCGGATGCAGGCGATCGAGTCTTCTTCCAAGGGTGAGAACGCGCCGTCACTCCGGACGATCATCACCTGGACACAGGTGGGTTCCGTCGGATTCAACGCAACCTGGACGGTTGGCTCGGCAGTGGACTGGTACTCGCCGTTGCTGCCCAACGCGTAGACCCGCCACTTGTAGGCGTCGCCCGACTTTGGCTGCGGATTGGTCCACGTGAAAGTCGCCTTGCCGGCGGCGTCCACAGTCCCGGCCAGGTCCGCGACGTCGGGGACTGTCCCGTTGTCCAGGGCATCCGCCGGGGGTTTGCTGACCTGGCCGGTCTCTTCGACCTTCCGTGCCGGAGCCGAAGACGCCACCACGATCCCTACGATGATGGCGAGGACCAGCAGCGTTCCGCCCGCGGCGGCGAGCCACACGTTGCGCCTGCCGTGGTCGGGCGCCGCTTCGGGGGCGGTTTCGGTGACCGGGGCCGGTCGGCTGATCGTCGCGTCGATTTCCGGATCGGCACCCGCCGCCCGGTGGCCGGGCGCGCCGGGCCGGCCTGCCTGCCGGCCTGCCCGCTGTCCGGTTTGTTGGCCGGTTTGTTGGCCGGCCGGTGCAGGAAGGAGCCCGGGGCGCTGGACGGTTGCGTCCGGCGCCGAGCCGTATTCGGCCGCGGGTGTACGGCCTCGAAGCATCGTGGCATGGGCCCACTCGCCAGCGGGGTTGCTACCAGCCTGCGAGCCGCCGTCCTGCTCACCGTCCTGCTGACCGGCGAAGAGGTTGCCCGGAACCTGGGGCCGGGGTCCTCCCGGGGCCGCAGCGGCAGGGGGGAAGCCGCCAGCCGGAAAGCCCGACGGCGGCGCACCGGTTCCGGGGCGTTGCGGCCGGGTGCGTGCCGGGAAAGTAGGGGCGCTGCCGGTCCGCTCCGGGTCGATGGACGCGATATTGCGGACGCGGGTTTCCTCGAAGCCGTCATCCGGGTGGTTCTCTTCCAGTTGCTGCTCTTCGAGTACCTCGAAGGGCGTGACCGAAAGGTTCAGTTCGGCCTGGATCCGCTGCAGGGCGAGGGCAAACGCGTGGGCTGAGGAGTACCGGGACGCCGCGGATTTGGCCATGGCCGTGGACAGCGCCCGCTCCAGTGACTCCGGAACGTCGGCCCGGCCCAGGCGCGGCAATGCCGCGCTGGTGATCCGCGAGATCAGTTCTCGCTGGGAATTATCGGTCCCGGGCATCACGAACGGCGACCTGCCGGCCAGCAGTGTGTACAGCGTGGCGCCCAGCGCCCAGACATCCACCATCACGCCGTCCACGGAGCCGTCCGCGAACTGTTCCGGCGGCGACCATGGAATGGACATCCCGGCGTCCTCGTCGGCGTCGCCGCCTAGGGTGCCCGAGATTCCGAAGTCCGTCAGGGCCGGCCGGTTGTAGTCCGTCACCAGGATGTTGGCGGGCTTGATGTCCCGGTGGGCGATGCCGGCCCGGTGGGCAGTCTCGACGGCGGACGCCACCTGGATGCCGACGGCCAGCACCTCATCAACGCTGAAGCGCTGACGGCGGTACCGGACGTCCAGGCTGGGCCTGGAGCAGTACTCCATTGCCAGGTAGGAGTGACCGGCCTCGGTCACCTCGGCCTCGAAGATGGTCACAATGTACGGGTGGGAGGAGAGTTGGGCCATCAGGTTGGCCTCGGACTCGAACCTGCGCCGGGCACCCTCGGTCTTCAGATCCGACAAAAGGACCTTGACCGCCACCTTCCGGCGCGGCCGGTCCTGTTCGTAGAGATAGACGTCCGAGAACCCGCCGGAGCCGAGCAGGCTGATGTACGTAAACCCCGGAATGTGGGGCGGCGGCGCAACCGGCCGTTTGGAACTCAAAGAATCTCCTCAAAACGCAGTGAGATGTCGTCACCCAATTCGGCGATGTCGCCGTCGAGCAGGATGGCCATCTCGTTCTGGGCCAGGCGGCGCGGCGGCTGACCCTCGCGGACCAGGACCGTACCGTTGGTGGCCTTGAGATCGCAGAGCATCACGTGCCAGCCCTCCAGCCGCACTTCCACGTGCGAGCGCGAGATGTCGCCGCTAGGGCTGGCCACCTGGACCAGCCGCGGCATAACACCACCCTGGACCCGGGAAACGGACGGCTGACGCCCAATGACCAGCGACTGGTCAAGGTCAACCAGTGCACCCGTAGAGACCCGCATCCGGCCCAGCCGTGGCCGGGCCACCTGAACGGCATCGGCGGGCAGCGGCGAGCCGCAGGCAGCGCACTGCGCCTGGGTGGGTGGATTGGCGTGTCCCCGACCGCAGACCCGGGCCAGCACCAGGGGGCCTGCGGCCGAATCCGGCTCCGGAACCGGGGCGGGATGCGCGGCCATTCCGGCGAGGTCGCTCTTCATGATCGTGTGGCCGTCGTGGTCACCGTCGAAGGCGTCCGGGTCTGCTGCCGGCTGCCCTGCGTGCGCTTCTGCCGGGACGTCCGCCGGGGGCTGATTCGACGGGGACAGGTTCGACGGCGGCAGAATCAACGCTGGCAGATTGGACGACGGCGCGGCCCGGGCAGCAGGTGTGCTCCCGCCGGTCCGCCACGGGACCGAGTCGATAAGCCCGCCGATCGTCCGGGCGGCCGCTGCGGCCGCAGGCGGTGTGGCTGCAGGCGGTGTGGCAGGTGGACCTGCGGGTTCGTGGGCGGGCGGTGCCGGAGCCGGGCTGGCCACTGCCTCCGGCTGTCCTGGAGCGTCCGCCTGTGCCGCATCGACCGGTGCCGGAACCGCGTCAACAGGTGTCGCAGGGGCGCCGTGATCTTCCTCGGGTTCGTCGCGGACGGCTGCGTCCTCGATGCGGCGGACAACAGTCCGTTCCCAGAGGTGGTCGTAGCTGCCAGTCATTTCGTGGGCCGGGACCTGATCAGGATGGGCCGTGCGCTCCGGGGCGGGCTCCATGTCCGGCTCGGGGTCCGGGGCTCCGGCTGCAAAGTTGGCGTCATCATCCATGAGCCCCATCACCGTTTCGGCGGAGACCTCCCGGTCATGTTCCGGCTCTGGTTCAGACGCAGGTTCAGCTTCCGGTTCAGTTTCCGCTACGAGGACGACGCCGCCGACAACGGTGGGTGCCTCGACCTCAGCGGGCGTGTCAGCCGGAGCCGCCACCTCGTCCGCCGGAGTTCCGGTGAGCGACACTGTCAGCGACTCCAGCAAGACCACGCCTTCGCTGAGCGGCAACGCGGGTCCGGGCTGGCCGTCTCCGGCCACAGTGAGGCGGTACCACTCGGGGGTGTCCAGGCGGCGCTCCGTCCAGGTGGTGACGTCCCGCCCGTTCAGGTCCACGGTGCCGCCGGGCAGCTGTACGGTCAGGTCCAGGTCGCCGCGGAGGAAGATCCGGAGCGCGTCACCGGAATCGACTATCCCGAACGACGGTATTTGCGCCAGGGAAACGCCGAAACTGCTGGTGACGGCGTGGAGCACTTCGTGGACTTCCGGGGCGTGCTCCAGCAGTTCCCACAGGGACTGGCCCAGGGCGGGCGGGGTCCCGGGCCCCAAAAGGACCACAGTGTTGGCCCGGACAACACCGAGCCAGGTGCCCGCGACGTATGTTGCGGTGGCCATCTCAGTGTTCCCCTCTTCCGTCGTCCTGGCCGGCCGGCCGGCTGGCGTCAACAATCCGCGCCCGGGGCAGCGTGACCTCCGCGGCATCAGCGGCGGGGCGGGGCGCCGTGGTGGCGATGCCGCCGTCGTTCATCACGTTCCTGGCGTCCACCACAATGACGGTGACGTTGTCCCTTCCGCCGTTGCGGAGCGCGGCCTGGATCAGGGCATCCACCGCGTCCTGCGGATGGCCCACGGTGCTCAGGATCCGGAACATGTGCTCATCCGTCAGCTCGGCATTGAGCCCGTCCGAGCAGACCATGATCCGGTCGCCTTCCTCCACGGGCAGGAGCCAGTAATCAGCCTCGGTCTCGTCCCCCGTGCCCAGCGCCCTCGTGACAACGTGGCGGCGGGGGTGGACGGTGGCCTGCTCGGGCGTGATTTCACCGGCATCCACGAGTTCCTGGACCTCCGAATGGTCCACACTGACCTGCTCGAAGTGCCCTTGGCTTAGCCGGTACGTGCGGGAATCCCCGATGTTCATAACGAGCCAGTACGGCATGCCCATCTGTTCCACCACAACGGCTCCAGTGAGTGTGGTCCCGGCGCGGGCACCGGTCACCTCCCGGATGGAACTGTCGGCGCGGAGCAGGTATTGCTGGAGCACTGCCGCCGTGACGCTGCGCTCCCCGGTGGCGAGCTGTGGCATGGCAGCGAGGGCGCGGACGCACATGCCGCTGGCAATCTCGCCGGCTTCATGTCCGCCCATGCCGTCTGCCACGGCGAAGACGGGGTCGGAGGCGATGAAGGAATCCTCGTTCAATTCCCGGCGCAGCCCGCGGTCGGTGCCGTAGCCGTAACTCAGGCTGAGGCCGGTTCCGTGGTCTGCGTCAGCTGGGTCACTGGCGGGCTGTGAGTTCATGCCTGTCCTAGGTGGAAGGAACGGTCACCAAAGTGGACAGTGGATCCCGGGCTGACAAAAGCGGGCACGCCCGGCTGCAGTGGCCTGCGCCGGCCGTCCGGTGTGGTGACGGCGCTGCCGTTGGTGGAGTTCCGGTCCGTCACCCAAATGCCGGCACCGTCGGTCAGCAGGTGGAGGTGGGTCTTGGAGATCGAGCGGCCGGGATCACTGACCGCCAGGAGCTGGGCCTGCTGCTCCCCCGCCTGGCCAAGGGGGTTCCTGCCCAACAGGACGTTGCGGTCGAGCTGGAAGTCCCGGCCGTCGTCGAGCTTTATCCGCAGCACGGCGACGGGCGCCGCATGCGTTGCGCCGCCGCGCATCTGTGTGCGGTCGAGGTCGTCATCTGGATGGAACTGGGCGCCCGGCGCGGGAACGGCTGGGGCCGCGTACGGGACATGCGGCTGGAAAGGAGTGGACGACGGCGGCGCGTCCGGCTGGGGTGCGAACGGCGGCGGCGCGGCTGACGGTTGAGCCGCTTCCGGCTGCGGAGTGTAAGGCTGCACCGGGGCGGGCTGTTGGGCGGGCGACTGTTGGGCCGGCTGCCACGGCTGCCACGGTGGCTGGGCCCCGGGCGCCTGGGCGTTCACAACCTGGGGCGGCTTTGCGGCTCCGGCCACGGGTGAGGCGACCTGCTGGACGGGCGGGAGGTCCAGGGGCGCGAAACTGTACGGGCCCTGGATGCCGCCGGACGTGATGGGGTTGCGGCCGTCCTTGACGTCGAACACCAGTGTTTTGGCCGCGGTATCATGCCAGCCGCGGAGCCTGCCGTTGCGGTCCCAGGTGTTGGACACGGCCACCAGCACGGCCCACACCGCGCCGGCCATAAGCAGTGGGCCAAGGATGAAGACGGCCACATCGAACCATTTGAAAATGACGATGGCAACGGCCGCCAGGAGCGTAAGGATGATGCCCGCGCCGGTGATGAGGCCGCGCAGGAACACTCCATCGGCGCCGGGGGCGTAACCATCCTTGTCAGCGCTACGGATGCCCATGACGTGGTTGCCGAGGGTCTTCCCGGAGCGGCCTTCCATGCCCACCAGGACCGCCAGATAGACCAGCGTCAGTCCCAGGCCGATGCCGCCGAACAGGACCAGCGAACTGGTGTCATAGATGATGAAGCCGCCGCTTTGGGTGCGGGTGATTCCCGCGAACCCGATGGCGAAAGTCACCACCAGGACCGCGACGGGGGCCAGCCAGTCGAGCACTGCTGCGCCGAGCCGTTTCCCCGCCGTGGCCGGAACAAGCTCAAGATTGGCTGCCATTCCCGTTCCTCCCCCTGGAGCCGTTTGTACTACCGGGATAGTACCGGGATTCTGGCTGGCGTGCGCCGCCACACGCTCCATCATGGCCCGCTGTGCATGGTCCACGTTGCGTCCGCTGCGTGCCGCCCTGTTGGGCAGTGGAGCACCGCACGCCGGACAGAACGTGGCGCCGCCCCGGATCAGTTGCTGGCACCGCTGGCAGCGCTCGGCCTCGTTCATCATGATTCAGTGGGGTTCTTCCTGCCAGGGTTCCGCAGAACGGCGGACTCATCAGGCTCGGAAGCCGCCGCCGTCGTCCCGGGTACGCTTTCCTGTGCTGCCGGATTCGGGGTTCGGGCAGCGTCCGGGCCGGTCCCCACCCTACCGGTGGCGGACCGCCATCCGGGGGAACCCTGGCCGGACGGACGTACCAGCGGGCCCAGCCCGAGCCTGGCGCCACGCAGCTTAAGGGCGTTGCGGCCATCAGCCAGCAGCGACCGGGGTGAGAAGCGGGCCTGCTGGCGGCGCCAGAACCCCAACGCCCCGGTCATCTCCTTCAGCGAGCCGTCCACGATGGTCCAGTATTCCCGGACCTCCTCCTCGCTGGGCTGGCCAACGCCGAAGATGGAGGCGTCCGCACGGTGCGCCAGCATGGTGGTGGTCTGCCCGGTGGCCGGGAACGAGTCGGCAAGCACTACTGCGCTTTCGCGCCGGGTTGCACGGCTGTCGATGCCGGCGCCCAAATCAGTGGCGAGGCTCACCACCTCGTTCCAGCCGCCGCCTACACGCTGGGCCGGGTGCCCCTCCGTGAGGCGGGCCTTCCGGCGTCGTGATTTAAGGAGCGCGATCAGCAGCAGCGGCAGGGCAAGGATGGACAGCGGGATCAGGGCGATGCCCAGGGCCCCGAGCAGGGCACCCCAGAAGAGCCACGGATTGTTTTTCTTCTCGTCGGCGTCCAGGGCGTCCGGCGAGGAATCCGGCGGCAGATCGGCCGGTTCCTGCGGCGGGGGCGGCGGCTGCAGCACCTGGGGCTTGGGTTTGGACTTGTTTTCGGGGTCCGGCGGGATGGGGACGTTGTCCTTGGGCGGTGTGGGGTCGAAGCTGACCCAGCCCACCCGGTCGAAGGCCACCTCAACCCAGGCGTGGACGTCCTTTCCCGTGACCTTTACCTCGCCGGCGCCGTTCTCCGGGCTGGTCGGATCGGGGTAGAAGCCCATGACCACGCGTGACGGGATGCCCAGGTGGCGGAGCATCAGCGACATGGACACGGCATACTGCTCGTCGTCGCCGAGCATCTGCTTAGCGGTCAGCAGGTTCCTGATCCGCGACGAGCTGTGGCCGGAAACGCTGGGCAGCTGGCCGTCGGCGACGAGGCCGTTGCTGAAGGCGCCTGTCTTTTGGAAATGCGCCTCGATCTGGCGGACCCGGTCAATCGCGGTGGGCGCATCGGCCGAGAGATCGTTGGCCTGTGACCCCACCACCGGCGGGACCTCGACGACGTCCGGCAGCGTAATCTTCGCGAAGTCGTACTGCGTCAACTGACCGTGTTCGAGCTTCACGGGATCGGACACCTGGACGCTGTAGGAATCGCCCTCGGACAGGCCCTGCGTGGTCACGGCCGTGTCTGTGCCCGCGTTGAAGTACAGGCCCGACGCCGCGGCGGAGGCGCTCTGGTCAAAGCTCAGGCCGGTGGTCTTCCGGCCTCCCGGGACAAAGTGGCCCTGGTAATCCTCGATGGTGATGTCGATGGAGTAGTCATTCGAGGGGACGATGCCCGAGGTGTCGGCCAGGGTGTTGATGGACTCGGTGTCGCCCACCTTGCTGAAGCTGCCGGAGCCGTTGGGATCCATGTTGTAGTTGGTGCCGTTGAAGGCATCCAACGCCCCCAGCCGGACACGGCCGTCCCGGGGCAGTCTTTTGACCACGAACAGGGTGTCGTCTTTCTTGTCCTTGACGAACGTCCGGAAGCTTGCCAGGGGCGTGATGTAGTCCTTGGGATCGAACGGCGGAACCACCACGTTGCGCAGGACCTTGCGGTCACCGCTGGCGGTGACCAGGGGCGCCGCCACCGCGGTAATGGCGACGCTTGCGGCGATCACGGCAGCGGCCGTGCCCAGCCGGCGGAGCTTGGCCCGCTGGGCTGTGGCCGCATCGGTCTGCGGACGGTTGACTGAGACTTTTCGCGTGTCGCTGCGCCGTAGCGCGTCACGGCGGAAGGTGGCCCAGGCAATCGCAATGACGGTGAGTCCGATGCCGCGCTCCACGGTGAGGAAGGCAGCGTTGGTGCTGAAAGCTATGCCCGTGACGAAAAGCACCAGCACGGGAAGCAGTGGCCAGTACGGGGTTTTCAGCCGCCAGGTGAGGATGCCGGCAACCAATGCGGTGAGCAGCGAACTCAGGAACGGGACGATCAGGACGCCGCCGGCAGACCCTACCGGAACGCCCACCGTGAGCATGTCCTTCCAGGCGAACACAACTCCAAGGAGCAGCGTCCGCAAGGAGTCAAGGCTGGGAACAAAACCGGCAATCGCCGCGTCCGGGACTGCGAGGAGCGTGCCGAACACCAGGTAGGCCCCAAGCGCGAGGGCTGTAGTGATCAGCAAACCCAGGCGCAGGTGCGCGTTGGCGGCAGCGATGCCGAGGCCCAAGAGGATGCCGCCGAAGCCCGAGACCAGATAGTAGGGGTCCCCGCCGAAGCTGAGGCTGAAGCCCAGCAGGCCCAACCCCAGCAGGACGGTGAGGGCGCCGGCGTCGAGCACAAAATGCCAGGCCGGCTGGCCGTCGGCGAACGATGATTCGTACTGCCGCTGCTGCGAGCGTGGCCGGAGGCCCGGTGCGGAGCTCATGCGGCCGCCTTTCTGAGGACGATGGCGAGGTCAGCGAGGTCGCCGAGGGTCAGCACTGTCAGGTCTGCGATGTTGGCGCGGCCCGGGGCAGCACCGATTTGGAGGCGCACGGCCAGGCTCCTGACACCGAGCGGCACGGAGGCCGCGGCCGAACGGAGCTGGGAAGGTGTCACGTTGCTGCCCACCACAAAAAAGACCACCGATGCGTTGGGGACGGTGTCGGCCAGTGTGCGGGCGAGGTCGACGGCGGTCCGGCGCATGGGTGCCCCGGCGATCCGTGTCATGTCGTCCAGCATGTTCCGCCCGGTTTCGCAGCGCAGCGGCCCCTTTTGCGTCAGGACGTCCAGCTCGCGCTGCTCGCGGATGGCCTGCCGGCCGATCGAGGCGGCCGCTGAGATGGCCATTTCGAATTCCTGCTCTGATGCGTACTCGTCCGTGTTGATCGACAGCGAGATGGCCAGGTGGGCGCGCCGGGTCTCCTCGAACTGGCGCACCATCAGCTTGTTGGTCCGCGCGGTGGTCTTCCAGTGGATGTGCCGCCGGTCATCGCCCGGTACGTAGTCCCGCAGGGCATGGAAGGACACGTCCGCACTGGACAGGTCGGTGGTTGGCATTCCCTCGAGGTCGCGGATGAATCCCGCCGCGGAACCGGCCAGGGCCACTGTCTTCGGGTGCACGAACAGGTCCTCCGGTTCCGTCCACAGCACCTGCCGGCGGAGGAGGTGCAGGGGGTCGGCCCGGACGGAGCGGACAGGTCCCACCACGATGACGGCGCGGCGGGCGGTTGGAATGGTGAAAAGGTCCTCGTGCACCTGCGCGGGCTTCATCCTGGGCAGGTGGAAGACGGCGGTGGCGTTGCCCACCGGCAGTTCCAGGGCGGCGGGCAACAGGGGCCTGGCCGAGGTGTTGGAGACGGCGATGCTTCCTACCGCACTGTCCCCGACGGCCACACGGGTCCGGGCGAGGTCCAGGATCACGCCGTAGGATGACCGGCCCAGGATGAACCCGATGGCGATCAGGAAAAGGACAAACGCCGCGATGGCCGCCGCCTTGGCCTCCTGCCAGCCGAAGGCCTGACCGGCAGTCCACAGCAGGATGGAGGCGGCCAGGACAGACCAGCCCAGGACGCTGACCACCGAAAGGACAGGCCACACATAGCGCAGCCACAGGCCACGGACCCTCTCCCACGCCGGGGTGAGGGCGAGGGCGGCGGTGCTGGTAGCTTCGGCCCAGACGGACGAGGGATGCAGCCTGGTGGGTCTGCCGTCCCGGCGGAAGGGTTGCCGGAGACGTTCAGCAAGCCGGGTCAACGGAGTGCTGCTGGACATAAATGTGCCTTTGTTCGCGCTGGTCAGTGGTGGTCTGGAGCTCCGAGGGAGCGTCAGACGGCGGCGCGCTGCTGCGGTGCCGCGATGTCGGACAGCACCCGGGCCAGAACGGCCTCGGGGGTGGCGCCGGAAAACTCAGCTTCCGGGTCCATCACAAACCGGTGCGTCCACACCACGGCTGCCAGTTCCTTGATGTCGTCAGGCAGGACGAAGTTCCGTCCCTGCCCCGCGGCCCAGACCTTCGCGGCGCGGACCGTGGCGATGGCGCCACGCACGGAAACGCCCAGCCGGGTCTCGGGCGCGTTGCGGGTCTCTTCGCAGAGCCGGGAAATGTATTCAAGGACCGCCGTGTCCACATGCACTGTGGCAGCAAGGTCAGCCATGTCCGCCACGGCCTGCGTGGTGATAACTGCGGAGATCTCCTTGGAGCGGTCCTTCAGGTTCGAACCGCCGAGCAGCTGGACCGTGGAGGCGTGGTCCGGATAGCCGATGGAGGTCTTGATCAGGAAGCGGTCCAGCTGCGCCTCCGGCAGGCGGTACGTACCGGCCTGCTCGATCGGGTTCTGCGTGGCCATCACCATAAACGGCCGGCCGGCCTCGTAGGTGACGCCGTCCACGGTGACCCGGGATTCCTCCATGACCTCCAGCAGTGCCGACTGGGTCTTGGGCGAAGCGCGGTTGATCTCATCGGCCAGGACGATGTTGTTGAAGATCGGTCCCTTGTGGAACTCGAACTTCTGCGTTTTCTGGTCGTAGATGGTCACACCCGTGACGTCCGAGGGCAGGAGGTCGGGGGTGAACTGGATGCGGTTGTTGGACCCCTGGACGGTGGCGGCCATCGCCCGGGCCAGCATGGTCTTGCCGGTGCCGGGGGCGTCCTCGAACAGCACATGGCCCTCGGCCAGCATCGCGGTGAAGGTGAGCCGGATGACGTGGTCCTTGCCGAGCACCGCCTGTCCCACGTTGGCAACGAGCTTGTCGAAAGTGCCTGCAAACCATTCGGCCTGCTCGGTGGTCATGGTCATGAAGGGAGTCCTTTTCTTGTGGTGCTGGTCTGTTGGGGCTGGAGCGGACGGGCTGTGTGGACCGTCAGCACCGGCCGACGTCCGGGCCGCTGATATCGATGGTGGCGAGCTTGACGTACCAGCCCGAGTGGGGGCCGCCGTCCATGCGGTACCACTTGTAGTACCCCGGGTCCGATTCCGGTGAACCGTAGATGTTCATCCAGCAGGCGCTGTTGATCCAGCCATCCGAGGTGGACACCCAGTTCGCGTCGTTCCCGCCGCAATCCGGGCTGCCGTTCCGGTACCCGAAGCGGTCCGGGACGCCGGGCTTGCCCGGGCAGCTGTTGTTCGTGGCGGGTTTGACGCGGACCTTCGTAGGTGTGACCGGCGGGGTGGGATCGGCGCCGGACGTGGAAGTGACAGGCCCGCCAATGGCGCCGTCCACCACAGTCACGGCACGGACGCGCAGGTTATGGCTCTTGGACCAGCCTCCAGCGTCGGCGTCGAAGCTGTTGGCCTGGCCCACGTTCTGCCAGCCACCACCGTCCATGCTCACTTCGTAGCGGTTGAGCGGGCGGCCGTTGGTGTTGGGGTTGTTCCAGGACCAATGCACCTGGCCGTCGCCCTTGGGCGAAGTCATGCCGTTCACGTTGGGTGCGTTCGGCGGACCGTAGGGGTTGCCGGTACCGATGGCTTTGGCGTCCCCAGACACGTTGTTCTTGGTGGACGTCGCGATGATGGTGACCGTGATGTCCCGGCCGTTAGTGAGGCCACCGATGGTTCCGCCGCCGGCTTGGATGCTTCCCGACTTGCCGTCTGCGTTGTACGTGTACTGGATTTCGGTGTCCGTCGAGCCATTCCGCTGGGCCTGGGTCAGCGGCGTAAACGTCACGCGGAGCTGGCCGCTGTTACCGGTGTCAGCCACGGTTCCGCTGCTTACCTGGCCTGGCTTGCCGGCTGCCCGGATCTGGGCCGACGGGTTGCTGGTACCGCTGGTGCCGGCCTTGTTGGTGGCCGAAACGGTGAAGGTGTAGTCGGACTCGGAGTTGTCCACGGTGACGTTCTGCGTGGTGCCTGAAGCCACCGGCTGAGTGGCCACTACGGCCCCGCCCTGCAGGGTAGTCAGGGTATACGACGAGATCGCATCACCGTTGTTGTTCGGCGCAGTCCAGCTGACCTTCAGCTGGCTTGTGGATCCCACCTGGCCCGCCTGGGTCGCCGTCGGGGCGGCCGGGGTGGCCGGGACGCCCGCCGGGACTTCCGCTGCCGAGTACGGGCTCCACTCGGACGGATCCTTGGCATCATTGCGGGCCAGGACGCGAACCTTGTAGGAGACGCCGTTCTGGAGTCCCTTCCAGACATAGCTCACCGCTGCCAGGTTCTGGATCTGGGCGTTCTGCCCTGGCGGGGCCGGCGAGATTTCCAGATCGTAGGTCTTGACCGGTGATCCCTTGCTGGCCGGTGCCACCCAGTTCACGGAAAGCTGCTTGTCACCGAACTTCAGGGTGGGCGCCAGCGGCGTGTCCGGCTTGACGTCCGGGCGGACCTCGGCGGAGGCCGGGGAACGAACAGACTCGCCGAACTCGTTAGTAGCGGTGACCTCGAAGTGGTACTTCGTATTGTTGACCAGCCCGGTCAACGTGCAGGTGTTCGCCGGACAGTCCTGCCTGAAGCCCGATTCGCCGTAGACCGTGTACTTGGTAATGGGCGCACCGCGGTCTGCCGGGGCAGACCAGTTGAGCAGGGCAGTCTTGTCGCCAACGCTCTGCGCCTGCGGGGTAGTCGGTGCCAGGGGCTTGTCCTTGACGGTAAGCCGGATTCGCGCCGTGGCGTTGCGGGAATCGTCTCCTGTCTTGTCTGCCACCGTATAGGCGACCACCATGGTCCCCGTGAAACCGGACGACGGCGTCACCGTCACCGACTCCCCGGACACCGTTGCGGTGCCCTGGCCCGTCTCGGTTGATGCCGAAATAATCTTCAAGGCGGTCTCTGGGAAGGGGTTTGCGTCGTTGGCCAGGACCTTCACGGTGACCGGATTCCCGGCGGCCGCGTTCGGCTCCAAGTCATCGTTGGCCACCGGCTTGGGCCGGTTGGAAGCCGTGACAGCCAGCTGGTAGGTGGCCGTTGCCTCCAGCCCGCGGGAGTCCTTGGCCTTGATCTGGACCGTGCCTGCCGTGCCCGTGCCGCTGGAATCAGCGGCGGAGACCTTCAGGGTCTTGCCGTCAATGCTTGCGTTGAAGCCGGACGGCATGCCGCCCACCACTTCGTACTTCATGTTCTCGAGGTCGTCACGGTCCGGATCGGCGGTCAGCTTGCCCAGGTCCAGGGTGGCGCTATCGCCCTTGGGCACCTCAACGTTCGCGCCCAGGAGTTCCGGCGGGTTGTTGCGGTTGGGGTCAGGCAGTACCTTGGTGCGGATGCTCAGGGTGGATTTCAGCCCTGCAGGATCATCCGGCCCGGTGCCGTCGGTAACCTCAAAGCTCAGCGAGCCCGGGCCAGCGTAGTCAACGCCGGCGGTGTACTTCAGCGCTGTTCCGTCACCGGATACCGGGTTGCTGCCATCCGAACCGATGAGCTTGATCCGGTCAGTCTGCGTCAGGCGCGGTGAGCGTCCCTCCCGGACCTTGACCCATTCCTTGAGGTCAACGTTCACGGATTGTCCGGCGATGACCTCAATAACCTCGTCTTTGGCGAGGGTGGGAACCTGCTGCCCCAGCCCCGGCGCCCAGATGATGGCTGTGGACTTTTGGCCGTCCACGTCTTCGACGGTGTATGGGATCAGCTGCGGCTGTTCGGTCAGGTCTACGAGCATGGTGCCGTCAGGCCCCGGGCGGGCGGTGAGGGACTCGGTGCTCAGCTTGAGGTTCTCGCCGACGCCGTCGGGGTCTTCATCGTTCTTGAGGACCGGCACATCCACGGCAGTCTTGCCCATCGCCTGGGCCGAGGTGACCCGGTCGTCGCGGGCGATGGGCGCCTTCAGCGGAACCTCGTTGTCCACCACCACGCGGATGGTGGCTTGGGCGGTGGCGTCGCGGTCGTCGGCGATGGTGTACCGGACGTTGACCGTCCCGGCAGCGCCGGGAGCGGTCAGGATGATGCGGCCGCTGGTCTTGCTGACGGTGGCCTGGAGGGCGTCGTCGGCCTCGATACCGTCCGTGAGGATGCGGATGATGTCGCCGTCGGGATCGGTGTCGTTGCCGGTGGCGTCGACGGCGATCTGCCGTCCCGGCCGGACCTTCACTTCGTCATCCACGGGGGTGGGGTTCTGGTTCGTTTCGCCACGGGGGGCGATGCCCACCGTCACGGTGCCGGTGTTGACGGCGCCCTGGCGGTCCACCACCTTGTAGCGGAACGTATCTGTACCGGCGCCGTCGCCGGCAGCGGTGAAGTCGATGAAGTTGCTGCCCACGGTGGCGGTTCCCATGGCCGGGGTGCTGTCGATACCCGTTAGCTGAACGGAGTCGCCGTCGGGATCGATGCCGTCCAGCGGGACGGGAATGCGCACTGTTCCGGCGGCAACCACACGGGCGGTGAGATTCTGAGGCTGAGGCCTCGAATTCTCGGCCCCCTCCAGCGGAAGGACGTGAATGGTGACGGCGGCGGCGCTCTTCTGCCCCTGCGAGTCCACGGCATTGTAGATGGCTCGCACCGTCTTGGGCTGCGGCCCGGCGATGAAGCGCAGGGTGTTTTCCGAGACGAAGCTCTTGCCGTCCAGTTCATCCACGGCCTGTGGCAGGACGGGGTCCACGCTCAGCTCCAGGCCCTGCGGGTGGGTGTCGTTGTCCAGCACCGGGATGGTGACGACGTCGTTGACCCTGACGTTCACTTCGTCGGGTTTGGGCTGGGGGGCCTCGACGACGGCGGGGGCCGGGACGGGGACCACGGAGACGCTGCCGGTGGCTGATTTCCTGCCGTTGGACATGGTGTATTCAAAAAGGAACGGGTCCTTGGTGCCCAGCACATCGGTGATGCGCAGGACGCTGTGGTCGATCACGCTGACCGAGGCCGTGGTGTTGTCCGGGAGTTTCACGGACTGCAGCACCAGCACGCCGCCGGAAGGATCCGAGTCATTGGCCAGCGGGTCCAGCAGCACGCTGCCTCCGGTGGGCATCAGCGCAACGTCGTGGACCGCCACGGGGTCACCGGCGTCCTTGCCGGACTCCACATCAACCCGGATCAGGCCCTGGCTGCTCTGCGGGCCGTTGCTGGCGATGTAGGTCAGGTAGACGGGACCGGGAGTGGTGCTGCGGAACGTGAAGGTACCGCCGTCGGTGACCGGGCCCAGTTCGGCAGGACCATTGGCCTCCACCTGCGCCAGGCGGAGGGCGCCGCCGTTGGGATCGACGTCGTTTTTCAGGGGCGCGATCACCAGGTCCTGGCCCACCACGGCAGTGACGTGATCGGCGTTGACCACCGGCGCCAGGGCACCCGGCGGCTGGACGTTCACCACGACTTTTCCGGTGACCGTTGCCCGGCCGTCCCAGATGGTGACTTCCACGTTTTTCTTGCCGGCGGTGGCGCCGGAGTCTTGGAACGTCAGCAATCCGTCACGCCGGACCTTGACCTGGTCCTGGTCGTTGTCTGCCTTGGCGTCCAGCAGGACAAGGTCGTCGCCGTCGGGATCCACCCAGTCGGTGAGGATGTTCTGGCTGACGGTTTTGCCCTGTTCCACCAGCATGGTGGTGGAGTCTCCGCCGCGCTTGAATGCCGGCGGCTTGTTTTCATCGGCTGCCACCACGTTGAGCGTGACCTGTCCGCCTGCTGAAAGTCCCCGGCCGTCCGCGGCGTTGTAGCTGAACGTCTCGGCGCCAGGCCGAGCGTCCGCGGGAACGGAGATCTGGAACGCGGTGCCGCCGTAGATGCTCTCCAGCGTTCCGGCTTTGGACCCTGAATCGCCGACGGCGGCGGTCAGGACGTCGCCGTCAGGATCCGAATCGTTGTCCAGGACGCTGAGGATGGTGGTCCGCCCCGGACGAACGCCCAGGGTGTCCGGTTTGGTTTCCGGCGGCCGGTTCGGTTTAGTGCGGTCCGGCAGGACGTTGATGGTGTTGTTGTCCGCTGATTCCTGGTCCTGCTCATCGGATTCGTTCTTCGGAGGAACAACGTCGTCCCAGTTGTTCACGAGCTGCATGTTCTGGTTCACCAGCCACACGTTCCCGGAGTTCACATCGTTCAGGACCACCAAGTCCCGGTTCACCCGGAAAACGTACGACGGCGACGCACTCGCCTTGGGCACCTCAACGTTCTTGTCATCAGCATCATTGATGCAGTCACGGACATACTCGTTCGCCCCGGACCACGCAGCATGCACACACCCGGCGAGCTGCACCGGAGCCGCCGGCACACCCTCGCCATCAAAGGTGACCGTCTTCGCCGTCGAACCGTCCAGCGGCTGCTTCAGCAACGCCTTCTGCGTCGAAACCGCCACAAAATCACTCGCCGGGCCGCCCTGCTGCAGCTTCGCATCCCGCGCATTCTCCAACTGCAGCCGCTTACCGCCCGGCAGGAACAGCTTCCCTGCAGCAGCATCCAACACCACCGGATTGTCCCCCACCACCGTGATCTGCAGGTCCCCTGCACCCTTAAGCTCACCCCAGGTACTGGAATCGGTGGACACCACTTCGCCGTTCGCGTCCACCTCCGTGACAGTCACCGCGCCCGACTTGGGATCGGCACTGTAGATCCGGTCATCGGTACCGACTGCGGAGACCAGACCTTCGGAGCCAACCATCACAGGTTCCGAGGCTTCCTGGTCAAAACCATTTACCGTGGACGGCGACACCGCCCAGACCTTTCCCGATGCGGCGTCCGTCACTGAGATCACGCTGGCACCGAAGCTCACATCCGCCGAACCCGGCAGCTGTCTGTCCCCGCCGAGGCGCATGTTCGCAGGAGAAACCTGGTTCAGCGTCGAACCCGTCTCATCATCCACAAACACATCCCCGGCATTCTGGAGAATATCGAAAGTGGTACTCGCCGGCGTCACCGCACCATCCAACACACGCGAGGGATAATTCAGCCGACCCACCGCATTCTTGGACTTGGAGACTACCCACACGCCGCCGTCGTTCAACTCCACCTCCGTGGTCTTAAACCCCGGATAGATGATCGCGCCGGCAACCAGCACAGCGCCGGCCGCGGCAAAGGCCGAACCGGTAACGATCTTGTTGTGGCGCTTCTTGAGACCGAACTTCCCCAGCAGTGATGTCACAGCGTTACTAATCCCCCAATTGTGTCGCGGCCCCCAGTGCGGCCCCTCCAAAGACCCGATACCGGGCTCTCTGTTCCCCGCGTCAGCCTACCGAAGCATGGCTGCTGCCGCGATGGGGAGCGCTCCCCTGGTGCTGCGCGACAGGCCGCCGCCAGGGTCGACTATAGCGCGATACGCCAACAACTGGATAAACCAGCAGGTCAGGACAAACACGTCCCTGACGCTCAGCAATGGGGTATTCCATGGCTCCCGGACCGTCCCGGTTTCGTGGGCGACGCCACGATGTAACGTCCGAACCGGCGCCTCTTCCTGCGCGCGGATTTTGTGGCACGTTCCTGCGCGCGGATTTTGTGGCACGCGGATTTGTTGCGCAAGCCATTCGGCGAAGTTCATGGCCGGGGACGGTAAACGGCTAGTCGAGGACCAGGCCTTTTCCTTGACCGCGTGCCAAGAGCACGGGATGGATTTCGCCGAACCCACGGACATTTTCAGCAGGCTGCGGAACGAGAATGAAGCGCTTGTCCTGATCCAGCGCGGATGCAGTCATGGAGTCGATCAGGACCGTTCCCGGATCCGCCAACGTGGTGAGACGGGCGGCGAGGTTGACCGTGGGGCCGTAGATGTCCCCCAGCCGGGACAGGATCCTGCCCCAGACCATCGCCACCCGCGCTTCCGGCAGGATCTCGTCTTCGGTGAACGCCTGTGCCAGGGCCAGCGAGATCTCGGCTCCGGCAGCCGGAGTTTCCGCGATATACAGGACTTCGTCGCCTACCGTCTTGACCAGCCGCCCGCCGCCAACGGAAATGATCTCGGCGCATTTGTTCTCAAAGCGCTGGACCAGCCGGGCGAGGGTCTTTTCATTCATCCGGCGGGAGAGACTCGTATACGAAACGAGGTCAGCAAAGCCGACGGCGCGGGCCAGCGGCAGCGGGGCGTCGTCTTCGTCGCCGTCGCGGCCTTCTTCGCTGGCCTGCAGGCCGGCTTCGGCGCGCACGGCCAGGCGTTGCACGCCGGCATTGAGTTGCCGCCGCCACGAATAGACCAGCATCTCCTCTAGTGCATCCAGTAGTGAGGGAAGTTCCTTCACCAGGCGCTTGCGGGCCACAGCGTCCGTCACGCCCTGCTCGTGGACCATGTCCTCCACCAGGGCCTCGATCTGCCAAACCACCATGCGGTCCGTCATCTGTCCGATGGACCGGGTCACGGAGATGGCGGCTTCCTCGGTCAGCACTCCGGTGCGGACCAGGTCAACCACGGTAGACAGCGCAGCCTGATCCCGTTCGGTGAAGGCGACGTCTTCGTCGCCGAAGTTCGGGAAACCGAGGGCACGCCACAGCTTCCGGGCCGAAAGGAGGGACAGCCCTGCCCCGGCGGCCACCTCACGGCGCCGCAGCTTCCGTTCGCCGCCCAACAGCCGGGCCTCGAGAGCCTTGGCAGCCACTCGTTCCGGAGAGAGTGTGCCTGTTGCCGGGTGGGCGGTTTCGGGCACGGCGGGAGCCGGCAGGTCCGCTTCGTCCCGCTGGTCCTCATCGTTCATCGTCTCCACCTTCTCTCAACTCCCACGGCAACGCTTCGTCTGTGTAATCCGATATCTCATCAGTCCCCGGGTCCCCGCCCACGGGCAGTTCGTCAATCGCATCCAGCACGAAGTCCCGGAACCGCACTGCTTCCGGGACGTCCTGGATGTTCACCACACCTTGGTACCCGGTTTCCAAGGATATATTCCCGGAGCGCAATATGCGCTGCAGCACCGACTGGTGGACCGACACGTTGCGGATCGACGCGAGGTTGACCTGCTCGTCCCGGCGCCGCACCATGCCGTAGCGGGCAACAATCCGCCGGCTCGTGAGGATGTACCGGGTTGCCTGCCACCGCAGCAGCCGAGGCAGGCAATATGCCAACCATATCCACGCAGCGGCCAAGACGCATGCAAGGACGATCCACGGTGTCCAGTCAGCGGAAGCCAAAGGCACCAACCGGGTAGCCTCGCCCCGCACGGTCCAGGCACTGGCAAAAGCTGCAGCCGCCGGTGCCGCAATGAAGGCTGCGGCCGGGCCGGCCAGTTTCCTCGGCTGCGGGCGGGTAACCGTAATGACCTGCTCGCCCGGCACGAGGCCTTTACGCATAGCCGCTTTCAGCGCCCTGGCCCGGCGGGGTCCATGGGCGCAGGTGGACAACATCGCCGGCGGTGACCACATGCTCGCGGCGGTCCTTGTCCACCACCAGCAGTGAGCCGTACTCGTCCAGCCTCGAAGCGTGCCCGATGATCTCGTGGTCACCGGGCAACTGCGCGCGCACCTGCTTGCCCAGCGTCACCATCACGGACTCCACCCGTTTGTGGAGCGAAGGGCCGCCGGCAATCCCGGCGGTGGGGTCGCCGTCGGCATTGCAGAAGCTGCGGTAGAGCACGGCGAAATGGGCGAGGTAGCTCTTGAGCAGCACGGTCCGATCAACAGTCAGCGGTTCTTCCAGGGCAACCGACGTCGCTGTGGGCACCGGGAGTTCCGACGCGGTCAAAGTCACGTTCAGGCCGGTCCCCAAAATGACCGGAGGAACAGAGCCGTCCCCCATGGGCCCCAGCTGGGCAAGGATCCCGGCGATCTTGCGGCCACGGACCAGGACGTCATTGGGCCACTTGAGCTCGGCCGGAATGCCCGCGGTCTCAAGAAGCGTCTCCCGCAGCGCCAGCGCGCCCAGCAGTGACAGCCACGAATACGTGTGCGTGGGCAGGGGCCTGCCCTCGGCATTGGCGGGCCGCAGGACCAGGGACACCGACACCGAGCTCAGCGGCGGCGCTTCCCACCGCCGGTCCAGGCGTCCGCGGGCAGCGGTCTGGTACTCGGCCGTCAGCACCGACAGGTCCGGCCACTCCTTTGGCTCAACTGTCACCGAGCGCAGGAGGTCCGCGTTGGTGGAACCGGTGGAGTCCACCACCACCACCTTGGCGACGCCTGTGGCCGCCAGGAAATCCTGGTCCGCCAAGGCTCCACGATCCAACGGATTTCCTGGGGTGTGTGAGTCATCCATGGTTGAATCCTATCGACTCAGGCGCCGCCGCTGGCTGTTCCCGCAGCCACGTGAGTGGAACCCGCGGCTCAGAGGAATATGTCCGGAACCAGGCGATCCTCCGCGGCCCCGAGGCTGTACGGACGGAAGTCGGTGACACCCGCCGCGCGGAGCACCTGTTCGTCCGTATAGAAGTTGCCGCTTGGTGCACCGGCGCCGGCCAGGTTGCTGCCGGTCAGGACGGCGTGGGCTGCGTCGGCCATGATCTGTGGTCCGCGCGCGGCCTGGACGATCTCCTGGCCGCCGGGCATGTTCCGGATGGCCGCGGTATCGATGAGCGTGCACGGCCAGAGCGAGTTGACGTTGATTCCGTCGGCCTTGAGTTCTTCGGCAAGGCCCAGCGTGGTGAGGCTCATCCCGTATTTGGCCATGGTGTAGGCCAGGTGCCTGCCTGCCCAGTGGGGGTCAAGGTTCAGGGGCGGCGACAGCGTCAGGATGTGTGCGTGGGCCGATTTGCGGAGGGCGGGCAGTGACAGCTTGGACAGCAGGAACGTGCCGCGGACATTGATGTCCTGCATCAGGTCGTAGCGTTTCATGTCCACGTCGTCGGTGGTGGAGAGATCGATCGCGGATGCATTGTTGAGCACGATGTCGATCCCGCCGAAGCGTTCGACGGCGGCCGCCACGGCTCCTGCGACGTCTTCGTCGCTGCGCACATCACCGACGATTGCCAGGGCGTGGCCCCCGGCGGCCTCCACCTGCTCGGCGGCGCTGAAGACTGTGCCTGCCAGCTTGGCGTGGGGCTGGCCGGTCTTGGCCATCAGGACAATATTGGCACCGTCCTGTGCCGCCCGGGTGGCAATGGCCAGCCCGATGCCGCGGCTGCCGCCGGACATCAGAATGGTGCGGCCCCGAAGGGACCCGGTGGCCTGGTAGGGCCCTGCGGCAATGGACCTTGCGTCGTTGCTGGAAGTCATGGCTCCACTGTAGCCGAGGTATGTTACTGGCGAGTAACATAGTGCTGGCCGCTGGAAAGTGCGGAAAATTGTAGGTTTTCTACAGTCGTCCCACGCAGATGCGTCATTAGACTAGCCAGCAGGGTTCGTCTCTTGTGTGGAATCTACTTAAATCCCGCGTCTGACCTGCCAGTTACCACCGCACGCAGCACCACATTGTTACAGCACCAATCTGCTACAGAGCCGGAGACACTTGATGAGCCACGATCTGACAACGACAGCGGGAAAGATCGCCGATTTCCGCGACCGCCAGGCCGGTGCAGAACAACCCTCCGGCCCCGAAGCCATCGAAAAGCAGCACGCCCGCGGCAAGAACACCGCCCGCGAGCGCGTGGAACTCCTGCTGGACGAAGGCTCGTTTGTGGAGCTTGACGCACTGGCCGTGCACCGCTCCACCGCCTTCGGCATGGAAAAGAAGAAGCCGCTCGGCGACGGGCTGGTCTCCGGCTACGGCACAGTGGACGGGCGTCCCGTTGCCGTCTACAGCCAGGACTTCTCGGTCTACGGCGGATCGTTGAGCCAGGTCAACGGCGAGAAGATCGTCAAGGTCCAGGAATTCGCCCTGCGCAACGGCTGCCCTGTAGTGGGCATCCTCGACGGCGGCGGTGCCCGCATCCAGGAAGGTGTGGCCTCCCTGGCCATGTTTGCCGACATCTTCCGCAATAACGTCCACGCTTCCGGCGTCGTCCCGCAGATCTCGCTCATCATGGGACCGTCCGCCGGCGGCGCGGCCTACTCCCCCGCCCTCACGGACTACGTGGTGATGGTGGACAAGACCTCGCACATGTTCATCACGGGACCGGACGTCATCAAGACCGTCACGGGCGAAGACGTGGACATGGAAACCCTCGGCGGCGCCCGCCAGCACAATGCCAACACGGGCACCTCAACGTACCTGGCCTCCGACGAAGCCGACGCCATCGAGTTCGTCCGCGAACTGCTGGACTTCCTGCCGTCCAACAACCTCTCCGAGGCCCCGGTGCTGGAGCACCAGCAGGAGCTGGAGATCAACGACAACGACCTCGCCCTGGACACGCTCGTCCCGGACTCTGCCAACCAGCCGTACGACATGCGTACCGTCATCGAGCAGATCGTTGACGACGCACACTTCCTGGAGATGCAGTCCCTGTATGCCCCCAACGTCATCATCGGCTACGGCCGGGTGGAGGGACACACCGTGGGCATCGTGGCCAACCAGCCGCTGCAGTTCGCCGGCACGCTGGACATTGCAGCCTCTGAGAAGGCTGCGCGCTTCGTCCGGAACTGCGATGCCTTCAACGTCCCCATCATCACCCTGGTGGATGTGCCCGGCTTCCTGCCCGGCAAGGACCAGGAGTTCCAGGGCATCATCCGCCGCGGCGCCAAGCTGCTGTACGCCTACGCCGAAGCCACCGTCCCCAAGCTGACGGTCATCACCCGCAAAGCTTACGGCGGCGCGTACATCGTGATGGGCTCCAAGAAACTCGGCGCGGACCTGAACCTGGCCTGGCCCACGGCGCAGATCGGCGTGATGGGTGCCCAGGGCGCCGTCAACATCCTGTACCGCCGCGACCTGGCCGCCGTTGCCGAGGCCGGCGGGGACGTTGAGGCCCGGCGCGCCGAGGTCATCCGCCAGTACGAAGAAGAGTTGCTGAACCCCTACCAGGCCGCCCAGCTGGGCTACGTGGACGCGGTCATCGCACCGTCCGATACCCGGGGCCACATCATCAAGGGCCTTCGCGCCCTCCGCGACAAGCGGGCGAGCCTGCCCACCAAGAAGCACGGGAACATCCCGCTGTGATCGCGAAAGATCCGCTGGTCGGAGCCCCGTTGGTTGAGCCTGTCGAAACCAATGCGCCCGCCGATGCCCCCGTGCTTTCTGTAGTCAAAGGGCAACCGTCGGCCGAGGAGCTCGCGGCGCTGACCGCCGTCGTGCTTTCCCTGGGCAGCGCGGACGCCGTGGCCGACGGGAAGCCCACCGCCCGCGACTGGGTGCGCCGCCAGCAGCTGCGGCTCGCCCCGACGCCGGGTCCCGGCGCCTGGAGGCGGAGCCGGGGTTAGGCTCGTGGGGTGACTACCGAAGCCGCCCCCGCCGCCCGTCCGCACTCCGCCATCGATGCCGTGGCGGATGACTATACCGACACACTTATCCGCCTGAACCCGTCGCTTGCCACCGAGTTGGGGCTGCCGGGGCATGAGACCGAGTACCCGGATTACTCCCCCGCCGGCATCGCCGGTTTCGCAGCGGAAGCCCGCAAGGCCCTTGCTGCCCTGGAGGGCCTCGCGCCCCAGGACGACGTCGATACTGTCACCCTGGACGCCATGCGGGAACGGCTGGGCCTCCAGCTGGAAATCCACGAGTCCGGCTGGGACGTGGCGGAGCTGAACAACATCGCCTCCCCCGCACAGGACATCCGGGCCATTTTCGACCTCATGCCCACAGACACGGCTGAGCACTGGGAACGCATCGCCGGCCGCGCGCTGAACGTCCCGGGCGCCCTCCGCGGCTACACCGAATCACTGCGCCAGGCCCGGGACGCGGGCAAGGTCGCAGCCGAACGCCAGGTCTCCATCGTCATCGAGCAGACCGCCAAATACGCCGCCGAAGACGGCTTCTTCGCCAAGCTCGCCGCCGAGGCCCGGACTGCGGACGGTCCCCTGCCGGGCGAAACGCAGGAAACGCTCGACGCCGGCGCTGCCGCTGCCCGGGGTGCCTACCGGGAGCTCGCGGAGTTCCTCCGCACAGAACTGCTCCCTGCCGCGCCGCAGCAGGACGCCGTCGGCCGGGAACGCTACGCCCTGGCCTCGCGCTCCTTCCTGGGCGCCGCCGTCGACCTCGAAGAGACCTACGCGTGGGGAGTCCAGGAACTCGACCGGCTCATCGCCGAGCAGGAAAATGTTGCGTCCATCATCAAGCCAGGGGCCAGCATCGAGGAGGCCAAGGATGTCCTCAACAACGACCCGGCCCGCCAACTCAAGGGCACGGAGGCCCTCAAGGCGTGGATGCAGGAACTCTCGGACAAGGCAGTCGCCGAGCTTGCCGGCGTGCACTTCGAGATCCCGGACGTGATGAAGAAGCTCGAATGCCTCATCGCCCCGACCGACGAGGGCGGCATCTATTACACAGGCCCCTCCGATGACTTCAGCCGACCCGGCCGGATGTGGTGGTCAGTTCCCGCCGGCGAAGACACCTTCACCACTTGGGCCGAAACCACCACGGTCTTCCATGAAGGCGTCCCCGGCCACCACCTGCAGGTGGCCACCGCCACCTACCGGCGGGAACTGCTGAACAAGTGGCGGCGGAACATCTGCTGGACTTCCGGCCACGGCGAGGGCTGGGCCCTGTACGCCGAAAAGCTTATGCAGGAACTCGGCTACCTGGCCGATCCCGGCGACCACATGGGCATGCTGGACATGCAGCGGATGCGGGCGGCCCGCGTGGTGTTCGACATCGGCGTCCACCTGGAACTCGAGATCCCCGAACGCTGGGGCAGCGGAACATGGACCCCGGAGGCGGGCTACGTCTTCCTCAAGGAAAACCTGCCCATCAGCGAAGGCCAGCTCAAATTCGAATTCACCCGCTACCTCGGCTGGCCCGGCCAGGCCCCGTCCTACAAAGTGGGACAGCGCCTCTGGGAACAGATCCGGGCCGACCTCGAAACCCGGCCCGGCTTCGACCTCAAGGCCTTCCACACCAAGGCATTGAACATCGGCTCCGTAGGCCTCGATACCCTCCGCCGGGCGCTGCTCTCGTAGGTCCACCCGGGATGGGCCCGGAGGGGCCACATCCTCGGCGTGCTGCTCCTTCGTCGCTCTGACGCACGCTGCCGGATGCGCCCCCTCCGGCCCCCTGAGTGCGAGACGTTTGCCACATCCGGCGCGGGAATAACTTCACAATTGCCTTGTGGGACGCCGGATTTGCGGGATTCTTGGCTTATTGTGGCGAGGCTGCGGCGTAACATTTCTCAACATCTGTTCGCCGTGATAAGAAACCCGGGCCTAGCGTGTTCTGGTGAGCACTCAAACCCGCACCCCCGAATCCGCAGGAAAGACCGGCTTCCAGCTGCCCAAGTGGGCTGGCTCGTTCGGTTTCCAGATCATCGCCGCCCTCATTGTGGGCCTGGGCCTCGGCCTGCTGGCCAAGTACACAGGCAGCACCAAGGAGGCCCCCAACGGCCTCGGCGCCACGCTGCAGACCATTGGCTCCAGCTACGTTTCGCTGCTGCAGACCGCGGTAGTTCCGCTGATCTTCACGGCCGTGGTGAGCTCGATCTCGAACCTGCGCCAGGTCTCCAACGCCGCGAAGCTGGCCTGGAACACCCTGCTGTGGTTCGCCATCACCTCCCTGATCGCCGTCGTGATCGGCATCGGCCTCGGCGTGCTCCTGCAGCCCGGCGCCAACACCGGCATCACCCAGGAGGCCAAGTACGCCGGCAAGTCCGGTGACTGGTGGTCCTTCCTGATCGGGCTGTTCCCCAAGAACTTCCTCGGACTGGGTGCCACCTCCACCGTGACTGAAAGCGCCACCGCGGCCACCACAGTCAGCACCTCCATCAGCTTCAACGTGCTCCAGATCCTGGTGATTGCCATCGCCGTCGGCGTTGCCGCCCTCAAGGTCGGCAAGGCTGCCGAGCCGTTCCTGAACCTCAACGCGTCGGCGCTGGCCGTTATCCAGAAGGTCCTCTGGTGGATCATCCGCATCGCCCCGCTCGGCACGGTGGGCCTGATCGGCAACGCCGCGGCCGTGTACGGCTGGGACACCATCGGCGCGCTCGGCAAGTTCACGTTCGCCATCTATGTGGGCCTGGCCCTGGTGCTGTTTGTGGTTTACCCGACGCTGATCCGCTCGCACGGCCTGTCCGTGAAGCGGTACTTCTCCGGGGTCTGGCCCGCCGTGCAGCTCGCGTTTGTGTCCCGCTCCTCGATCGGAACCCTGCCGCTGACCCAGCGCGTCACGGAACGCAGCCTCGGCGTTCCCCGCGCCTACGCTTCCTTCGCCGTGCCCCTGGGCGCCACCACCAAGATGGACGGCTGCGCCGCGATCTACCCCGCGATCTCGGCCATCTTCGTGGCCCAGTTCTTCGGCGTCCAGCTGGACGTCAGCCACTACCTCCTCATCGCCCTCGTCTCGGTCCTCGGTTCCGCCGCAACGGCCGGCACCACCGGCGCCGTGGTGATGCTCACCCTGACGCTCTCCACGCTGGGACTGCCCCTGGCCGGCGTCGGACTCCTGCTCGCGGTGGACCCCATCCTGGACATGGGGCGCACCGCGGTCAACGTCGCGGGTCAGGCCCTCGTGCCCACCATCGTGGCCAAGCGGCAGGGCATGCTCGACGAGGCGCTCTACAACGCACCCCGCAACGGCACTCCGTTTGTGGACGACGACGCCGACTCCTCCGCTGCGGATCCTTCCGCCATCGCCGGAGGTACTGACTCTCCGGAAGCCGGACGCGAACTGGCCGACGCGAAGGCCTGACGCACGGCTCGAACAGCAAAGAGGAGAAGTCCCCGGGAAGTGCTCCCGGGGACTTCTCCTGTTCGGTGCCGGGTTTCGCTCAGCCCGGCCTCTTGTTAGCGGCCGCCACCTCCGATGACTCCGTTCTGGACCGCCTTGGTCACGGCGTCGGCCTCGGCCTGGGTCAGCTTGCCGTCGGTGACGGCCTGGTCCAGGCGGGTCTTCAGAGCCGCGGCGCGATCTGCCTGTTCGGCGGTGCGCAGCTCTTCAAGCGCCGCCGTGACCTTGGCCTCGTCGATGCCGAGCGTCGCCGCGAGGGACTTAGCGAGTTCAGCCTGCTTCGCGGCCGGGTCCGGCCGGGTTCCTTCAGTTCCGTCGGCCGGCGGGGTGGTGGACTTGTTGGCCTCGCGGTAGGCCTTCAGGGCCTCCGTCACCTTGGCCTCGTCCACCCCGAGCTTGGTAGCCAGTGCCGCGGCGTCCACGCCGCGGAAGCCGCCGTGGCAATGGCCACCCCGCATGCCCTTCCCTTCAGCTGGGGCAGTTCCGGTGCTCCCGTCGGCTGAGGCGCTTGAGCTGGCGCTGGGGGTGGGCGTCGGCGTCGTGGTTGCGGACGCCATGCCTGCGACGCCGATCCCGGCGCCAAGGGCCAGCGCGGTGGCCGTGAGGCCAAGGGCAATTCTCTTTGTGCGTACCATTCTTGTCTCCTGGATCTGCCGTCCGGTGACGGCTGGTGAAGGTGTCCCAGACGGGACTCTTCCAGTCTTCGGCGGCAGGTTCAGGCTCAGCTGTCGGGAACCTTTCATCTTCCTGTGAATCAACTTGCGCGGCGTGCAAACTTGCACGTAGTGTAATTTCATGCCCGAACTTCTCTCGCGCCGTGAGCTGAACAAAGCCGCCACCCGCCAGGCCATCACCGATGCCGCCCTGACCCTGCTGCGCGCCCAGGGACCCGGGAATTTCACGGTGGAAGACATTGCCGAATCAGCCGGGATCTCGCGCCGCACCTTCTTCAACTACTTCAGCAGCACCGAGGCCGCACTTGCCTCCATGACGCACGGGTTCCTGGACAACGCCCTTCAGCAGTTCCGGCAGCGGCCCGCCGACGAGCCCATCCTCGAATCGGCGCGCGCGGCCCTGATGCAGCTGGCCGACCCCATGACGGTGGCGCCGCTGGCTGAACTCTTCACCCTCACCCAGGACAACGCGGTCCTGTCCCGGTCCGAACTTGAGGCGTGGGACCACTGCACCGAAGAGATCATCAGCGCGGCCCGGGAGCGCTTCGCAGGAACCCCGGGCGCCGTCGTCGACGAACTGTACCTGCGCTCCCTCGCAGGCTCCGTCATCTCCTGCGGGAAGGCGGCCATGGACGTGTGGTTCGCCCGATGCGGCGCCGATCTCTCCCCCGCATCACTCGCTGTCCTCCGGCAACTGCTCATTGACGCCATGGGCCACCTCGGCTCCGGCTTCGGCAGCCCCGTTCCGGCAGCCAGCCCCTCCGCGACGTCCACAACCGGCACTACCCACCTCACCAAAGAACGGCTCTGACATGGCCCTGCTGCTCTACCGCCTCGGCAAGTTCTCCTACCGCCACCGCTGGCTGGTCATTTCGCTCTGGCTCGCGGCGCTGGTGGCCGTCGGCGGCTCAGCAGCCGCCTTCCACGGCACGCTGTCCAATAACTTCCAGATTCCGGGCACTGAGACACAGCGGATCGCGGACAAGCTGAAGCAGGAACTGCCGGCAGCGTCGGGCGGCTCTGCCACGATCGTCTTTGAAGCCCCGGAAGGCGGTTTTACTGACGGTAGCCGCGCCGCCGTCACGGCTGCCCTCACCAAGCTTGGTGACCTGCCTGACGTCAAGGCCACGGTGGATCCCTTCGCCACGCAGGCCCAGCTGGACCAGGCCGGGCATGCCATCGCCGACGGCGAGCAGCAGCTCGCCGCGGGCAAGGCCCGCCTGGATGCCTCACGTGCCGAGCTCGCCGCCGGCACCGCGCAGCTGAACGCCGCGGAGAAGCAGCTCGCTGCCGGCGGCGCAACTGCAGCCATGATCGAGGCCCGGCTCGAAGCACAGAAGGCCGCCCTGGCACAGGGCCAGGCGCAGCTCGACGCCGGCACACAGGAATGGGAGGCCGCCAAGGCCAAGCTCGATCTGGGCAAGCGGCAGGCGGAGGCATCCGGCGGGATCCGGTTTGTCTCGGCGGACGGCCAGGCTGCCGTGGCACAGGTGCAGTTCAACACCTCCATCAACGCCCTCACCCCGGCGGTGCGCCAGCAAGTGCAGGACATCGCGCATGAGACTTCGTCCGCGGGCGTGACGGCACTGGCCAGCAAGGAAATCACCGAAGACATTTCAGAACTCTTCGGCACGGCCGAAATCATCGGCATCGGCGTGGCGGCCCTGGTCCTGATCCTGATGCTCGGCACGCTCATCGCCGCGGGTCTGCCGCTGCTGATGGCCGTCATCGGCGTCGGTGTCGGGGTGGGCATCACGTTCGCACTGTCCGGCGCCTTCGAGATGAGCTCCATCTCCCCCATGCTTGCCCTGATGCTGGGCCTCGCGGTTGGCATCGACTACTCCCTGTTCATCGTCAACCGGCACCGGACCCAGCTGCTTGCAGGCATGGATCCTGAGGAATCCGTGGCACGCGCCACCGGAACCTCGGGCAACGCCGTGCTTTTTGCCGGCCTGACGGTCATCATTGCCCTGGCCGCCCTGGTGGTGCCCGGGCTGCCGTTCCTGAGCGTGATGGGCCTGGCAGCAGCCGGCACCGTCGCGGTGGCCGTCCTGGTGGCGCTCACCCTGACCCCGGCCCTGCTGTCCCTGATCGGCCGGCGCATCATTTCCCGGCGGGCCTGGGCCAAGGCCGATGCCCACAACGCCGAGGCCGGCCACGAGGTTGCCGACCAGGCCAAGGATGAGGAAAAGAGCACCCAGGGCTGGGGCGGCCTGGTCACCCGGCACCCGGTTGTGGCGCTCGTCGCCGGCGTACTCCTGCTGGGAACGCTGGCCCTGCCCGCCGCACAGCTCCAGCTGGCACTGCCCGACGGCGGCTCCGAACCGGTGGACTCCGAGGCCTACCAGGCCTATGACGTCACCGCCCGCAGCTTCGGCGAGGGCGTCACCGGACCCATTGTGGTAGTGGGTGAATTCCCGGCCGGACTGGACGAAACCCGGGCCCAGGAACTGCAGTATGACGTCGCGGACCTGATCCGTGGCGTGGACAACGTGGTGGCAACAGTGCCCGTGGCACTGAGTGAAGACCGCCGCACCGCCGTATTCCAGGTCATCCCGGAAGAGGGGCCCGCCAAGGCCGGCACGGTGCAGGTGGTGAGCGAACTCCGCGAACGCGGCACCCAGATCCAGGCCGAAACGGGGGTCACCATCGGCCTGACCGGGCAGACCGCCGGCAACATCGACGTCTCCACAAAACTCGGTGACGCCCTGCCGCCGTACCTGGCGATCGTCGTCGGGCTTTCCCTCATCCTGCTGCTGCTGGTATTCCGCTCCATTGTGGTTCCCCTCCTGGCAACCGGCGGTTTCCTGCTGTCCCTGGCCGCCGCTTTCGGCCTGGTGGTGGCCGTATACCAGTGGGGCTGGCTGGGTGGAGTGTTCGACGTCGCCAATCCCGGCGCGGTCCTGAGCTTCCTGCCGATCATCCTGATCGGTGTGCTGTTCGGCCTGGCGATGGACTACCAGGTGTTCATCGCCTCCGGCATGCGTGAGTCCTACATGCACGGCGCCCCGGCCAAAAAGGCCGTACGCATCGGCTTCACCCACGCCGGCGCCGTGGTGACCGCCGCCGCGATCATCATGGTCAGCGTGTTCGCCGGCTTCATCTTCAGCCACCTGACCATGGTCCGGCCGCTGGGCTTCGCCATGGCGTTCGGTGTGCTGCTGGACGCGTTTGTGGTCCGCATGACCATCGTGCCGGCTGTGATGTACCTGCTGGGCGAAAAGACCTGGTGGCTGCCCAAGTGGCTGGACCGGATCCTGCCCGACGTGGACGTGGAGGGCGCCCGGCTGGAACGCCGCGAAAACGAGCCGCAGAAGCTGACCGAGCCCGTCCACTAGGCTAAAACGGTGACCCGCCTCATCCTCGCCTCTCAGTCCCCCGCCCGCACCAAGCTCCTGGCCGACGCCGGCATCCGGCACTCCGTGCTGGTCTCCGACGTGGACGAGGACGCGGTCCAGGCCCACTACGGCGTCACGGATCCGCACGATACCGCGCTGCTGCTGGCCCGCGCCAAGGCCGAGGCGGTGGCCGCGTTGCCGGAAGCGGAGGGCGCGCTGGTCATCGGCTGCGACTCCATCTTCGAGTTCGACGGCGAGGCACACGGCAAACCGTACACGGCCGCCGTCGCCCGCGAACGGATGCTGCGGATGAGCGGCAACAGCGGTGTCCTGCACACCGGGCACTGGCTGGTGGACTGCCGCGCGACGGCAGCCGATGACGAGCCCGCCGAGATAGGCACCGACGCAGCGGCCGACGGCGGCAGCACGGCACCGGGATCCGGCGCCACGCTCGGGGCGGTCGCCTCCGCCGAGGTCCACTTCACCGAGATGGATCCGGAAGAGATCGACGCGTACATCGCCACGGGCGAACCGCTGCACTGCGCCGGCTCCTTTACGATCGACGGCCTAGGCGGGGCGTTCATCCGGAAGGTGGACGGGGATCCGCACGCCGTCGTCGGGCTGTCAGTCTCCACGCTGCGCAGTCTCCTCGGGCACGCCAACGTACGCATCACGGACCTGTGGTCCGCCGAATAATTGCGGCGATTTTCCGACCAATTGTAGGTTCCCTACAAAGCCGCGCCCGTTTACACGCGGAAACCGCAAGTAACATCGGCGGAACCCACAAAATCGCGCTAGGCTCCCTGAAGGAAAGAAGGAGACGCCTTGTCAGCAAATTTGGAGCAGTCCGCTAGTCCCGTGCAGTCGAACCTCACCAAGGTGCTGATCGCAAACCGAGGCGAAATCGCAGTGCGCATCATCCGCGCGGCACGCGACGAGGGCATTGCCTCCGTGGCTGTCTACGCCGATCCGGACCGCGACGCGCTCCATGTCAGGCTGGCCGACGAGGCCTACTCCCTGGGTGGCAACACCGCCGCGGAGTCCTACCTGGTGATGGACAAGATCATTGACGTTGCCCGCCAGTCCGGTGCCGACGGCATCCACCCCGGTTACGGTTTCCTCGCCGAAAACGCCGAGTTCGCCGCCAAGGTCATCGCGGCCGGCATCACCTGGATCGGCCCGTCCCCCGAGGCCATCTCCGCCCTCGGCGACAAGGTGCAGGCCCGTCACATCGCCGAGAAAGTGGGCGCACCCCAGGTCCCCGGCACCGCCGATCCTGTGCAGTCGGCCGAGGAAATCCTTGAGTTCGTAGACAAGTTCGGCCTGCCCGTGGCCATCAAGGCAGCCTTCGGCGGCGGCGGCCGCGGCATCAAGGTGGCCCGCACCCGCGAAGAAATCCCGGAGCTCTTCGAGTCTGCCGTCCGTGAGGCCACCGCAGCCTTCGGCCGAGGCGAGTGCTTCATCGAACGCTTCCTGGACGCCCCGCGCCACGTCGAAACACAGTGCCTCGCGGACGCCCACGGCAACGTCGTTGTCATCTCCACGCGTGACTGCTCGCTGCAGCGCCGCAACCAGAAGCTCGTTGAAGAAGCACCGGCCCCGTTCCTCACCGAAGAGCAGAACCGCCGCCTGTACGAATCCTCCAAGGCCATCCTGAAGGAAGCTGGATACCAGGGCGCCGGAACCTGCGAGTTCCTGGTGGGCCAGGACGGCACCATCTCCTTCCTCGAGGTCAACACCCGCCTGCAGGTGGAGCACTGCGTCTCCGAAGAAGTCACGGGCATTGACCTGGTCCGCGAACAGTTCCGGCTGGCCCGCGGCGAGGAGCTCGGCTACGGCGACCCCGAGGTCCGTGGACACTCGTTCGAATTCCGCATCACCGGCGAGGACCCGGGCCGCAACTTCATGCCCGCCCCCGGCACCATCACCACCCTGAAGAACCCCACAGGCCCCGGCATCCGGATCGATTCCGGCGTGGAGGAGGGCGATGTTATCAGCGGCAACTTCGACTCGATGCTCTCCAAGCTGATCGTCACCGGCGCCACCCGCGCCCAGGCCCTGCAGCGTTCGCGGCGCGCCTTGGAGGAAATGGTGGTGGGGGGCATCCCCACCGTTATCCCGTTCGACCTCGCCGTTGTTTCGGACCCCGCTTTTGCGCCCGCGGAGGGGCCTTTCAGCATCCACACCCGCTGGATTGAAACCGAATTCGTAAACAACATTCCCGCCTGGACGCCGGACGGAACCGCTGAAGCCAGTGGCGACGCCGGTGAACGCCAGCGCGTGGTGGTTGAAGTGGGTGGCAAGCGCCTCGAGGTTATCCTGCCGGCCTCCCTTGGTTCGATCGGGGCGGGTTCCGCCGCCGGCGCGAAGTCCAACAAGTCCAAGAAACGCGTCCGTTCAGGCGGAGCGGCTGCGGCCGCCGCCGGCGACGCGCTGACCTCCCCGATGCAGGGCACCATCGTCAAGGTTGCCGTGGCAAACGGCGACGTTGTGTCCGAGGGTGACCTGGTGGTGGTGCTCGAAGCGATGAAGATGGAACAGCCCCTGACCGCGCACCGTTCCGGCATCATCACCGGACTCAGCGCAGTGGCCGGTGAGACGGTTTCGGCCGGCGCCGTCATCGCCACGATCGAAGACTAGACCCTGCCGGAGGCACCCCATGCTCGCACCCAGTTTTGAAGAAGAAGTAGACCGCTACCACCTGGCGGTTCCGGAAATCACCCGCGGGAATCCCGGTGCCGTCAAGGACCTGTATTCCAGGCTCGACGACGTCACGCTGGCCAACCCGTTCGGCGGCATCGCACGTGGCTGGGCCCAGGTGGAGGCCCGGCTGGACCAGGCGTCCCGGCAGTTCCAGGACGGCGAGATGCTGGGCTTCGACACCATCACCTCCTACACCGCACGCGACACGGCCTACCTGGTGGAGACGGAGCATTTCCGGGCCCGTCTGGAGGGCGCCGCGGCGCCGGAAGAGTTCGCGCTCCGCGTGACCAGCATCTTCCGGCGCGAAGAAGGCTACTGGAAGCTGGTCCACCGCCACGCAGATCCTGCCGCCCAGCCGCAGTCCCGCCGGTCCCTCGCGCAGCCTGCCAGCCACTGACGTCCCTCTGGCGCCGGGGCTGTGCTCCGGCGCCAACTGCAGGCTGGCGCTGGGCGTCCTCTGGCGTTGAGCTGGGGCGAAAGGCACACTTAGCGTGTGAAGCCTTTCCTGTTCCTTGCCTCCCGGGCTGAAGACGCCGCCGCCGAGGAAGAGTATGAGGCGTACCTGACCTATGGCGGGCTGACCCCTTCGCAGCTGAGGCGTGTCCGGCTTGAGGCCGCTCCCCTGCCGCAACTGGACCTGGCCGAATTCTCGGGCGTGATTGTGGGCGGGAGTCCCTTCACGTCCAGCGACCCGGCAGACCACAAGAGCGAAACGCAGCACCGGGTGGAGCATGAACTGGCCGGGCTGCTGGACCGGATCGTGGCCCGCGACTTTCCGTTTCTGGGCGCCTGCTACGGCGTGGGGACTCTGGGCAGGCACCAGGGCGCCGTGATCGACAGGACCTTCGGCGAACAGCTGGGCGGGGTGGAAATCGAGCTGACGGAGGCGGGGCTCGCGGATCCGCTCCTGCACGGGATGCCACGGCGTTTCACCGCCTTCACCGGGCATAAGGAGGCTTGCACCAGATTGCCCTCCCACGCGGTGCTGCTGGCATCCTCCCAGGCCTGCCCCGTCCACATGTTCCGCATCAAGCAGAACCTGTACGCCACACAGTTTCACCCGGAACTGGACGCGGAGGGGCTGGTCACCCGGATCGATATCTACCGGCATGCCGGATATTTCCCGCCGGAGTCCGCCGAGGAGCTCATGGCTGACGCGCGGACGTACACCGCCACGGAGCCCATGAAGATCCTCCGTAACTTCGTGGCCCGCTACGGCAACTGACAGCGGCAACTGGAGCCCCGCCGTCGTGCGTTCCTCCCCGGTTGGTCCCGCCGCACACAGCAATGCCCGGCGCGCTCCCCGGAATAACGGGGAACACGCCGGGCAGTTCTGTCAGCAACCGGGCTGGAAGGCCCGACGGCGGGGCGTCAGGCTACGTTGTTCTCGTAGTCCAGGTCGCGGGTTTCCTTGCTCACGAACAGCGCAATCAGGGTCAGCACGGACATCGCGGTCAGGTAGACACCCACCAGGACCGGGCTGCCGTCGGCCAGCTCCCAGAGCGCGACGGCGATGAACGGAGCCACCGCAGCACCCAGGATGCTGGACACGTTGTAACTGACGGCGGATCCCGTGTAGCGCACATTGGTGGGGAACAGTTCCGGCAGCAGCGCACCCATGGGGCCGAACGTGAGGCCCATCAGGGAGAAGCCGATGACCAGCAGGGCCATGGTGCCCACGAAGCCGCCGCTGAACAGCGGGACGAACAGCAGGCCGAAGACGAAGATGCCACCGGTGACGGTCAACAGCATCTTGCGGCGGCCGTACTTCTCCGCCAATGGTCCGGAAACAAGGGTGAAGATGCCGAAGAAGACGACGCCGGCAATCAGCATCCAGAGGAAGTCGTTGCGGGTGAAGCCCAGGCCGGGAACAAACGCTGCCGCGGCGGCCTCGGACATCGGCTTGCCGGCCTTCTCGGCGGCAGCCCGGGCGGCATCCAGGTTGGAGGCTCGGGTGCCGTAGGTCAGCGTGAACGTGGTCATCAGGTAGAAGAGCACGTACGTGGCGAGCATGATGAACGTGCCCAGGATGAGCGGACGCCAGCTGGTCTTGAAGACCCGGGCCAGCGGCAGCTTGGCCACCTCATTGGATTCGAGCACCTTGGTGAAGGCAGGCGTTTCGATCAGTTTGAGGCGGACGTACAGGCCGATGATCACCATGACGGCGCTGAGCAGGAACGGCACGCGCCAGCCCCAGGCCAGGAAGTCGGCCGGTGTCAGTGCATAGCTGGCCACCAGGAAGATCACGTTGGCGATGATGAAGCCGATGGGTGCACCGAGCTGCGGGAACGTGCCGTAGATGGCGCGCTTGTTGGCCGGGGCGTTTTCCGTGGCCAGCAGGGCCGCGCCGCTCCATTCGCCGCCGAGGGCGAGGCCCTGGGCGAAGCGCATAACAACGAGCAGTGCCGGAGCCCAGAACTGCCAGCCCGGGACCAGCGCAGTGGGCAGGCAGCCGATCAGGAAGGTGGCAATGCCCATGGTCAGCAACGAGGCCACCAGGGTGCCCTTGCGGCCGAACTTGTCGCCGAAGTGGCCAAAGACGATGGATCCCAGCGGGCGGGCAACGAAAGCCACGCCGAAGACAGCGAAGGAGCTGAGCAGCTGGGTGGTCTCATTCTGGTTGGGGAAGAACAGCGCCGGGAAGACCAGTACGGCGGCGGTGGCGTAGACGTAGAAATCGTAGAACTCAACGGTGGTGCCGATCAGGCTGGCCACAATCACGCGGCCGCGTGAGTTCACCGCCTTGGGGGATCCTTGCTCCGCGGTGGTTTGCGTAGATGACATATGAACACTTTCCTGAGAACCGGCCGGGCCCGGTAGGGTCCGGCATGCAGTAGTTAGAGTTCAATATTAGTTCCGGCCGTCCAGTCAATGGACAAAAGGTCCACCATATGGACTAGTGGCACACGTCTCATCCTTCGGTCCGTTAACTCTCCTCACGTCGCCCGTCGGTTGCCGATAGGCAAATGTCACAGCGCGTTAACAAACGGCGACCGTCCATGAAACGCACGTTCTCTACCTTGGAAGGACAACATCCCCCAAGAGGAGGTCCACCGTGACTGTTGACCGCAGCGCAGATGCCGGCACCGGCAATTCCGTAGATATAGACACCGCCCCGTTGCACGGAGGCGTGTCTTCATCCGCCAGCGCCCAGCCCTCCACCCGTACAACCGACGCCCCCGCCCTTGAATTCCGTCCTGGCCGCTGGATCGCCAACTGGAACGCCGAGAACAAAGAGCAGTGGGAGTCCGCCGGCCGAACCATCGCCCGCCGCAACCTGAACTGGTCCATCTTCGCCGAGTTCCTCGGCTTTGTGGTCTGGCAGCTCTGGTCCATCGTGGTGGTCCAGCTCCCGGCAGCCGGCTTTACGTTCACCACCTCGGAAATCTTCTGGCTGATCTCGATGCCCAGCCTGGTAGGCGCCACGCTCCGGATCCCCTACACCTTTATGGTTCCCCGCTTCGGCGGCCGGAACTGGACCATCGTGTCCGCGCTCCTCCTTCTGATTCCCGCCGTTGGCCTGGGACTCTGCGTCTCCAATCCGGAAACCCCGTTCGGTGTGATGCTGCTGGTGGCTGCACTTGCAGGCTTCGGCGGCGGCAACTTCGCCAGTTCCATGGCCAACATCACGTTCTTCTACCCGGCCCGTGAAAAGGGCTGGGCTCTCGGCCTGAACGCCGCAGGCGGCAACATGGGTGCCGCCGTCGCACAGCTCGCCGTCCCGATTGCGATCACCCTGCTCGCGGTCGGCAGCGTCAACCTGCCGATGGCCGGCTGGATGTGGATCCCCTTCATCCTGATCGCCGCCTTCGGTGCCTGGAAGTACATGGACAACCTCACCAGCGCCAAGGGTGACGTGGCCGGCTCGGTCGCGGCGCTCAAGGAACCGCACCTCTGGATCATGGCGCTGCTGTACATCGGCACCTTCGGTTCGTTCATCGGCTTCGCCGGCGTGTTCCCCAAGCTCATCAAGGACTACTTCCCGGCCTTCTCCTCCATCGGAGTCGGCACCGTGGCACTCTCGCTGGCCTTCCTCGGCCCGCTGGTCGGTTCACTCGCCCGCCCCTACGGCGGACGCATGGCTGACCGCATGGGCGGGGCCCGGATGACCGTGGCGGCCTTCGCCTCCATGGCCGTCATCACCCTGACCATGATCTGGACCCTGCCGCTGAAGAACTTCTGGCTGTTCCTGGTCCTCTTCCTGATGCTTTTCACCGCCAGCGGCTTCGGCAACGGCGCAACCTACCGGATGATCCCCATCATCTTCGCAACGTCCAGCCGGGCTGCGAAGTCCGGTGCCAGCACGGTGGAGACCCAGCGGCTAGCGTCATCGGCCCTCGGACTGATCTCGGCCATCGGCGCCTACGGCGGCTTCGTTATCCCGCAGGTCCTGAACGCTTCCAACACAGCCAGCGGCTCCTATACCCCGGCCTTCTACGGTTTCGTCGGAGCCTACGTTGTAATGCTGGCGGTCTGCTGGTTCTGCTACATCCGCAACGCCAACCGAAACGCGATGGGACACGTCTAACATGACCAAAAGCGCCGACACGCACTGCCCTTACTGCGCCCTGCAGTGCGCCATGACGCTCACGTCCCCTGCGGGACTGACCCCGGCTTCCGAGCCGGGGTCAGTCCCCGTGCCGGCTGAATCCGCGGCGCTGGCCGCTGCGGACGCCACCCTTCTGAAGGCCCCCCTACTCGAAGTGAGCGGCCGCGACTTCCCCACCAACCGTGGCGGACTCTGCCGCAAAGGCTGGACCTCAGCCACGCTCCTGAACCACCCCGGACGGGTCACCGAACCCCTGCTCAAAGGGGCCGACGGCGTCCATCGCCCCATCGGCTGGGACCAGGCCCTGGCGCTGGTCACCACCGCCGTGAAGGACACGCAGGCACGCTACGGCAAGGACGCCGTCGGGGTCTTCGGCGGCGGCGGCCTCACCAACGAAAAGGCCTACATGCTAGGCAAGTTCGCCCGCCTGGCCCTTGGCACCTCACGCATCGACTACAACGGCCGCTTCTGCATGTCCTCCGCCGCGGCCGCCGGGATGCGCGCCTTCGGCCTGGACCGCGGCCTCCCGTTCCCGCTGACAGACCTGGACTCCGCCAGCACCATCCTGATGCTCGGCTCCAACGTCGCCGAAACCATGCCGCCGTTTGTGCAGCACCTCCAGGGCGCCCGCGACGCCGGCGGGCTGATCGTGGTAGATCCCCGCCGTTCAGCCACGGCAAAATTCACGGCCGACGGCGGCGGACTTCACCTCCAGCCCCTGCCGGGCACCGATCTCACCCTTCTGCTGGGCCTCTCGCACGTGATCATCCACGAGGGCCTGGCAGACGAAGACTTCATCGCGGCACGCACCACCGGCTATGAAGCCGTGGTCCGCAGCGTCAACTCGTTCTGGCCCGAACGCGTCCAGTCCCTCACCGGCGTCCCGGCGGAGCTCATCCGGGAAACCGCCCGCAGGCTCGCCGACGGCGCGGGCAAGGGCGGCAGCTACATCCTTACCGGACGCGGTGTGGAGCAGCACGTGGACGGCACGGACACCGCCACCGCCGCGATCAACCTCAGCCTCCTGCTGGGCCTGCCCGGCTCGCGCCGCAGCGGCTACGGCACCCTCACCGGCCAGGGCAACGGCCAGGGCGGCCGCGAGCACGGCCAGAAGGCCGACCAGCTCCCCGGCTACCGGAAGATCACCGACCCCGCCGCCCGCGCCCACATGGCCGGCGTCTGGGGCGTCCCCGAAGAAACCATTCCCGGGCCGGGACTCCCAGCCGTCCAGTTGCTGAAGTCGCTGGGACAGCCCGACGGCGTCCGGTGCCTTTTTGTGCACGCCTCCAACATCGCGGTGGCCTCCCCCGACGCAAACGCCGTCATCGCCGGGCTCCGCAGCCTGGACTTCCTGGTGGTCTGCGACTTCTTTATGTCCGAGACGGCCGCCGAAGCCGACCTGATCCTCCCGGTCCTGCAGTGGGCCGAGGAGGAGGGCACGCTCACCAACCTCGAGGGGCGCGTCCTCCGCCGCCGCCAGGCCCTGCAGCCGCCGGCCGGCGCACGCAGCGAACTGTGGATCATGGCCCGGCTGGCAGAAGCGCTCGGGGCCCCGTCCACGTACAGCGAAGATCCGGAAACCGTCTTCGAGGAGCTGCGGCTGGCCTCGGCCGGCGGGCACGCCGACTACTCCGGCATCGATTACGCCATGCTGGACCGCGGCGAAGCTGCCTACTGGCCGTACCCCGTAGGGAGCACCGGCACGCCCCGGCTCTTCCTGGACACGTTCGCCCACGCCGGCGGCAAGGCGGTCATGACCCCGGTGACGCCCCGCCGTCGTCGTACGCCGGCCCCCAATCCGGACCCGGCCGCGAAAACCATGACCCTGATCACCGGGCGCCTCCTGGAGCACTACCAGTCCGGGGCACAGACCCGGCGGGTGTCCGAGCTGCTGGCCAGCCAGCCCGAGGCGAAGATGCAGATCCACCCCGCCGCAGCGGCCGCCATGGGCATCACCGAGGGTGCTTTTGTCTCGGTGGCCAATGAACGCGGTGAGGTGGTCTGCCGTGCGGAACTCAGCACCGCGATCCGGCCCGAGACAGTCTTCCTGCCGTTCCATTTCCCGGAGCTTGAAAGCGCCAACCGCCTCACCGAGGCGGTGACGGATCCCATTTCCGGGATGCCCGAATTCAAGTTCAACAAGGTGTGGGTCCGGGCGATCGCAACCGGACTTCAGAACAGTGTTCTTCAGACATCGGAGGCCTCATGAGTGAGCAGATTGTCATTGTTGGTTTCGGCCCCGTGGCTGCCCGCCTGATCGATGAACTGTTGCCCGCGGTCCGCGACGGGCACGTCAGCCTCACAGTCGTGGGCGAGGAAGCCGAGGCCGCGTACAACCGTGTGCTGGTGGCCGATCTTGGGGTCGGACGCACCACTGCCGATGCCCTGGCCCTCTCTGACGCCGCAGCCCTGGCCGAAGATGGCGTGGACGTCCGGCTTGGCGTGCGCGTCCGCCGCGTGGACCGCGCCCGCCAGCAAGTGCTCCTCACCGACGGCACCTCGGCCCAATATGAGCGGCTGGTCTTCGCCACCGGTTCCCGGCCCGTCATCCCCAACCTGACCGGCATCAACCCCGATCCCGCCTCCCCAGTCCTTCCGGCCGGCGTCACAGCCCTCCGGGACCTTCGCGACGCTGCAGTGCTCAAACAGGCAGTCGACGGCGGCAAGCGCGTGGTGGTGCTGGGCGGCGGTGTCCTTGGGCTCGAAACAGCCCTCGCCGCTGCCGAGGAAGGTGCCACCGTCACGGTGGTGCACAACGGGCCGCACCCGCTGGGGCGCAACATCGACCGCGGCGGCGGGGCGGTCCTCGCGGCCAGCCTGCGCCGGTGCGGCGTCCGGATGGCCGGCAACGCCCGGTCCACCGGGGTGGAGCACAACGCGCCCGACGGCGGGTTCTCGGCGCTGCTGCTCAATGACGGTTCGGCGATCGACGGCGATCTCCTGGTCCTCTCCTGTGGCGTCCGTCCCCGGACCGAGCTCGCGGAGGGCTGCGGCCTGTCCACCGGTACCGGCATCCTGGTGGACCACCGGCTGCGTGCCCACCACGAGCCGCACATCTTCGCGATCGGCGACTGCGCCGAGGTCCGCTGCCCGGACCCCGCCTGCGGTGAATGCCGCACGGCGAAGGGCCCGTCCGGCCTGGTGGGACCCGGGTGGCGGCAGGCAGAATGGCTGGCCGAATACCTGACGCTGCTGGCCACCGGCACGCAGGAGGAAGCCGACGCGCTGCAGGAGCTGCCCCAGGAACAGGCCGCCGTGATTGTGCTGAAGGCCCGTGGCATGAACATGGCTGTGGCCGGCGACAACGGTGCCGAGCCGTGGGACGAAGAAGTGCTCACCGCGGGCGCCGTGAACGGCCGGCCGCGCCTTCAGATCGCCCAGTGGGCCGATCCGGAACACGGCCGCTACGTCAAGATGACCACGCGCGGCGGAGTGCTGGAAGGCCTGGTGGTCGTGGGCATGCCGCGGACCGCCGCGGAGCTAGTGGGACTGTTTGAGCGTGGCGCGGAGCTTCCGGCTGACAGGTCATTGCTCCTGCGCCTGGATGGCCCGGACCAGCTGGCCGCGTCCGGTCCCGCGGATCCGGCTGGCACCGTGTGCCGCTGTGCCGGAGTCAGCGGGGCCAAGATCCAGGGTGCCGTGGCGGATGGCTGCTCCACCGTGGCCGAGGTGTCCAAGGCAACCCGCGCCGGCACCGGCTGCGGCGGCTGCCACGAGGACATCAAGGGGCTCATCGAAAAACACTTCCAGGCGGCTCCCGCCGCCTGAAAGCATGGGTAGCTGAGCCCCAGGGTGTTGTCCAGATCGAAGAGGACAGCTCGAATTTCCACCCACCAAGCGTAGCGGCCGGTGTGCTTTCTCGCCCGGGCCCTGGTCTGGGCAAGCCCTGCTCTACGCCGGGGCCTTGGGGATCATGATCCACAGCGCGATGTAGACCAGCTCGCCGATCCCCACCAGGCCAAAGATCACAAACCCGAGCCTGACCAGGAACTTCGGGATCCCGAATCGGGCTGACAGGGCGGCACAAACCCCACCGATGATTTTTCCGCTGCGCGGCCGCTCCAGAGCTGTAGTCATGCCCGCCACGCTACCCGAGATTGCCGGCGATGGAGACTGCCGGGTCCCTCGGGTTTCGGCAGCTCAACCACCGGTACTTACATGCGGACGTGCAGGCGCCGCGCCGCTTCCGAGATGGAACCGCTCAGTGACGGGTAGACGGTGAAGGTGCTGGCGACGTCGTCGACGTGCAGCTTCTGGGTGACCGCAAGGGAGATGGCGAAGATCAGCTCGGAAGCGTTCGGCCCCACCACAACACCGCCAATCACGGTGCCAGAGCCCTTACGGGCGAAGATCTTGACGAAGCCGTCCTTGTGATTGCGCATTTTGGCGCGGGCATTGCTCTTGAGCGACAGCTTGACGATGTCGCCCTGGTATTTGCCGGACTGGATCTCGGCCTCGGAGACGCCCACGTTCGCGATCTCGGGTGAGGTGAAGATGTTCGACGCCACCTGGTGAAGCTTGAGCGGCATAACGCTGTCGCCTAGGAAATGGGCGATCGCGATCCGGCCCTGCATTGCGGCCACCGAGGCCAAAGCCAACACGCCGGTGCAGTCGCCGGCGGCGTAGATGTTCGGCGCCGTGGTGCGGGAGACGCCGTCGACCTTTATATGGCCGCTCTCGGTGAGGGCCACGCCGGCCTCTTCAAGGCCGATGCCCGCGGTGTTCGGGATGGAGCCCACGCAGACCAGGCAGTGGCTGCCGGTGACTTTCGATCCGTCACCAAGGGTGACCACCACGCCGTCGTCGGTCCGCTCGACGGTTTCGGCACGGGCGCGGGACAGGACCCGCACACCGCGGCGCTCGAAGACTTCCTCCAGCACCTCCGCGGCGTCGGTGTCCGAGCCGGGCAGCACCCGGTCACGGCTGGAGATCAGGGTGACTTTGGAGCCCAGGCCGTTGTAGGCCGAGGCGAACTCGGCACCGGTGACACCGGAGCCCACGACAATCAGTTCCTCGGGAAGCTCGTCAAGGTTGTAGATCTGCGCCCAGTTCAGGATGCGTTCCCCGTCCGGCCGCGCGGTGGGCAGCTCGCGGGGATGCGCGCCGACGGCCAGCAGGATGGTGTCCGCTTCCACGATTTCGGTGCCGTCAGCGGTCAGGACCTCGATGGTGTGGTTGTCCAGGAGCTTGCCCGAACCAAGCAGGATGCGGACGTTTTGGTGCTCAAGTCCGGTGGAGATGTCGGTGGACTGTTGGCGGGCAAGGCCCAGCAGGCGGTCGTTGATGTGTTTGAGGTCGGCGCGCATCGCCGGCACAAAGTCGCCGCCGTCGACGTCGAACTTCACTCCCAGCTCGCCCGCCTCACCGACGCGGGTCATCAGATCCGCCGTCGCGATCAGGGTCTTGGAAGGCACGACGTCGGTCAGCACGGCGGAGCCGCCCATGCCCGCGCGTTCGATGATGGTGACCTGCGCCCCCAGCGAGGCAGCGACCATAGCGGCTTCGTATCCGCCGGGGCCACCTCCGAGGATTGCGATCCGGGGTGAGCTGAAATCAGGGTGCGTAGTCACAATCAACCATTCTCGCGCATCTGCGCAGGGACCACCAATAACGAGTGCCCCGTCACGGTGCCGTCTGCGGCCCGGCGCGACGCTGTTGCCACTGTGCACAGCGGCACCAGCACGATAACTTGTACCAGTGAGTAATACAGACTTCCAGAACACGGACCCTTTCGCCGCCGCGCGCTCTGCCGCTGAGTACATCGCGCAGGAGACCGGGGTGGACAATCACGACGTCGCTCTCGTCCTGGGCTCAGGCTGGGCCGAAGCCGCCGACCTCATCGGCGAGACCACCGCCACCCTGACCGCCGACACCGTCCCGGGCTTCCACGCCCCCGCGGTCGAAGGGCACGTCGGCACCATCCGCTCCGTCCTGACCAAAGAGGGCAAACGCGCGCTGGTCCTGGGCGCACGGACGCACTACTACGAGGGCAAAGGCGTCCGCGCCGTGGTCCACGGCATCCGCACCGCTGCCGCTGCCGGCTGCAAAACCCTGGTCCTCACCAACGGCTGCGGAGGGCTGAACGAAAGCTGGACGCCGGGCACCCCGGTCCTCATCAAAGATCACATCAACCTCACCGCCACGTCCCCGCTTGAAGGCGCAACGTTCGTTGATCTGACGGATCTGTACAGCCCGCGCATCCGTGCCCTCGCCCGTGAAGTGGACTCCTCGCTGGAGGAAGGCGTCTATGCCCAGTTCAGCGGACCGCATTACGAAACACCGGCCGAAGTCCAGTACGCCAAGCGGATCGGCGCGGACCTGGTGGGCATGTCCACTGCTTTGGAAGCGATCGCCGGCCGGCACGCAGGCATGGAAGTGTTCGGAATTTCGCTGGTCACCAACCTCGCGGCCGGCATCAGCGCCATGCCGCTGAGCCACCAGGAAGTCATCGAGTCCGGCCAGGCCGCCGGACCGCGCATCTCCAAGCTGCTGGCGGGCATCATCGCCAAGCTTTAGGACAACGCGGGGTCACTTAGCGCCCATCCGAGGCTTCCCATGGGCGTTTAGTGACCCCGCGTTGATGTAGGGCTGGTCAGGTTCGCGGACCGACGAGCTGCAGGACGGTGGCCTCCCGGGCCTCGGGAAACCGGCGCTCGATGGACTGGGCGATCCCGGCAATGCTCTGCCGGGACAGCTCAGTCCGCCATGTGACTTCGGCGTGGCGCATGGTCTGCGAAATAAGGCAGGTGCGGGCGTAGTCGGCGTCCATGCTCGCGCCCGGGGCGTCCTTGGCGATGCCTTCGCACCGGAAGGCATGGTTCTTTCCTTCGATGGCCAGGACCACATCAAGGACGGAAATCCGGTCCGGACGCCTGGCCAGCGAGAAGCCGCCCCGCGGGCCGGACACCGAGGTCAGGATCCCGGCCCGCACCATGGCCTGGAGCTGCTTGTTCAGGTACGCGGCGGGAAGCTTGTAGAACTCGGCCAGCCGTGCGCTGCTGACGGCCTCCCCCGGCGCGGTCCAGGACATGTTGACGCAGCTATGCAGCCCCCACTCAACGCCCTGCCCCAGTTTCATATTCGCGACATTACTTGTCCAGAAAATTTACTGCAAGGATTTCGCTGCTTTCCGCTGTCACGGGCGAGTGTTCCGGCACAGTTCCTGGAGCAATGACGATAGCGTTGACCGCATGACGTCCTCCGATGCCGCTTCCTTGTTCAGCCACGCCCGCGAATGGGCGGCCAAAGATCCGGATCCCGCCACAGCCGCAGAGCTCACAGAGCTGCTGCAACTCGCGGAGGAGGGCTCGCCCGCAGCGTCGCAAGAGCTCGCCGACAGCTTCAGCGGCACGCTGCAGTTCGGCACCGCAGGCCTCCGCGCCGCCTTGGGCGCTGGGCCGAACCGGATGAACCGCGTCGTGGTGCGCCGCGCCGCCGCCGGCCTCGCCATCTTCCTCGTTGATGCGGTGGGTGAGGCCGCGCCCGGGACCCGGCCACGCGCCGTCGTCGGCTATGACGCCCGCTACAACTCGGACATCTTCGCCGAGGAAACGGCGGCCATCTTCACGGCCGCCGGGATTGAAACTTTCCTGATGCCGTCCGCGCTGCCCACCCCGCTGCTCGCTTTCGCCGTGCGGGCCCTCGATTGCGACGGCGGCGTGATGGTGACGGCAAGCCATAATCCTCCGCAGGACAACGGATACAAGGTGTACCTGGGCCGCCATGCCGTGGAGGACAGCGGCCGCGGTGCGCAGATCGTGGCGCCCTACGACGCCCGGATCGCCGCGCGGATCGATGCCGTGGGCGCCCTGGAAACCATCACCCTTGCCGCGGACGGCTGGACGGTCCTGGATCCGTCGGTTGCGGCGGATTATGAACGCGCGACGGCGGCACTCGCTGATGCGGCCCGCTTCCCGTCCCGCGACCTGCGGATTGTCCTGACCCCCATGCACGGCGTCGGCGGCGAAACTGCCGTGGCAGTGCTGAAAGCTGCCGGCTTTGCCGATGTCACCCTGGTGGCCGAACAGGCTGAGCCGGATCCCGACTTTCCCACGGTGAACTTTCCCAATCCGGAGGAACCGGGCGCCTTGGACCTGGCATTGGAAACCGCCGCCCGCGTCGACGCCGATATCGTCCTGGCCAACGATCCGGATGCGGACCGCGCAGCCGTGGCGGCGAAGGATCCTGACACCGGCGCCTGGCGCATGCTGCGCGGCGACGAGGTGGGCGCGCTGCTGGGAGCGCACATTGTGGCCCGGCTGGCAGCCGGCACCGGCAGTACGGTTGAAGCAGGCAGTGGCGAAGGGCCCGGCGTCTTCGCCAATTCGATTGTGTCCTCGCGACTGCTCTCGCGCATCGCCTCGGCGGCCGGGTACGAGCATGAGGAAACGCTGACCGGGTTCAAATGGATTTCCCGGGTGCCCGGGCTGGTCTACGGCTACGAGGAAGCCCTGGGCTATTGCTGTGCTCCGGAACTGGTCCGGGACAAGGACGGGATCTCTGCCGCGGTCCTCATCGCGGAAATGGCCGCCGCTGCCAAGGCGGACGGAAAGACCATCTTCGACACCCTGGATGAGCTCTACCTTCAGCACGGGCTGCACGCCAGCGACCAACTGAGCATCCGAGTGGCGGATCTTGGCCTGCTGGACGCCATGATGAACCGGCTCCGGGTGAGCCCGCCCCATTCGTTCGGTTCGTCCGCTGTTGAAACCTTCGTGGACCTGGCCGAAGGGAGCGAGCACTTGCCGCCCACCGATGGCCTGCTGTATCTGACCCGGGACGAGACCCGGGTCATCATCCGGCCCAGCGGCACCGAGCCCAAGCTTAAGTGCTACCTGGAAGTCATCCTCCCGGTTGAGTCAGCGGCCGAACTGCCGGAAGCCCGGCAGGCAGCCCGGACCGCCCTGGACAATGTGCTCGGCGATGTCCGCGAGGCCCTCGGGCTCTAACGTTTCGACCCGCCCTTCGCGTAAGGACGGCCGCGCCCCGCATGACCGTTGCTGGCCCACACCGCTATTGCGGGGCAGGACAGCTCAACGCAGGTCGGCCGGATCCTTGGCCTAGACCGCGACTTCGATGAAACCGTCGGAAATGCGGGTGCTGAACGTTTCCAGGCGCACCGCGGCGGTTCCGAAGCATTCGCCGGTTTCCAGGTCGTAGACCTCTTTGTGCAGCGGCGAAGCGATGGTGGGGCGGGTGCCGCGTGAACCCAGAATGCCGCGGGCCATTACGTGGGCGCCGGTGGCCGGATCTTCCTGGGCCACCGCAAAAACCTCACTGGGGCCGGTCCGGAAGAGTGCCACCTGGCGGCCTTCAATGAGCGCTGCTTCGCCCCAGGCAAGCTCTAGCTCGTCCACGGCGCAGACCCGGTGCCAGGTAACGGTATCGGCGGCGAGCGCCCCAAGTTCCAGTGTTGCCGTCATGTCCGGCTCCTCTCCCCGTGCTTGATTGGCCACCTCTATGGCCATACCAAACAACTTAGGCAACGGGTGTTTCAAAGGCGTGCAGTGAATGTGTCCAGCGCGTAAAAGAGACCTCACCCGATCGGAAACGCGTTCGTGATGCAGAAGTTAAGCCTACGAAACATAAGGGAAACTGAAGCGAAACTGCGGCTACCTAGTCTGGATGGACACACCTCGTCAGAGAAAGTCGCAGAACATCGTCTGCGGCACATGCGAAAGGCCCACAGTGACCGAACAGACTTCAAGCCAGACGGCAACGCGCCGGATCGTCGTCGCCGGTGGCGGCCCTGCTGCCCACCGCTTCGCCGATGCCATGCACACCCGGGGCCTTGAGGGCTGGGACGTCACGGTCCTCACGGAAGAAGCCCACCTCCCGTACGACCGCGTGGCGCTCTCCAAGGCACTGACGGACAGCAGCGTGGACCTCACCTTGGGCTCTGCCTCAATGTGGGACCACGACTCCCTGACTCTGAAGACCGGCGAGCGCGTGGTCAAGATCAATGCCGAAGCAAAGACGGTTGAGACCGCTGCCGGCAGCATCTTCGAATACGACGACCTGGTGGTCGCCACCGGCTCGAATGCCGCACGCCTCCCCATCCCCGGCGCCGAGCACACGCACGTCTACCGCACGCTCGAAGACGTCTGGGCCATCAACGAGGCCATTACCGGGCTCACGGAGAAGCTGGGCCGCAAGGTCAACGCCGTCACTATCGGTGGAGGCCTCCTCGGACTCGAATCGGCCGCCGGCACGGAGCAGCTGGGCGCCAACCCGATCGTCATCGACGGATCGCAGTGGCTGATGGCCACACAGCTGGACGAAGGCGCTGGCCAGGCAATGGGCCGGCTCATCAAGGCCAAAGGCTTCGCAGTCCACGGCGGCGTGTTCCCTTCGGAAGTATTGTCCGACGACGACGGCCAGGTCACCGGTGTCCTCATGGCAGACGGCCGCATTATCGACGCTGACCTCGTGATCGTCGCCATCGGCGTCCGGCCGCGCGATGAACTCTTCCGCGCAGCCGAAGGGGAAGAGCAGGTGTTCAGCCTGGGCCAGCGCGGCGGCGTGGTCATCAACGACTTCTGCGCCACCGAGGTGGAAGGCATCTGGGCCATCGGTGAGGTCGCCAACTACGGTGGCATGTGCCTGGGCCTCGTTGCACCGGCCAACACCATGGCGGAGATCGTGGCAGACCGCCTCCACGGCGGCCAGGCAACGTTCCCCGGCTTCGATACTGCCACCAAGCTCAAGCTCTCCGGCGTTGACGTTGCCAGCTTCGGTGACGGGTTCGCCAAGACCGAACACTCCCTTGAAATCGTCTATGCCGACCCCGCCCGCGGTGTCTACCAGAAGATCGTCACCACCGACGACGCAAAGACCCTCCTGGGCGGCATCTTCGTAGGCGACGCTTCCCCGTACATGAGCCTGCGTCCGCTCCTGGGCCGCGAGCTCGCTGCTGAACCCGGCGCTTACCTGAGCGCGGCCGGCGGCGGCGACGCTCCGGAATCCGAACTCCCGGACGACGCCATCCTGTGTTCCTGCAACAACGTGGCCGCCGGCACCATCCGCGACACCATCAACGGCTGCGGCGCCTGCGACGGCAACGCCCCCGTCCAGGAACTTGGCGAGCTCAAGGGCTGCACCCGCGCCGGAACCAGCTGCGGTTCCTGCGTCCCGATGCTCAAGAAGCTGCTGGAAACCGAACTCACCAAGTCCGGCGTCGAGGTCTCCAAGGCACTCTGCGAGCACATCGAGCTGTCCCGCCAGGAACTCTTCGACGCCATCCGTGTCCTGGAACTGACCTCCTTCGAAGAGATCATGGCCAAGTACGGCACCGGCGCCGGCTGCGACATCTGCAAGCCCACCATCGCCAACATCCTGGCCAGCCAGAACAGCGCCTACGTCCTTGACGCCGGCCGCGGCACCCTGCAGGACACCAACGACCGCGCCCTCGCCAACATGCAGAAGGACGGCACCTACTCGGTGGTCCCCCGCATCGCTGGCGGTGAAATCACCCCCAAGAAGCTCGGCGTCATCGCCGCCGTGGCCGAGAAGTACAACCTGTACACCAAGATCACCGGCGGCCAGCGGATCGACATGTTCGGTGCCCGGCTGGAAGAGCTCCCGGAAATCTGGAAGGAACTGGTGGACGCCGGCTTCGAATCCGGCCAGGCGTACGGCAAGAGCCTGCGCACCGTGAAGTCCTGCGTCGGTTCCACCTGGTGCCGCTTCGGTGTCCAGGATTCGGTGGCCATGGCCATCCAGCTGGAGCTCCGGTACCGCGGCCTCCGCAGCCCGCACAAGCTCAAGATGGGCGTCTCCGGCTGTGCCCGTGAATGCGCCGAGGCCCGCGGCAAGGACGTCGGCGTGATCGCCACGGCCGACGGCTGGAACCTCTACGTCGGCGGCAACGGCGGTGCCACCCCGGCCCACGCCCAGCTCCTAGCCAAGGACCTCGACGACGAAACCCTGCTTAAGTACATCGACCGCTACTTCATGTACTACATCCGCACGGCGGACCGCCTTCAGCGCACCGCGCGCTGGCAGGAAGAACTCGACGGCGGCATCAGGCACGTCGAGGACGTGGTGGTCAAGGACACCCTGGGCATCGCCGAGGAACTTGAAGCCGCCATGGCCAAGCACGTTGACACCTACGTGGACGAATGGGCGGACACCCTCAAGGACCCCGAGCGCCTGCGCCGGTTCCGGTCCTTCGTCAACGCGCCAGACCAGAAGGATGACTCCATCACCTTCGTCTCCGACGAGCGTGGCCAGATGCGCCCTGCCACCGCGGAGGAAAAGAGCCGCGCGGTCCAACAGCCGGTCCTGATCGGCGCCTCCATCCCCATGCGGCCCCGCGCCGAGAACGAGGTATAGCCATGCAGCTCAGCATCGATCTCACCGGCCGCGAAGTCCTGGTCACAGGCTCCGACCACGCCGCGCGCCAGGCGGTCCGCCGCTTCGTGGCCGCGGGCGCCGTCGTCTACCGTCTCAGCACCCCTGCGGGTGCAGCGCATGACGGGCCGCTCCCTGAGCGTCCTTTCCTGGTCGCAGCGGTCGACGACGGCCAGCCCGGCTGGGAGGCCCTGCTTGAGCGGTGCCGTGTCACCGGCATTCCGGTGGCGGCCGAGCCGGCCGCCGGTCCCATCGGCCACGTCACCCTGGTGGGTGGCGGACCCGGCACCACCGAGCTGCTGACCGTCGCCGCCGTCAAGGCCCTCCGCGACGCGGACGTGGTGTTCTTCGACCGGCTGGCTCCGTGCCAGGACCTGCCGGAGCTGACCTCGGCCGAACTTGTAGATGTGGGGAAGAAGCCCGGACACCACAAGGTGGGCCAGGCCGACATCGAGAAGCTGATGGTCGCCGCCGCCCTGGAAGGCAACAACGTGGTCCGCCTCAAGGGTGGCGACCCCTATGTCTTCGGCCGCGGCGGCGAGGAAGTGGCCTCCTGCGTGGCGGCGGGCGTGCCCGTCCGAGTCATCTCCGGCGTCACCAGCGCGATCTCCGTGCCGGCGGCCGCCGGCATTCCGGTCACGCACCGCGAGGTCAGCCACATGTTCACCGTGGTCTCCGGCCACGCGCCGCTGACCGAAAAGGAACACACCCACCTGGCCGGTCTGGGCGGCACCATTGTGGTGCTGATGGGCATCGGCACCCTGCACCAGCTCGCGGCCGGGCTCCGCAAAGCCGGTATGCGCCCCGATATGCCCATGGCCGTCATCGAACGCGGTTACCGCCCCGGCCAGCGCACCACCATCGCGGACTTGGGCACCATCACCTCCGCCTCTGCCGGGTGCAGCAATCCCGCCGTGCTGGTCATCGGCGAGGTGGTTCGCGTGGCGGAAGCCAACCGCGGGCATGCTGAGGCCGCCGCCGACCTCGACCGGCTGGCGGCCTCGCTGCTCGGTTCATGAAAGGATTGACCCCCATGACCGCACTGGCACCCGCTGAGCCCGCCCAGCTTGAAGAGACCTCAGGGCCGGAGGCCTCGGACTCCCCGCTGGAGGGCTTCCGCATCGGAGTCACCTCGCACCGGCGCTCCCGGGACCTCATCGAGGCCCTGGAACGCCGCGGCGCGGAAGTTCTGCACGCGCCGGCCCTCAAGATCGCCCCGGTGCAGGAGGACATCCGCCTCATCGAGGACACCAAGGCCATCATCGCCGCGCGCCCGGACCTGTGCATCGCCACCACGGCGTACGGCATGCGCCGCTGGTGCGAAGCTGCCGATTCCTTTGGGATCGGTGAGCAGCTGCTGGAAACCCTCGGGGCGTGCCGGATGTTCGTCCGGGGCCCCAAAGCCCGCGGCGCCGTCCGCGCGGCCGGACTCGCCGACGTCGGAATCAGCAGCGACGAAACCACCGCAACGCTGGTGGACATGCTGCTCGCCGAAGGCGTGCGCGGCAAGACTGTGGCCGTGCAGCTGCACGGCTACACGGACGTCCGGCAGCTGGAACGGCTGCGTATGTCCGGCGCCACCGTCCTGACGGTCACCCCCTACCGCTGGGTAAAGCCCGACGGCGAAGACAGGCTCCCGCGCCTCATCGAGGCTGTGTGCAGCGGCAACCTTGACGTGCTCACCTTCACCAGCGCCCCCGCCGTCGACGCCGTGTGGAGTACAGCCCACGAAATGGGCGTCTACAAGCAACTCATCGAAAGCCTCAAGTCCAACGTCACCACGGCAGTGGTGGGGCCCGTCACGGCCCAGCCCCTGCTCGACGCCGGTATCTCGCCGCTCGTTCCGGAACGGTTCCGGATGGGCGCCCTCATCCGGCTGGTGTGCGAGCACCTCGCCCTGAACCATGTGCGGCGGCTGGACACCGCGTCCGGCAACCTTGAGCTGCGCGGCCGCAGCCTGCGGGTCGACGGAGCGCAGGTTGAGCTGGCGCCTGCGCCGCTGCTGCTGCTGCGTGCCCTCCTGGGGGCCGGTGGGGCCGTGCTTTCCCGGGAGTCGCTGTCGGAGCTGCTCGAGCTGAAGGGCTCGGTCCACGCCTTGGACATGACTGTCAGCCGCCTGCGGTCATCGCTGCCGGACGGCCGCCTGGTGGAGACGGTGGTCAAGAGGGGTTACCGGATCCGCGTCTAGGGACGCGGGCTCCGGCCGCCTTTGTGTCATTCCGGAGCGTAGTGAGAGGTGCGTCACGGGTTCTGTTACCGGCCGGTAAACGTTGGCGAACAAAGGGCATTCTCCCAGCAACAGCGGGGAAACACGCCTGAAAAGCCCGCCGCCTACGCTGGGATTCATCACGAAGTCCCGGCCGCTCCAGCGGCCGCCAGCGAAAGGGCCAGCACATGTCCGCTCCGGCACCGTCCACCTCAGTTTCCCCGGCTCCGCGCATCGTCATTGCCGGGGCCGGGCCCGCCGCACAGGCGCTGGTCCGCCAGCTGGACGGTGCCCGCTTCCGCGGCACCGTCACCATCCTCAGCAACCGGGACGACGCTCCCGCCGAACTCCTGGAGCTCGCAGAGCTGCCGCAGGTATCAGTCCGCTTCGGCCAGCCAGCCAGCTTCATCGACGCGGAGAACCGCTCCGTCACCACCGCCGACGGCATGGAACTCAGCTACGACGAACTGGTCATCGCCACCGGATCAGCGCCCGTTGCGTCCCCCGTGGCGGGCGCCGGCCGCTGCCTGAGCTACTCCACGATCGACGACGCCGCCCGGATCGGCGACGCCGTCAAGGAAGTGACGCGGGAACTGGGCCGGCGGCCACTGGGGATCCTCGTGGGAACCGGCGCGGCAGCGGGCCAGGCCGAAGCGGTGCTGCGGGCACGCGGCGTCAGGCCCATCCGCACAACGGTCCGGCCGGCCGCCGTGGTGCACTCCATCGCCGGCTCAGGTCTGACCGCCTCCGGGGTTGTCTTCGAGGACGGCAGCAGCATGAACGGCGACCTGGTTGTCCTGGCCGAAGAGCGGGTTGCCCGCGATGGACTCGCCGCCAGCGCCGGACTCGCCACCGCCCGCAACGGCGGAATCACCATCAGCAAGGACTTCAGGACATCGGTCGCCGGCGTCTGGGCCATCGGCGACGCCGCCGCGTTCGACGGCGTGCGGCTGGGACTGCTGGTCGCGGCGGCTTCTGCCGCCGGCGCCTGCGCCGCACAGCTGATGACCGCTACATCAGCGGCGGAAGGCGTGGCCGCGGGTGCGGAAGGCGTGGCCGCGGGTGCGGAAGGCGTGGCCGCGGGTGCGGCGGAGCGCGTGCCTGCGGCCGCGTAAGCGTCCGCCCGCCGCGACACCCGCTGTGACAAGATGGTCACCTGAACAGCCACGCACTACGTGGCTCCGGCGGCCCACAAGGCCACATGGAAAGGACCATCATGAGCAACGCAGCCACTCCTACCGACCAAACTGGAGCCGGTACGGTCTCAGCGTCGGGCAACATCGCTTCCTACATCGACCACACGCTGCTCAAGCCCGAGGCCAGCGAGGCGGAGATCCTCAAGGTGTGCGCCGAGGCCGCCGAGTACCACTTCAAGTCAGTCTGCGTTAATCCCGTCTGGGTCAAGACCGTCAAAACCGCGCTCAAGGGGTCCGGGGTACTGACGTGCTCGGTGATCGGCTTTCCCATGGGTGCCACGCCCAGCGACGTGAAGGCCTTTGAAGCCCGCGGCGCAGTGCTGGACGGCGCTGACGAAATCGACATGGTCATCAACATCGCAGCCGCCCGCGCCGCTGACAAGGGTGCGCTGGTGGACGATATCTCCGCCGTCGCGGAGGCGGTCCACGCGGGCGGGGCCATCCTGAAGGTCATCATCGAAACCGCGTTGCTCAGCGATGACCAGAAGGTCCTGGCCTGCCAGGCGTCCGTTGAAGCGGGGGCGGATTTCGTCAAGACCTCCACGGGGTTCAACGGCGGGGGTGCCACTGCCGAAGACATCGCCCTGATGCGCCGCACCGTAGGCCCCGATCTCGGCGTCAAGGCGTCCGGCGGCGTACGTTCGCTGGCTGACGCGCAGGCTATGATTGCTGCAGGTGCAACACGTATTGGTGCCAGCTCCGGCATTGCCATCGTCAAGGGTGAACAGGGTTCATTCAGCTACTGACACCGGCCCGGAGCAGCCACAGTTTGAGCCCCGCGGGGCCGAGGAGGAAAGAATGTCCAACAAGACCACAGAGTCCGGCAACGCCACGGTACAAACCCCCCAGAACGAGAACAGCCTCCTGGGCAGCATCCTTCTGTTTGTACCCATGATGGCGCTATTCCTGGGCTCCATCTACTCCCTGTCCTTCCTCACTCTCGGCAACCCGTGGCCGATGGCCGTCTGCCTTGGCCTGTTTTTCCTGGCGTTCTGGATCCCGCAGACCATCACCGGCCGCTCCGATTCAGCCGGCGGGAAGTAAGACTCCATAACTCAAAAGGCTGGGGCTCCGGATTTTCCGGGGCCCCAGCCTTTTGGGTTCTGGCCGCTTAAGCACTGGCGGATTAAGTGTTGGCCGCGTCAGCACTAACCACGTCAGCCCGCGCCGAGCAAGCGGCTGACCGTGGTCTTTCCGATCGCCATGGCTGCCGGGAAATGTGCCTTCGCCAACGACCAGGCCGCTACGCACATGCCCACCATCGCGTAGGCGCTCACCGGGATCAGCACCAGCCACTCGCGCCGGGAACCCGCGCGGCCCAGCAGCGGCAAGGAAAAGGCGCCGTTGGCTTTCCAGACGTCATTGAGCACCGGCAGCTTCCGGAGAAACTTCGGTGGCTTGATGACGATCGGCCAGAGCAGCGGCACGCCCCCGGTGGTGATCATGTCCCCCACGATGTGGACCACTACCCCGGTCAGCATCGAGACGGGCAGCCAGGTCCACTGCTCCGGCGCGAACCAGGCCACCAGTCCGGCCATGGCCAGGGCAAAGATCCAGTTGCTGATAAATCCTGACTTGGGAAACAGCTTCAGCGCCTTGGCCGCAATGTTGATCATGAACATGCACAGCAGGCCGGCACCCACGGACAGCAGGCCCCAGTCCGTCCGCAGCTGGAACTGTCCGGCCATCATGGCCAGCAGCACAAAGAACGCCGCACCGAGCACCGAGTGGGTGCCTTGCCGGTGCCCGCCGCTGGCGTTCTCAATACCCACAGCAATCAGGTTGGACAGCGGCGGCAGCGAGTTGGCCACGGTGCTGTGGCGGTGGTCCCAGTCGCACACGAGCGCCGTCCCCGCCGTCGCCATCCCGCCGATGAGGATTCCCGTGGCGTCCAGCGGATACCAGCCCAGCGTGTACGGCCCCGTTGAGGCAATAGCTACCCACGCCGCGGCCCCCGACGCGGCGTGATGTCCTCCCATCAAGCTCTAACCCCTTACTGCCGGAGCGGCAAGTGGTGCGTCGGAGAAGATGTTGCGGATGACCCCATTGGCCCATTCCAGGATTTCGGCGTCCTGCAGGTCGCGGCCGCCGATCCTCGCCGTCTTGGGCTTCGGAATCAGCACCGCGTCCAGGGCCGGCTTGGACTGCGAACCCGGGTACATCCGGGCCAGCCGCATCAGCTTCGACTCCGGCAGCTGCGCCGGCGAGAACTTGATGAAGTTCCCCTGAAGCGCGACGTCGGACAGGCCGGCCTGGCGGGCACCCACCCGGAAGCGGGCCACGGCAATGAGGTTCTGGACCGGCAGCGGCGGCTCACCGTAACGGTCCACAAGCTCGGCCAGGACCTCCTCGATGGCCTCGTACGTCAACGCGGAGGCCAGCTTGCGGTAGGCCTCCAGCCGCAGCCGCTCCCCCGGCACATAATCGTGCGGGAGGTGGGCGTTGACCGGCAGCTCGATCTTCATTTCGGCGGCCTTTTCCTCGGCGTCGCCGCGGAAGTCGGCCACCGCCTCACCTACCAGGCGGATGTAGAGGTCGAAGCCCACGCCCTGGATGTGGCCGGACTGCTCGCCGCCCAGCAGGTTGCCGGCGCCGCGGATTTCGAGGTCCTTCATGGCCAGCTGCATGCCGGCTCCGAGCTCGTTGTGGGTGGCCACGGCCTTGAGGCGTTCCAGGGCCACCTCGCCCAGGGGCTTCTCGGACGGATACAGGAAGTAGGCATAGGCGCGTTCACGGCCGCGGCCCACCCGGCCGCGGAGCTGGTGCAGCTGGGAGAGGCCGTACTTGTCGGCCCCGTCCACGATCAGGGTGTTGGCGTTGGAGATGTCCAGTCCGGTTTCGATGATGGTGGTGCACACCAGGACGTCGAAACGCTTTTCCCAGAAGTCCACGATGATCTGCTCCAGCCGGCTCTCGGACATCTGTCCGTGCGCCACCTCAACACGTGCTTCCGGAACCAGTTCACGGATCTTCGCGGCCGTCCGGTCGATGGTGGACACCCGGTTGTGCACAAAGAACATCTGGCCTTCGCGCATCAGCTCACGCCGGATGGCCGCCGAGGTCTGCTTGTCCGTGTACGGGCCCACGTATGTGAGGACGGGGTGGCGTTCCTCCGGCGGGGTGGCCAGCGTGGACGTTTCCCGGATGCCGGTCAACGACATCTCCAGGGTCCGCGGAATCGGGGTGGCGCTCATGGCCAGCACGTCCACGTTGGTCCGCATTTTCTTCAGTGCTTCCTTATGCTCCACACCGAAGCGCTGCTCCTCGTCCACGATCACCAGGCCCAGATCCTTGAACGCGAAGTCCTTGGACAGCAGGCGGTGGGTGCCGATGACGACGTCAACGGAGCCGCTCTTGACGCCCTCAACGGTCTCTTTGGTTTCCTTGGTCCCTTGGAACCGCGACAGGGCTTTGACCCGCAGGGGGAACCCGGAGAAGCGCTCGGTGAACGTTTCGAAGTGCTGCTGGGCGAGCAGGGTGGTGGGCACGAGGATCGCCACCTGCTTCCCGTCCTGGACCGCCTTGAACGCGGCCCGGACGGCGATCTCGGTTTTGCCGTAGCCCACGTCGCCGGACACCAGGCGGTCCATGGGGATCTCGCGCTCCATGTCCGCCTTGACCTCATTGATGGTAGTCAGCTGGTCCGGCGTCTCCACGTATGGGAAGGCCTCCTCCAGCTCGCGCTGCCACGGAGTGTCCGGCCCGAAGGCATGGCCCTTTGAAGCCATCCGTGCGGAGTACAGCCTGATGAGTTCACCGGCGATCTCCTTGACGGCCTTGCGTGCCTTGGACTTGGTGCTGGCCCAGTCGGAGCCGCCCATCTTACTAAGCACAGGGGTATCGCCGCCGACGTAGCGGGTCACCTGGTCCAGCTGGTCGGTCGGGACAAACAGGCGGTCCCCGGGGGCGCCGCGCTTGGACGGGGCGTATTCCAGGACCAGGTACTCGCGGACGCCGTCTCCGCCGCCGGCCACCTTGCGCTGGATGAGTTCGATGAAGCGGCCAATGCCGTGCTGTTCGTGCACCACGGAATCGCCGTTGACCAGCTGCAGCGGGTCCACGGCGTTCCGCCGCTTGGACGGCATGCGCCGCATGTCCTTGGTGGAGCCCGCGGAGGTCCGTCCCAGCAGGTCCGCTTCGGTGAGCAGCCCCAGCTTGAGGCTGTCCAGGACAAAACCGCGTCCGACGGCGGCAGTGGTCACCTCGATGATGCCCGCCTGCGGCTCCTTCTCAAGGGTGTCCACCCTGGCGCAGGGGATGTCGGCGTCGTGGAACAGTTCCGCCAGGCGCTGCGCCGGGCCGGGACCCTCCGTGGCCACTACGATCCGCCACTGGTCCCGGACGTGGGAGCCGATGAAGTCCATCATCTCGGCCACATCACCCTGGTACCCGCGCGGTTCGCGGGCGCGGAGGTTCAGGACGTCAATCTCGGGCAGCAGCTCCTCGTCAGTGGCCAGCGACGTGATGGACCACCAGGACACCTCGTGCTCCAGCGAGAAGCTCCGTGTTTCGGCCAGGGAACGGAAGCTGGCTGAGTGCAACGCTGCCGACGCCTGCGAACTGAGGTCCAGTGGAGCCGTGCCGCCATCCGAGGCCGTGGACCAGGCTGCTTCCAGGAACTCCTCGTTGGTGGCCGCAAGATCATGTGCGCGCCTGCGGACCTTTTCCGGTTCAATGATCACCGAGATGGACCCGGCGGGCAGCTGCTCCACGAACGGGACCATGGCGTCCACCAGCACCGGGGCCAGGGATTCCATCCCTTCCACGGCGATGCCGCCGGCGATCTTCTCCAGCATGTCCGCGGCCGCGGGCAGCTGCGCCTTCAGGGTGGCCGCGCGCGACATCACCGACGGCGTGATGAGGATTTCGCGGCAGGGCGGGGCGTGGAGCTCGGCGGGGTGGTGCACCCCGGGCGCCGACAGCGAGCGCTGGTCGGCCACCGCGAACCAGCGCATCTGGTCCACCTCGTCGCCGAAGAACTCCACACGGATGGGATGGTTCTCGGTGGGCGGGAAGACGTCGATGATGCCGCCGCGGACGGCAAACTCGCCACGGCGGGTGACCATGTCCACGCGTGCGTAGGCGGCATCGGCAAGGCTCCGCACCACGCTGGAGAACGGCATGTCCTGTCCCACCTTCAGGGTGACCGGAACCAGGTCACCCAGCCCGGCGACGATCGGCTGGACCACCGCGCGGACCGGTGCCACCACCACACGCAGCCGGCCCGCCGTCGAACTTTCCGGGTGCGCCAGGCGGCGCAGGACGGACAGCCGGCGGCCCACCGTGTCGGAGCGGGGTGAGAGCCGTTCGTGCGGCAGGGTTTCCCAACTGGGGAACTCGGCCACTGAATCGGCCGGCAGGTAAGCGCGCAGGGCCGCTGTCAGATCCTCCGCTTCGCGTCCCGTGGCGGTGACCGCCAGAACTACGGGAGGGAGCCCGCCGTCGGGAGTTCCTTCGTCGGAGCCGGCGTCCAGGCCGTCTGCCATTTCCGCCAGCAGGACGGCGCGGAGTCCGGCCGGCGCGCTGATCTGGTAGTCCTGGCCCCGGACGTCAAAACCCCTGGCCGCCTCCGCCTGGACCCGCGCGAACGTCTGGTCTTCTGCCAGGACACGGCGCAGTCCGGTCAGCGAGGGACCACCGTTGGACGGGCCAGGATGGGACGGGCCAGTGGGGCTCATGGCGGAAACTCCTGTGGGTTCATGGGATCGCAGGCAACACGAAAGCCCGAAATTCACTTCGAATCCCGGGTCATCCCAGCCTACCCCTGCCCCGGGGCCCGCCGGGCCCCCCGTTGCTAAGCTTGCTGAGGAAGCGCGCCTGTTGCGCGCCTCCGCCTGGCCGGCCTGAGGAGCTTTCAGTGAGCGATAGCAATAGTCCGAGCGACACTCCCACCACCGTGGCACCGGGGACGGCGCGAACCGTCCTGGTGACCGGCGCCACCGGCTACATCGGCGGCCGCCTGGTCCCCCGGCTGCTGGAAGCCGGGCATACCGTCAGGGTCCTGGTCAGGACCCCGGCAAAGATCGCCGGCGTGCCGTGGCTGGGCAAGGTTGAGGTCATCGAGAGCAGTCTCGACGACGGCGGAGCCTTGGAGCAGGCGCTGGCCGGCGTCGACGTGCTCTACTACCTCGTCCACTCCATGGCTTCCGGCGCCGGCTTCGAGTCCAAGGAAAAGGCCATGGCGGAAACGGCCGCCACAGCTGCCGCCGCGGCCGGCGTAGGCCGGATCGTCTACCTGGGCGGCCTGCACCCGGCCGACGTGGAACTGTCCACCCACATGCGGTCCCGGGAAGCCGTGGGAAAGGTGTTCCTGGACAGCGCGGTGGACTCGGTGGTCTTCCAGGCCGGGGTGGTGATCGGTTCCGGGTCCGCGTCCTTCGAAATGATCCGCCACCTGTCCGAAACGCTTCCGCTGATGCCGGCCCCGAGCTGGGTGCGCAACAAGATCGAGGCGATCGCCGTCAGGGACGTGCTGCACTACCTTGTGGGCGCCGCATCCTTGGACGGGCCCGTCAACCGCACCTTCGACATCGGCTGCCGGCAGGTCCTGAGCTACGCGGGCATGATGAAGGAATACGCCGCCGAGGCCGGGCTGCCGTACCGGGTGGTGCTGGCTCTGCCCATTCCCGCCCCGAGGCTCGCCGGCGTGTGGGTGGCCCTGACCACGCCCATCCCGCTGTCCATGTCGCTCCCGCTCGTCGAGTCGCTGCAGCACGATGCCGTGTCCCGCGAGCACGACATCGACGCCCATATCCCGGTTCCGGCGGGCGGCCTGACCCCGTACCGGCGGGCCGTTGCCCTCGCCCTGGGCAGGGAGCGTGACGGCCAGGTGGAAACCACGTGGTCAAATGCCGGGGCCGACGCCGATCCGCTGCCCAGCGATCCGGACTGGGCAGGCCACACGGTCTACGTGGATGAGCGGACCTTCCACGGCGATGTTGATCCCGCCCACGTGTGGACCATCATCGAAGGTATCGGCGGCCGGAACGGCTGGTATTCCCTGCCGCTGGCATGGCGGGTACGTGGCTGGCTGGACAAGCTCACCGGCGGCGCGGGCCTGCTGCGGGGACGAAGGCACCCCGGCACCCTGGCCTCGGGCGAAGTGGTGGACTGGTGGCGCGTGGAACGGATCGAGCGCGGAAAACTGTTGCGCCTCCGCGCGGAGATGCGCGCCCCCGGACGGGCCTGGCTTGAACTGTCCGTCGAACCTGACGGGACGGGCAGCCGCTACCGGCAGCGGGCCATTTTCTTCCCCAAGGGCCTCAGCGGAAAGCTCTACTGGCTTGCCGTGCTGCCCTTCCACAGCCTCATATTTCCGGCGATGGCACGGAACATCACCACGGCGGCGCAGAAAATCGCCGGCGCCGACAGCGCGGAGGCCGGTTCCAACAACACGCAGGGCTCCCCGTAGGATGTGGGGAGCAAAAAGCGTTCTGACCTACACATCACTGGAGGACCCATGGCACTGAGTGCAACCACTACCCTTCCGCACGCCGTCGACAGCGTCGCTGCCGTCTTCATCAACGAGGACTTCCAGCGGCACACGAGCCAATTCGTTGGCGGCACACTTGAATCCTTCGAGGTGGCCGGAGACGTTGACGGAGTATTCAGCACCACCTCGGTCCGCACGCTGCCCACCACCCGGCTGCCGGAGATCGCCCGTAAGTTCGTGGGCGAAAAGCTCACTGTGACGCAGGTGGAGAACTGGGACGCCCCGGCGGCCGACGGTTCCCGCCAGAGCAACATCACGCTGAAGATCGCCGGCGCCCCCCTTGATGTGACCGCGGTCCAGCGGCTCGTCGCGGAGGGCGGCAGCACGCGCATTGAACTCGAAGGCAACGTGACCTCCTCCGTCCCGTTCCTGGGCGGCAAGATCGCCGAGGCAGCTGAGCCCATGGTGGCCAAGGCCTTGAACATCCAGTCACAGCAGGCCCAGGCCTGGCTCGAAAGCCACTAAGGCCATGCAGCTCCCCCTGTTGGCGGGCGTGGTCCTGATCATCGCCGGCCTCTGGTCCCTGGTGGTCTGGCCGCAGTTCCTGCGCCGCGTGATGAAGGATCCCAGGGCGCGGGACGCCGCCGGCAAGGCCACAAAGTTCCTCACCGTCCACGTGGTGCTGGTCAGCATCTCGCTGGTGCTGGGAGCTGCCACTGCCATGATCGGGGTTATGGGCCTGCTCCGGTAGGCTGGACACAGGTGCGCCGGGAAGTCTGGTCGGCAACAGTTTTGCCGACCCCTTAATTCCAGGAGCCACCCATGGCCAAGCGCCCATCCCGCCCCGCCTTCGCTGCCAGAGTCCTCAGCCGCTCAAGCTACCCCGAATTCCTGCGGATCTCAGAGATCCTCAGGCTGGAAACAGCCGGCGGTGCCCTCCTTTTGCTGGCCACAGCCGCGGCCCTCATCTGGGCCAACTCGCCGGCGGCTGAGGGCTACTTCGCGCTGCGTGACCTGAAAATCGGCTATGAGCCCTGGCACCTCCGGCTCTCTCTGGGGCATTGGGCGTCGGACGGTCTCCTGGCCATCTTTTTCTTCCTGGCCGGCCTGGAACTCAAGCGGGAGTTTGTCTCCGGTGAACTCCGCAAAGTGTCCAAGGCGGTGGTTCCGGTGGCCGCGGCCGTGGGCGGCGTGGCAGTTCCGGCCCTGATCTACACGCTGGTGAACCTGGGCCAGGACGCCGAGAGCCTGCGGGGCTGGGCCATTCCCACAGCCACCGATATCGCCTTTGCCCTGGCCGTGCTGGCCGTCATCAACACCCACCTGCCTGCGGCCCTCCGGACCTTCCTGCTCACCTTGGCCGTAGTGGATGACCTGCTGGCCATCGGCATCATCGCCTTCTTCTACTCGTCCGGACTGCAGCCGCTCTTCCTGTTAGCGGCACTGGTTCCGCTGGGGCTGTTTACCCTGCTGGCCCAGAGGAGGATCCGTAGCTGGTACCTGTTGCTGCCGCTGGCCGCCGCCACCTGGGGACTCGTGCACGCTTCCGGTATCCACGCCACGGTGGCCGGTGTGCTGCTCGCTTTTGCCGTGCCGGTACTGGCGTCGCGGAAACGTGGTGAGGCGGGTTCCGGTATGGCTGAGTCCCTGGAACACCGGCTCCGCCCGCTTTCGGCAGGTTTCGCCGTCCCGGTCTTCGCCTTCTTTTCCGCCGGAGTTGCCGTGGGCGGCCTCGACGGCTTTCGGTCGGCCCTGGCGGATCCCGTGGCGGTGGGAATTGTGGCTGCCTTGGTGGCCGGCAAAACGATTGGCGTGTTCGGTACTACCTACCTGATCACTAAGACCACCAGGGCAAAGCTCGACGACGGCCTGGCCTGGATCGATGTTGCCGGCCTTGCGATTTTGGCCGGAGTGGGCTTCACGGTGTCGCTGCTGATCGCCGAGCTGAGCTTCGGTGCGGGTTCGGCCTACGATGACCACGCGAAGGTGGCCATCCTCACCGGATCACTGGTTGCCGCCCTGCTCGCCACCGTGGTGCTCCGGCTGCGGAACCGGCATTACCGCGCAGTGGAACTTGCGGAACGGCATGATGCTGACGGCGACGGCATCCCGGACGTTTTCGAGCACCGGGGCTGACAGCGGCGCGGACCGGCCTCGGCCCGGCTTCGGCCCGGCTTCGGCCCGTGCGGGCCTAGGCTGCCTGGTTCAGGGCGTCCTCGGCGGCCACCCAGGAAATCATGGCGCACTTAACGCGCGCGGCGTAGCGGGCCACACCCTCGAAAGCCGCGGCGTCGCCCAGGATCTCGGGATCGGCGTGGATCTTCCCGCGCGAGCGGAGCACTTCGCGGAAGTTGCCAATGACGGCGTGGAGCTCGTCCACGGTCATCCCCTCCGCGAGTTCGCTGAGGACCGACGCCGATGCCATCGAGATGGAACACCCTTCGCCGTCCCAGGAGATCTGCGCCACCTTGCCGTCTTCCACAGCCACCCGCAGGGTCACTTCGTCGCCGCAGACCGGGTTGAGCTGGTGGGACTGGCCCGTGGACGCCCCCGCCGGCGCGGCGATGCCTGCCAGTCCGCTGCCGTGACGGGCTTTGGAATGGTCAAGGATGATCTGCTGATACAGCTGGTCAAGGCTCATGGTGGTGTACCTTCGGTGATCGCGCTAGACGCGGAAGTAGGAACGGACCCCGGCGACGGCTTGCAGGAAGGCATCGACGTCGTCGGTGGTGTTGTACAAGTAGGCGCTTGCCCTGGTGGTTGCGGTCAGGCCCAAGCGGCGGTGCAGCGGCTGGGCGCAATGGTGACCCACGCGGACGGCGATGCCCCGGGAATCCAGGAATTGCCCGACGTCGTGCGCGTGCACACCGTCGACGTGGAATGCGGCAAGGCCGATCCGTTCCTGTCCGGCGGCGGGCCCCAGCACGCGGATGCCGGGAATGGACTCCAGCCCCGCCACCATCCGCTGACCGAGCTCCGCTTCCCAGCGGTGCACGCGGTCGAGGCCGGTTTCCGTGAGGTAGTTGGCTGCGGCGGCCAGGGCAACGGCCTGCGAGATGCGCTGGGTGCCGGCCTCGAAGCGCTGCGGCGCTGGCAGGTACTCGGCCCGTTCCATGGTCACCGTGGTGATCATGGAACCGCCCGTGAGGAACGGCGGAAGCACGTCCAGGAGGTCCTGCTTGCCGTAGAGGACCCCGATTCCGGTAGGCGCCAGCATCTTGTGGCCGGAGAACACGGCGAAGTCGACGTCAAGCTCCTTGACGTTCAACGGCAGGTGCGGTGCTGACTGGCAGGCGTCCAGGACCACGAGGGCTCCGGCCTGCCGCCCCAGCGCAACCAGTTCCTGTACGGGATTAATTGTGCCCAACACGTTGGAGGCGTGGGTGAACGCCAGAACCTTAGTTTTGCTTCCCAGGATCTCGGCCGCAATATCCAGCCGCAGGGCACCGGCGTCGTCGATGGGGATATAGCGCAACGTGGCGCCGGTGCGGAACGCCAGTTCCTGCCAAGGGATGAGGTTGGCGTGGTGCTCCATTTCGGTTACCACGATCTGGTCACCCGGGCCCACTGCGAGGTCTTTGAGCCGGGCGTCACCGCGCCCCTGCGCGGCCCACAGCGCGGCGTTGGACAGTGCGTAGCTGACCAGGTTCAGGCCTTCGGTGGCGTTGGAGGTCCACACCGTTTCCGCGTAATCGGCACCGATGAAGTCCGCTATGGTCTGGCGGGCATCTTCGAAAACCTCTGTGGCTTCCACGGCAAGATAGTGGGCACCGCGGTGCACCGCAGCGTTGCGCTGTTCGTAAAACTCCTGCTCAGCTTCGATGACACTCAGCGGGTTTTGCGAGGTGGCGCCCGAATCGAGGTACACCAGGGGCTGGCCGTTCACCAGCTGGCCAAGGACGGGGAAGTCGTTTCGAATCCTGAGGACTTCGGCGTTATCCATGGCGGGCACTGCGCGTTCCAGCGTGGCAGGCGTTGATACTAGGGCCAAAGCTAACTCCTTGAGATGCCAATGGATTGACACTCAATTGTCCCACAACACCACTGTGGCGGCGGCCCGATGGGCAACCGCCACAGCAGCTCCGGGCTTCAGCCCGCGGAGGTGAGGGCCGGCGACGGCTGGGGGGAGAGTCTCGGTCTCAGAAGACTCTGACGTCGCCGGCCCCGCTTCGATCCAGCCCCAGGGGCCGGAAATTTGCTTCAAAAAGAGGCCTGAAAGTCCGTTGGCCGGACCGCGGTTTTGGCTCCGTGTTTTCCTGCCGCACTAAGTCAATCGCATGCTGAAGCTCAGCACACGAGTAGGCAGTACTCTACTTTTTTGGGCCAGGGCTACGCGTTTCCGGACGTCCGTACGCAGGGTCCCGGACGCATGGCGTCCGTATGCAGGGTCCCGGACGCATGGCGTCCGTACTCAGGGCGTCCGTACTCAGGGCGACCGTACTCAGGGCGACCGTACTCAGGGCGACCGCAGGCAGGGCGACCGCAGGCAGGCCTAGTGCGGAAGGGCTGAAGCCAGTTCGTCGCGGCTCCGCACGCCGAGTTTGACGTACGTCCGGTAAAGGTGGCCCTCCACAGTACGCACGGACACCATGAGCCTTTGTGCGATCTCCCGGTCGGTGAGACCTTGCACAGCGAGCTCTACGATGTCCTGTTCCCGGCGGGTGAGGTGCACGCTGGGTGCTGCGGCGATGAAGTGGCCTTCCCGGAACCGCTCGCCCAGTTCGTGGTCACACTTCTCCCGCAGGGCCACCGCCTGACGGGCCCGCCGACGCTCGCCGGAGCTCTCCAGGACGGTGCTCGACCGCGCGTAGGCTTCCCGCGCAAGGTTCACGAATCCCGCGCCTTCAAGCATGGCTGCCGTTTCCATGATGGAATCTGCGTCCGCGGACTCCCAATGCCCCGCCAAGGTGAACATTGCCGCGGCCCAGCGGCCTTCAACGCTCCCCGCCAGTGAGTGGACCAAAGGGATCACGGAATGATCGCCCAGGTCCCAGCAGAGAGCCAAGAGTTCCAGGAGTGTCCCGGCCCGGGTGGTCACCTCGGGCGTGGTGGCCAGTGTGTGGAGGGACGCCAAGCCTTTTCCGTCATGCGCCACATACTCGGATGCTGCTGCGGCGTACGCCTTTGCAAGGAGTCCGTAGCCGGTGGAGCCCTGCGGTGAATCCTTGTAATCCAGCTCAAGCCGGCCGGCCTGGGCGGCGTCACCGAGTCTCGCCGCTACATAAAACGCCAGCCCGGAACCAAACCGGAACATCTGCAGCGGATCGTTGAGCCTCAAGGTCTCCACCGCCGGCAACAGCGTTTGGTAGGCGCGTTCCATCCGCCCCTGCCGCAGCAGCGAGTAGCCACGGAGCACCTCGAGGCTGCCGCCGAAATATGCGACACCCCGCGGCTGTCCGGCAGCATAGTTCGCCAACTCCCCTTCCGCCAAGTCCCACTCCCCCATGGCCAGGTAATCTGCCACCAGGCGGCCAAGGACAAATTCATTGAAGAAGAACACGCCACCCTGCAGGGAGGGAAGTTCCGAGACTGCCAGCAATGCGGTATCCAGCCCCTGGACGGCACGTCCGGCCGAGGCGAGCGAATGGGCCAGCAGCGCCAGGCCCACAGCACGCAGGGCGTCGTCCGTGGCATCGCCGGCGCGGCTGCTCCGAAGTTCCTGGACCTCGGCCTCCAAGGCCTGGTGGTTGCCTGCCTCGCAAAGTTCCAAAAGACGGAATAAGCGCTCCTGCCAGGGCCCGGCCGTCGCACCGGCTGTCGCTTGGGAATTCGGCGGCACAGCATCCGGGCAAGCCGTCATGGCGCCTGAACGCTGAAGCGCTTCGCGGGAATCGGCTGCGAATACTGACAGCGGCGTTCCCAGTGCCTGGTGGGCCATGGCCCTGAGCATCAGGACCGGAACAGCCCGGGCGCCGTTCCCCAGCTGCAGCCAGCATCCGTCCAGGAGCTTGGCCGCACCCACAAAGTCGCCTTCATTGAACAAGGCCCGTGCCTGGACAGCCTGTGCTTGCGGCACGAGGTCCGGGTCCGCGACCTTCGCCGCCATCGTCCGGCTGCTCCGGTTCCGGGAGTGGACCAAGGCGGTGCCGGCCGCTTCAAGCAATTCGGGATCGGATATTTTCAATCCACATTCGAGGGCCCATTCCACGGCCCTCATGCTGCCTTCTGACCCTTCGGGAGCGGTTCCCAGCTGATCCCGGATCTTTTCAAGCAGCTGCAGGCTCCGGGACACCGAGATACTGGTGCGGAGCGCCTCACCGAACACGGAGTTCCAGATCCGGAGATCGGCTGGGACGCCGGAACTTTCCACCATCATCTGCTGGTCCAGCAGCGTGCGCACCACTTCGGCGCCAAAAATGTCCTCGATCACCTTCCGGCTCACGGGCCCGGCGAGGGCGACAAGTTTCAGTACTTCCTGCTCTTCCGGGCTGCGCCGGAGCATGTCCTTCACCACCACCTCGGTGAGCCTGGGTCCGTCGGCAGGCAAGGGGCCCAGCAGCATCCAGATCCCGTTCCGCTTTGCGAGTTCGCCCCGCTCTGCGGCATCGTGCAGCAAGGCGTCAAGAATCCGCGGATTTCCGCCTGACGTGCTCCAGATAGTGTCGATGGTTCCGGACGGGACTGTACCATCAAGTGCGTGTGAGAGGACTTCCTCGATCTGCTCCCGGTTCATGGGACGGAGATCCACACGGTCAGCCAGGCCGTCATACCAGAGTTGCGCGAGCGGCTGGGGCAGCCCGGGCCGCGGCCTGCCGGCAGCAAGCACGGTGGCCCAGCCGGCGGAGATCATGTCAGCCACGATGCTGGCCGTTGCCTCGTCCAGGTGATGGGCGTCATCCATCACCAGAAGCAACGGGGTATCCTTGCCGGCTTTCAGCTTCTCAAAGTACCTCCACACGGACCGCAGCACAGCCACCGGAGACACGGAGTCTTCGGCCGTCAGCTCCGCCGTGTAGGGCGCCAAAACTCCAAAGGGAACGCCGGACAGCGACGAACTTCCATGGATCTGAACAATGATCATCTCCTGGGAAAGCCGCTCGGTGATGGCCTCGGTCAGAGTTGACTTCCCGATGCCCGGGCCCGCCATGAGGAACACGGCCTGGCTCGTGCGGCTGCGAATGATGTTGCAGATCCGGTCCAGCGGTTCACGCCGGCCAGTGAGCAGTCGATATGGCGTTCCCGGTTTGGCAGCGTGGCCGTTAGACGAGTCCAGTCAGATCACCCCTGGACGTCACTCCGAGCTTGGTAAAAACCTGGTAAAGGTGGCCTTCCACAGTGCGCACGGACACGCCCATCTCCACAGCAATGTCACGGTTGGACGCGCCCCGGCCGGCCAGCCGCGCGATCTGCCGCTCCCTGGCGGTCAGCAGCGGGCTGCCGCTGCTCGGCACGATCGGCAGGCTTGCCACGGTGGCTGCGAGGATGTCCAGCCGGGCCTGTGCAGTCCTGGCGGAGACCGAGTCACCGGCCTGCCGGGCGTAGTCAACGGCCAGCGCCATGCACCGGGCCTCAACGGCATCCAGTTCCAGGGTGGCCGCCAGTTCCCCGCCGGCAAGCAACGTTTTGGCGTCGCGGGTGCGGCTGCCCACGGCGATCAGCCGCGAAATTTCCGCCAAGGGGCCCTGGCGATGCCCGGCCACTTGTTCCATCAGCCGGAAGTCCGCTTCCGTGCCGTTGACCGTGGCTCCGAGCAGGCTGATCCCGGCCAGGGTGAACCTGCCTGCTGCGATGTCACGGCGAGCTGACTGCTTGAGACGGGTGGCCGCGTCATTGTCCCCCAGCCATCGGGCGGCCATATCAGCGCAGAATTCGGTGCGGCTCCGGGTGGCATGATCAGCGGCACCTGCCGTCCGCTGCAGCCTGTCAAGATACTTCCGGGACTGCCCGGCATTGCCGATCTGCGCATACGCGAAGGCGATGGCGGCGTAGGCGGCGCGGAGCATGCTCTGGACGGGCCGCAGTTCCAGCTGGGCAGCGGCCGAGAGCAGCGAATCAAGGGCAACGGCGCCGCGACCCGAGTACACGTAAGCGATGCCGGCCGCGAGCTCCGCGGCGGCGCTCCGGTAAGGGAGCCGGTGGAACTCGCGCGCGGAAGGCGGATCCAGAAGGTCGATGCACCGGCGCCATTGCCCTGCCATCAGGAGCACGTTGTACGCTCGGCCGGCGAACCTCTCGCGCAGCCCCACGATCTCGGCGGCGTCCGAGATCTGCCCGCCCAGCTGCCTCATCAGGCTCAGGGCGTCCATTTCCCGCCCGGCCATGGACAGGGCGCTCATGAGGATCACCGCTGAGTTCATCCTGAACCAGGTGTCCGGATTCTGCCCGGGGTCCGCAGCGGCTTCCAGTGCCGGCAAGGCGGAGGCGTAGTCCCCCACGAAAGCCTGGTACTCGAATTCGCTGAGGCTGATCCGGTTGGCCGCAGCAGCCAGCGGCTCCGGCCAGCCCTTCGCGATTCCTGGCTCCACGTCCAGCCGCTCCCGTGCCGTCTGCAGCAGCGCCGGCACCCGGGCGGTGTGTTCGGGGAGCCAGACCATAACCCGAGATTTGGCCGCGACCACCCGGGCGAACTCCTCAACGTCCAGGTTGTCCAGCTGCGGCTGGGAAATATCGTCCAGTGCTGCCATGGCCTGCACCGGGAGGTCCATGAGCAGGTACGCTGCCGCTTTCTGCCGCTGGGCAGGCACCCATTGAGGGTCATTCCGCTTCAGCGTGTCGGCATACTTGAGGGCAAAATGAGGGTCAAAGAGCTGCACTGCGGCCTCGGCAGCGGCCAGCGCCATGGCCGGACTCAGCTCCGCCTCGCATTCCTGGGTCCAGGCGCCGAACGCCATCAGTTCTTCCACCGTCATCGTGGCAGGGTCAGGTTCCTTGCCGCCCAGGAGCAGGCTCCGCAGTTCCCTTCGCCGAGTGATGCTGAGCCAGGAGCGGACAACGTCGCCGAGGTACTTTTCACGCAGTGAAACCCATCGGTTGTCCGAAGCATCGATCTCCAGCAGGCCCGAATCCTCCATGTCCGCCACCACACCGGCACCGTACACGGTGGTCAGCCTTGACAGTTCCACGCTGCGGGCGCAGGAAAGCATCTCGATGACATCCCGTTCCTCCGGAGACTTCCGGGTCCACTGGGACCGGACGATGTCGTCGAGGCTGGCCGCGCCGTCGAGCACCACCTTGTCCCGAAGAGTCCAGACGGAGTCCGACAGAACCAGGTTCCCCGAATGCTGCTGCTCGGTTACAAGCGCTTTCAGGAGCAGGGGGTTGCCGCCAACCATGGTGTGGAAAGTGCTGACCAGGGAGGACGAAACGCGGTGGCCCAGCAGGGAAAGCAGCACCTGGCGGGTCTGCAGCTCATTGAGGTTGTCCAGCCTGACCTCGGTGAGCCGGCGGTCGTTGAGGAGCCAGTGGAAGTCGGCCGGAAGATCACTAACCATGGGTGCCACGGCCACCATGCGGGCGGTCCCGGTCAGGAGGATGTTGAGCAGGACGCCAGCGCTCATATCATCAAAGCTGCCGGCGGTGTCCAGGGTGATGACACACTGGCGCCCCGCGGCATCGCTTTTGATGAGGGACGTAATGCCACGGAGGATGGCTGTGGGCGACCCCATGTACGCCTGGGGAAGACGCGCCAGCAGGAAAGCCAGGCAACCGTAGGGTGTTGTGCCGGACGACGGTCCGCTGCGCAGCTGCAACGTCCAGATATCCGGGCCAAGCTCGGCGACGGCTGTCCTGGCCAAGGATGATTTACCTACACCGCGTCCGCCGGTGATGACGACTCCCAGGGAGTCGAGGCTGGTCAGGGCGATACGGACCGCCTCGAGGTTGGCGCTCCGCGCGGGCACGGACCATCGCTGCGGCTCTGATACGCCAGCAGTGTCGGTGCGCAGCTCAAGGTCGTTGAGCGGTGACCCACGTCCCCAGCTGAGTGGCTCGATTGACATGAACTTGTCCCCTACATCCCACTAAAGCGGGATAAGCCCCATCGCTCCCCCGCTTAGGAAGAAGACTACCCCTTGGCACACGCAGGTAAACAGGGACAGGCGGTTTTAAGTTTTATTGCTGAACGTCTGACCTAGCCGGATGGAACTTCTGCTGGGCCGCAGTCAGTCCTTCCCTGACCAGCATCTCCACCGCATCAGCCGCCTCATCGAGCAGGAACGGAAGGTCCTTGCGCTCTGCAGTGCCAAAATCGCGCAGGACATAGTCTGCAGTGTCCATCCGCCCTGGAGGGCGGCCCACGCCCACCCGTACCCGCAGGTAATCCTTGGTGGCCAGCGCCTTGGACATGTCCCTGAGGCCGTTGTGGCCGCCCTCACCGCCGCCGCATTTCAGCTTTATGGTGTTGAACGGAATATCAATCTCATCGTGCACCGCGACAACATGGTCAGGATCAATGCCGTAAAAATTTGCCAGGCCGGCCACCGGGCCGCCGGAAACGTTCATATAGCTCATCGGCTTGGACAGCACCACCCGGGGACCGCCGATCCCCAGCCGTCCTTCGAGCACCTGGGCGCGTGCCTTGTGGGTTTTGAACTTGCCGCCCATCCGGCCCGCGAGTTCGTCCAGGACCATCTGGCCGACATTGTGCCGGTTGCCCTTGTATTCGGCCCCGGGGTTTCCGAGGCCAACGATCAGCCAGGTGTCAGTCATTATTCAATCCTAAGGTGGTCCGGACATGGCTGTGGCCGGACCCCGACAGGGCCCGGCCACAAATAAAGCGGTGCCGTTATTACTCGCCTGCGACTGCGGCTGCGGAGTCAGCCTGTGCCTCTTCCTCAGAGACCTCAGTGGCCTCGGAGATGTGGACAACCAGTGCGTCGGCGTCGGCCAGCAGGACCGAACCCTTCGGCAGGACCAGGTCGGAAGCGTGGATGTGCTGTCCGGCGGAGCGGCCTTCAATGTCGACCTCGATGGCGGTGGGCAGGTGGGTTGCCTCGGCCTCAAGGGAGATGACGGTGAGTTCCTGGTTGAAGACGCTGCCCGGAGCCAGTTCGCCAACGATGTGAACCGGGATGTCCACGGTGACTTTCTCGCCCTTGATGACGGTCAGCAGGTCGATGTGCTCGATGATCTGCTTGATGGGGTCGCGCTGGACGTCCTTGACCAGGGCCAGGTGCTCTTCGCCGTTGACGTCCAGGGACAGGAGGGCGTTGGCTTTGCGGACTGCCAGCGTGGTGGCCTTGGCCGGAAGCGTGATGTGGATCGGCTCGGCGCCGTGGCCGTAGATGACGGCGGGGATCAGGTTGGCCATGCGCGCACGGCGGGCGAAGCCCTTGCCGAATTCGGTGCGTACTTCTGCTGCGAGCTTCTGCTCAGACATGTGTATCTCCTCGGAAGACTAAAAGGTGTTCAGCAAGGGCGGAGGTCTGTTACGACCTTCAACGCCGGGCGGCCGTGAGGCGGCCCTTCCAGAAGGGAGATTCAGACCCAGTCGATAACGGAGACCTGCAGACCGGTTTCCCGGATGCTCTCCCTCGCCAAGGTATCGTGAAAAAGCTTACCAGCGCCGGACCCAATTACAGAAAACGGCGGTGATTGAGCCTGATTGCGGTGGTTGAGCCTGTCGGGTTTCGACGGGCTCAACCACCAAAAGCTTGGAGATTCAAGCGTTGCCGTCGAACAGGCTGGTGACCGAACCGTCGTCGAACACTTCGCGGATGGCCCGGGCGATCAGCGGTGCGATGGACAGCACCGTCAACTGCGGGAACTGCTGATTCGCAGTGAGGGGCAACGTATTGGTGACCACCACTTCGCGGGCGCCGGACTCGGACAGCCGCTGTGCCGCGGGCTCGGAGAAGACAGCGTGCGTCGCGGCGATGATGACGTCTTTGGCCCCGGCGTTCTTCAGGACCTGGACTGCACCGGAAATGGTGCCGCCGGTGTCGATCATGTCGTCGATCAGGACGCAGGTCCGGCCCTCAATCTGGCCCACAACGGTCTTGGAGACGGCCTGGTTGGGAACGGTGAGGTCACGGCTCTTGTGGACAAACGCCAGCGGCGCTCCGCCCAGGCGTTCGGCCCACTGCTCCGCGACGCGCACCCGGCCGGTGTCCGGCGACACCACGGTGACGTTGTCGGCGGCGACACGCGTGCGGATGTAATCGGCCAGGAGCGGGATGGCCATGAGGTGGTCCACAGGCCCGTCGAAGAAGCCCTGGATCTGCGAGGTGTGCAGGTCAACGCTCATGATGCGGTCAGCGCCGGCGGTCTTGTACAGGTCCGCCACCAGGCGGGCGGAAATGGGCTCGCGGCCGCGGCCCTTTTTGTCCTGCCGCGCATACGGGTAGAACGGGGATACCACGGTAATGCGCTTGGCGGAAGCCCGCTTCAGCGAATCGATCATGATCAGCTGTTCCATGAGGTGGTTGTTCAACGGAGCCGGGTGGGCCTGGATGACGAACGCGTCGGTTCCCCGGACGCTTTCGCCGGCGCGGACGTAAATCTCCCCGTTGGCGAAGTCGTAGGCATCAACGGGCAGCAGCTCGGTACCCAGTTCCTTGGCGATTTCCCGCGCCAGTTCGGGGTGCGCCCGCCCAGCGGCAAGCACCAGCTTCTTCTCGCCGCGTGCCGTAATTTCGCTCATTATCGCTGGTCCTCTTCTGTCGATGCTGGGGTATGTGAGGAATCTGAGGTGGCCGCCTGCGCCAGTTCCGCCGAGCGTGAGCCGGGGCGGTTGGCCACAACCCAGCCCTCGGCGTTGCGCTGCGCTGCAACGGACAGGACGAGCGCCCCTGCCGGGACGTCCTTGCGGATCACCGCGCCGGCGCCGCTGTAGGCACCGTCCCCCACGGTGACCGGTGCAACAAAGACTGTGTTGGAACCTGTGCGGACGCCCGAGCCGATCACCGTGCGGTGCTTCTTCTCGCCGTCGTAATTGGCCGTGATGTTGCCGCAGCCAATGTTAGTGTCCTCGCCGATTTCGGCGTCGCCGGCGTAGCCGAGGTGGGAAAGTTTGGAGCCGCGGCCAATCGTGACGTTTTTGGTTTCGTAGAACGCACCGATCTTGCCGGTGTCGCCGAGCACTGTGCCGGGACGCAGGTACGTGAAGGGGCCGACGGCGGCGTCCGCGCCGATCACGGCACCGGAACCGTGGGTGCGGGTCACCTTGGTGCGCTCGCCGATGCTGACATCGGTCAGGGTGGTGTCGGGGCCGACGACGGCGTCCCTCGCCACGGTGGTGGCGCCGTGCAGCTGCGTGTTCGGCAGGATGCGGACGTCCTCGTCCAGGGCGACGGCGGAATCGATCCAGGTGGTGGCGGGGTCAACCACTGTGACGCCGGCGCGCATCCAGGCTTCAACGGTGCGGCGGTTCAGTTCCGCGCCGAGGGCGGAGAGCTGCACACGGTCATTGGCGCCCTCCACCTGCCAGCGGTCTTCGGTGACCACGGCGGCAACCCGGCCGCCCGACTGCCGCGCGAGGCCCAGCACGTCGGTGAGGTACTTTTCACCCTGCGAATTGTCGGTGGTGATGTGGACCAGCGCGTCACGGAGGACATCGGCGTCGAAAGCGTAGATCCCGGAATTGACCTCGCGGATCAGGCGTTCGGTTTCCGTTGCATCCTTGTGCTCGCGGATGCCGGTCACGGAGCTGTCATCACCTCGGAGAATGCGTCCGTAGCCCGTGGCATCATCCAGCAGCGCGGTGAGCACGGTGACGGCATTGGCCTCCCGCTCATGTGTGGCCACCAGGTCCGCCAACAGGCTGCCGGTCAGGAGCGGAACATCGCCGTAAGTAACTACTACGGTGCCTGCGAGTTTTTCCTGGGCGTCCAGTGCCTGCACTGCCACCTCAACGGCGCGGCCGGTGCCGGGGACGTCGTCCTGGTCCACGATCAGGGCTTCGGGGTCTAGCTCCTTCAGGTGGCGGGCAACCAGATCCCGCTCGTGTCGGACCACCAGGGCCAGCCGTCCGGGGTTAATGCTGCGGGCTGCCAGCAGGGCGTGGCCCACCATGGACCGGCCGCCGATTTCGTGCAGGATCTTCGGCGTACGGGATTTCATCCGGGTACCGGCGCCTGCTGCCAGAACAATGACGGCGGCTGGGCCGGTAGTCTCGGGGATCACGTACGGGTTCTCCTTGCTTGGTTGCGCGTTGCGCTGGGCGCGGTGCCTGTCCGGCCAAAATCCACGGCGGGGCACCGAGTTCATCCTACTGGACGGTCTTCGCACAGCAGTTCCGCCCATAGGATTCGAACCTATACTCCACGGCTCCAAAGGCCGGGGTGCTGCCATTACACCAGGGCGGACCATGCCACAGGCGCAAAGGCCAAGGCACAAGTATTTATTTTGCCATGGCTTCAGGGCAGCCCGCGACATTGGCGGGAATCACGGCAGCCAGGCCTCTGTCCCACCACGGGTTCCAACTGTTTCAGCGTGCTAGGGCATGATGGAAATGTGAGCAATAACCCACCCCGGACACGGATGACAGGCGTACAGCGGCGCAGCCAGCTGATCGACGTCGGCCGTGGCCTTTTTGCCGCGCGCGGGCTCGACGGGACCACCATTGAGGAAATTGCGGCCTGTGCCGGTGTTTCCAAGCCCGTGATCTACGAACATTTCGGCTCCAAAGAGGGCCTCTACACGCAGGTGGTGGACTTCGAGTTCCACATCCTGCTGGACTCGATCACCGCTGCCCTGACCGAAGAAGGCAAACCACGGGTCCTGGTGGAACGCGCCGCCCTGGCCCTCCTCACCTACATCGAGGACCGCGCGGAGGGCTTCCGGATCCTGATGCGGGACGCCCCGCCGTCGCAGCCCGAAGGCGCCTTCTCCACCCTGCTGTCCCAGGTCACCGCCCGCGTGGAACACATCCTGTCCGACGAATTCCACCGCCGCGGCTTCAGCGCCCAGGACGGCGCCATGTACGCGCAGATGCTCGTGGGCATGGTGGCAATGACCGGCCAATGGTGGCAGGACAGCCGCCAGCCCGACAAACACACCGTAGCCGCGCACCTGGTCAACCTCGCCTGGAACGGCCTCACAGGCCTCCAAAAAGACCCCGAGCTCCGCACCGAAGATTCAGCGCGAACGGACACTTAAGCCCCTGCGCGAGCGAAGTGTCCCGGGGTTGCGTGCGCTCGTGGTCACCTACGCGGCGCAGGAGCCCTTCGCCGTCGCTTAGACACGAGCCATAGGGGCCCAACGGTCGCTGAGCGACCTTGTGTGCCCGATGGCCCGCGATGCGCGACTACGCGAAGGTCCCCCGCCCCGCTATTGCCGAAAGTTCCGTTCGGCGATCTCCGCCGCGCCGCTACAGCCGACACGTCTGTTCGGGCGCCCTCCACGAGTACCCCCTGCCGAACGTTCCGCTCGGGTGCCTGCTGTTCCACGGAGGGAGGTGAGGTGCTTTGTCGGGAGGCGGTCCATCGGGTAGGTGACTTCCGCTCGCCGGAGACGGTCCTTCGAAAAGGAGCGCATCGCGGCGCATCGGGACGGAAGCTCGCTCAGCGAGCGAGTGGCCCCTTTGCGTCGTGTCTAAGCGACGTCGAAGGGCCGACTGCGGTACCCAAGCCGCACGGACGCGGAAGGACCGGCTGCGGCACCCAAACCACACCCGTCCTACCAAGCAGAAGGGCTACTCGCCGAGGACTTCCAGGGCTTCCATCCATTCGAGTTCGAGGGCTTCGCGGTCGGTGGCGAGGTCCTTGAGTTTTTTGTTCTGGTCGGCGAGGGCGTCGAAGTCGGATGCTGCGGTGCTCTTGACCATCTGGTCGTGAATCTTCTTTTCTTGCTGTTCCAGTTTGCCCAGCTGGCGCTCGATCCGGTTTTTGGCCTTCCGGGCGTCGCGCTTTTCGGCTTCGGAGGAACCGGAGGCTGCGGGGGCGGAGCTGCCGCTCGGACCGGTGACGGGGTTGCCGCCGCCGGTGATCGTGGAGCCGGCCAGGGCGGATTCGCGCAGTTCGAGGTACTGGTCCACGCCGCGCGGCAGGGCGCGGATCTTGCCGTCGCCCAGCAGGGCCATCTGGTGGTCGGTGACGCGCTCCAGCAGGTAGCGGTCGTGGCTGACCACAACGAGCGTGCCCGGCCAGCCGTCGAGTACGTCTTCGACGGCGGCGAGGGTGTCGGTGTCGAGGTCGTTGGTGGGCTCATCGAGCATCAGCACGTTCGGCTCCCCCACCAGCAGGCGCAGGAGCTGGAGGCGCCGGCGCTCACCACCGGAGAGGTCCCGGACCGGGGTCCACTGCTTCTCGTTGGTGAAGCCGAGCTGCTCCACGAGCTGGCCCGCCGTGAATTCCTTGCCGCCCACGTTGAAGGACCGCTTTTCGCGCTCAATGACTTCAATCACGCGCAGGTCCGAGACGTCGTCGAGCTCTTTGACCTCCTGGGTCAGCACGGCGGTGACCACGGTCTTGCCGCGCTTGACCTTGCCGGATGACGGCTCAATTTGGCCGTTGAGGAGTTTCAATAGGGTGGTCTTGCCGGCGCCGTTGACGCCCACCAGGCCCAGCCGCTCACCGGGGGCAAGCCGCAGGGTGATGTTGTCGAAGAGTTTCTGTCCGGGGTCGCCGCCGAGGAAGTCGAGCGTGACGTTCTCAAGGTCCAGGACGTCCTTGCCGAGCCGGGCGGTGGCCATCTTGCTCAGGGCTGTGGAGTCACGCGGCTCGGGGACGTCGGCGATGAGGGCGTTCGCGGCCTCGATGCGGAATTTCGGCTTGGCCGTGCGGGCCGGAGCGCCGCGGCGCAGCCAGGCGAGTTCCTTTTTCACGAGCATCTGGCGCTTGCCTTCCATAACATTCGCCGCGCGGTCACGTTCGGCACGGGCCAGCACGTAGGCCGCGTAGCCGCCGTCGAACGGGTCCATGATGCCGTCGTGGATTTCCCAGGTCTTGGTGCAGACTTCGTCCAGGAACCAGCGGTCGTGGGTGACCACCAGGAAGGCGCCCTGGTTGGCCCGCCACCGGGTCTTCAGGTGCCGGGACAGCCAGGCGACACCTTCGACGTCGAGGTGGTTGGTCGGTTCGTCGAGCATGATGACGTCATGGTCCTCGATCAGCAGCTTGGCCAGCGCCACCCGCCGCTTCTGCCCGCCGGAGAGGGCGTGGACGTTGGCATGCCAGTCGACGTCGGACACCAGGCCGCCCATGACTTCGCGGATCTGGGGGTTGCGGGCCCATTCATAGTCGGCCTGGTCGCCGACGATCGCAGCGCCCACCGTGAGGTCGCCGTCGAGCACGTCGCTCTGGTCCAGGTAGCCGATGTTGACTTCGCTGCGCTTGGTCACCCGGCCCGAGTCCGGGGTGGAGCGCATGGCCAGCAGGCGCATCAGCGTGGACTTGCCGTCGCCGTTCCGGCCCACCATGCCGATCCTGTCACCTTCCTCGAGTCCGAGGGTGATGCCGTCCAGGACGGTGCGCGTTGCGTACGAAACCGTAAGGTTTTCGCCGCCAAGAAGGTGTGCCAAGAGGGACTGCTTTCTGCTGCTCAGTAAGGAAGGGGACTCTTAAAGGAGAGTATCGGAGATGATGCGCGCGCCGTGCACGGGCCCGTGGACAGGGAATGCCGTCAGCCCATAGTGCCGCAGGTCCTCCGCCAGGTTTTCGGCTGCGGCGGGATTGTGGGTCAACAGCGCCACGGTGGGTCCGGAACCGGATACGATTCCGGCCAGGGCGCCGAGCGCTTCACCTCGTCCCAGCGTATCGCGGAGCGCGGGGGAAAGTTCAATGGAGGCCCGCTGCAGATCGTTCACCAGGACCCGGCTCAGGGCATCGGCGTCACCGCTCCGCAGCGCCTGCAGGATCTTGGGATCCACGGCCGTGGGCTCGGCAACGTCCAGTCCTTCTGCCTCCCGGAGCCGGTCCAGGGTGCGGAAGACCTCGGGGGTGGGCAGCCCATAGTCCGCCGCCACGAGGACCCAGTCCGTTTGGGCTTTGGCCAGTGCCGGCGAAAGGTCGTCGCCAACGCCAAGCCCGACGGCGGTTCCGCCGAGGAGGGAGAACGGGACGTCGGCACCCAATTCGGCGGCCAGATGTGCCAACTCATCCCGCGACAGCCCGCTGTTCCAGAGCGCGTCGCAGGCCAGCAGGGTGGCTGCGGCATCGGCCGAGCCTCCGCCCATGCCCCCGGCCACGGGGACCCGCTTGGTGATTTCAAGGTGCACGCCGGTGGAATGCTCGGAGACATCGGCCATGATGGCTGCGGCCTTGTAGGCCAGGTTCTTCTCGTCCAGCGGAATATCCACGCCGTCCAAGTCCAAGGTGCTGTCAGGACTGATGCTGACGGTGATCCCCGGCATCTCCGTGCTGGTGGCAGCCACTTCCTCATAGAGGGAAACGGCCAGGTACACGCTGGCAACTGAATGGTAGCCGTCAGCGCGCAAGGGTCCCACGTCCAGGGAAACATTGACCTTGCCGGGCGCCTTCACACGGACCGTCCGTGCGGGAAACTTCCCGGCGGCTGCCTTCACGCCCCGGCCTCGCGGGCTTCGGCAATCCGGGCGAAGGCGTGGATGTCGATGACTTCGCCCCGGGCCGATGGAGCCACTCCGGCGGCGATGAGGCAGCGCTCGGCCTCGGCTGCGCCGCCGGCCCAGCCGGCCAGGGCGGCCCGCAGCGTCTTCCGGCGCTGGGCGAAGGCGGCGTCGATCACGGCGAACACCTGCTCACGGGTGGCGGTTGTTTCAGGCGGTTCCCGCCGGGTGAAGGCCACGAGCCCGGATTGGATCTTCGGCGCAGGCCAGAAGACATTCATGCCGATCACCCCGGCCTTGCGCATGCTGCTGTACCAGGCCGCCTTGACCGAGGGCACCCCGTAGGTCTTTGATCCTGGCCCCGCGGCAAGCCGGTCAGCCACCTCGTCCTGGACCATCACCAGACCGTGCTGCAGGCTGGGGAAATGCTGGAGCAGGTGCAGGACCACCGGCACCGCCACGTTGTAGGGCAGGTTCGCCACAATGGCGGTGGGCACAACGGGAAGCGATGTGACCTTCATGGCGTCCGCCTGGACCAGGTGGAAAGCGCCCGCCGCGTCCGGCCGCCATGCTTTGACGGTTTCCGGCAGCTTTGCCGCCAGGACCGGATCAATTTCGACGGCGACCACCGTCTGCGCGGCGTCCAGCAGGCCCAGCGTGAGGGAACCAAGGCCGGGCCCGACTTCCAGCACCGTCTCGGTTGGCCCGATGTTGGCAACGGAGACGATCCGGCGGATCGTGTTGCCATCGATGACGAAGTTCTGTCCCAGTGTCTTGGTGGGCCGGATACCGATTTCTTCCGCCAGCCGGCGTATGTCGGAAGCACCGAAGAGGGGTGCGGGCGCGGCGGCAGTCGGTTCAGTCACCTAGGTATCCTATCCCGGCCGCCGTGACGGGCCATCCGCTTTCCGCGCGCATCGTGCGTGTTACGCGGTGTATGTTTCCGCTTAACGGCAGCGGCCGGCCCCGGGACAATCCGGGGCCGGCCGCTGTCTTCTGATTGCCTGGCGGCTGTGGTCAGCTGCCGCCAGCGCAGGTGCTCATTGGTGCCTAGCTCGTAGCGGCCCAGCCACAGCCCCACGGCTGCAGGCCACGCTGTGCGTACACGCGGTTGGCGATGTCGATCTGCTGTGCCTTGGTGGCGAGGCTGGCGTTGGGGGCGTAGGCGCCGCCGCCGGAGCCGATCCAGGTCCGGATGTCGAACTGGAGGCCGCCGTAGTAGCCGTTGCCCGAGTTGATGGACCAGTTTCCGGTGGACTCACACTGGGCGATCTTGTCCCACATGGCCTCGTTCATCATGGCCGGGGCCGAGGCGCCGGTGTTCGTTCCGGCGGCGGCTGCGGGCTTTGCCTTGGTGCCTACCGTGACCTTTTCCGTCACGGGCTGGACGGAAACAGTTTCGGAGACCAGCGTCCGCGAGGCTTCACGGCCGTCAACCATCACCAGTTTGTAGCTCTTATCCACCTTGCCGGCCACGCCGGCCTGGGTGACCTCTTTCTCGCCCTTGAGAAGCTCAGCGCTCTCAGTGGTCATACTGTCGAAAGCAACATCTTCAGTGGTGGCCGCGGTCTGGCTGGTATCCACCCGGGAGACCTTAACCACCATGTTGTTGACCACGTGCGCGTTGCCCGGCTGGGAGGTGCGGTCGTCGACGCCGAGGGTGATGCCGGCGTCCTCCAGCACCTGGGCGACGGTCCCCGCGGTGGTGGTGGCCGTGGAGGCCTTGCCATCGGCAACGATGCTGACGGTCTTGGGCGTGGAGATGGAGACAAACGATCCGGCCACAGCGAGCTGGGCGTCCTTCGGGACGGACACGGAGGAGGAGCTGGCCACTCCGAGTTCGGTGACGAGGCCCGCAACATCCGGCGCCGTGGTGTTGATGGTTTTTTCAGAGCCGTCCAGGCTGACCTTCACGGCCTTGGCCATGTTGACGTTGATCACGGTGCCGTTCTCCACTTTGGCGTCCGCCGAGGGCGAGACGCGGTCAGCCGGTTTCAGTTCTACGTTGGCGCTTTTTACGACCTGGCCCACGGTGCCGCCGAAGGACTGGACCGAAGTCACTTTTCCGTCGACGTTGAGGGTAACGGTTTTGTTATTTCCGACGAAGGCCACGAGGCCCAATACCAGCGCACACAGCAGCACCAGTTGGGTGCCCACCTTGATATAACTGAACTTGCCGTCCGTTGTGAAGAGCTTGACCACGATTGCCCGTAACTTTAGATCCATCCGGGCACGGGGAAAAACGCAGTGAAATAGCCGGCGCATGACCCTGGGGACAAGCTCCGGGCACCGTTGCGCCGCCACACTCCGCTCGGCAGGCAGAGGGCATCAAAGCCCTGCTTGGTCCTGCTGCGAATGAAGTGAAATTATCCGAAGGCCTTCCCCGACCCCGGCTAATAGTTCTCCACTGTAACCGTAGCGTTATAAAGCAGCCAAGAAATTTACATACGAGGTATGTTGGCCAAGCAATGCGACGAGGCCCAGATCAGTCCCACGATCCGTACGCCCGCACGGTATTCTCGCTAATCCGGGTGCAGAGCTCCGCGAGCTCAGTTCCTGTCAATTCGGCCATGGCGCGGACGGTGTACGGCACCACATAACTGGCGTTGGGACGGCCGCGGTGCGGATGCGGAGTCAGGAACGGGGCATCCGTTTCCACCAGCACCAGGTCCGGGTCTGCCACCGCCAGCGCGGCGCGGAGGTTAGCCGCATTTTTAAAGGTCAGCGTGCCGGCAAAGGACATGTTCCAGCCCGCGGCATTGCAGATCCTGGCGAGCGCCTCATCACCCGAGAAGCAATGAAACACCACCCGCTCCGGAGCCCCCTCCTCGCGCAGGACCTGCACCACGTCCTCGTGCGCGTCGCGGTCATGGATCTGCAGCGTCAGGTCCAGGCGCTTGGCGATATCGATATGCCGCCGGAACGAATAGCGCTGGTGGGCCAGGCCTTCCCCTTCGGTGCGGAAGAAATCAAGGCCGGTCTCGCCGATGGCCCGGATCCGGGGGTGGGCGGCCAGTTGCTCAATCTCCGCCAGCGCATCCTCCAGCTCGCCGCGTCTGGCATAGTCCGGGGCGTCGTTGGGGTGCAGTGCCACTGCCCCCAGCAACCTGCTGTCCAGGTCAACGGCGCGGACCGTGAACCGGGAAGACTCCAGATCGCAGCCCACCTGGACGGCCCCCTGCACTCCGACGGCCTGGGCCGCATCCAACGCCGCGGCGATGCCCACCGGGCTCTCGCCGTCGGGGAAATCCAGGTGCGTATGGTTGTCCATCACAGGGACGGGCAGCGGCTCCGGCGCCGGCGGATAGTCCGGCCGCGCCTGCCGGCCGGCATCTGCAGAGTCCACCCCGGCGGCACGGTAAGCGGCGGGAATCAGCGAATTGCACATTCCTCAAGCCTAGCGGCGGCGGATCCGGCAGAATTCCCGGAACTCTCTGTCAGCCAGGGCAGTTGTGTTAGTAGGCTGGTACGAACAGATGCGAACGCCCACCGCCGGGCGAAGGCAGGCCTGCTGTCCCGTTCCGGGTGATCCCCGGGCTGAAAGGTTGCAGATGGACTCCCACCGCCGCACCGCCGTCAACGCGGTAACCCCTGCCAGCCGGAACTTTACCGCCGTGACGGAGCAGGCGGGCCATCTCAACGGTCACAAGGCAGCAGCCATGGACGCGGAAGCATTCCACGCGGCCAGCCAGCGGATCCTCGCCTCGATCAACACCGTCATTGACGGAAAGTCGGATGCGGCCAGGCTTGCCCTGACGGTGTTGCTGGCCCAGGGCCATCTGCTCCTGGAGGACGTGCCAGGTGTGGGCAAGACCCTCCTGGCCAAAACCCTCGCCCGGAGCATTGACTGCACGGTCAGCCGCATCCAGTTCACTCCTGATCTGCTGCCCTCGGATGTGACGGGCGTGTCCATCTATAACCAGGCGTCGCGGCTGTTCGAGTTCCGCCCGGGTGCCGTCTTCGCCAACATCGTTATTGGCGATGAAATCAACCGCGCGTCCGCCAAGACCCAATCCGCCCTCCTGGAGTGTATGGAGGAACACCAGGTGACCGTGGACGGGGACTCGTACAAACTCGACGAACCCTTCATGGTGGTGGCCACCCAGAACCCGATCGAGATGGAAGGCACCTATCCACTCCCCGAGGCCCAGCGCGACCGTTTTATGGCGCGGATTTCCATGGGCTATCCGGACAAGGACTCCGAGATCGAAATGCTGGAGACCCATCAGGCAACCTCCCCGTTGGCCAAGGTCTCCGCTGTGGTCACCGCGGCGGACGTCGCAGCGATGATCGCCACGGTCCAACAGGTTTACGTCTCCCAGGCCCTCAAGGAATACACCGTCTCAGTAGGCCGCGCAACGCGCGAAAGCCCCCTGCTCCGGCTGGGCGCCAGCCCACGCTCCATGCTCCAGCTGCTCCGGGCCGCGAAGGCCACGGCGGCGCTGGACGGCCGTGATTTTGTGCTGCCAGACGACGTCGTCAGCGTGGCGGAATCCGTGCTGCTCCACCGGATCATCCTGGACCGCAAGGCGGCCGGCGCCGGCGAGACCCCGCACAGCGTCATCCGGGGCATCCTCTCCCGGCTCCCGGTGAACCAGGACCCGGTGAACAACCCGGCCCGGTCATCGGCCCCGCCGGCCGGATTGCGCCGGAACCACTAGGCAGGGCTGTCACATGGCGCTGCGTGACCGACTACCCCGGCACCTGTTCAGCCAGCGTGGCTGGGGGCTCCTGGCCGCCGGCGCCGTGTGCCTGCTGTCTGCGCAGTTCATGGGGCGGCGGGACCTGCTGAGCCTGAGTGTCCTGCTCATCGTCCTTCCCCTGGTTTCGCTGGCCGGGATCCGGCTGCTCAAGCCCCGGTTCCAGGTTTACCGCGAGTTCAACCCTTCCCCTGTGGAGACCTCCGCCGCCACCACAGTGCGGCTAGCCGTGGCGCGGACCGGTTTCGGTGGCGGCCGGGCGATCATGGAGGAACGGCTGCCGCCGCGGTTCGGCGAGTCCCCGGCTTTCCATTTCCCGGCCCGCTCAGCCAAGGGCGGGACCAGCAGGTACGAATACCATTTGCGCTCCACCAAACGCGGACAGTACCTGATCGGCCCGGTAACCGCCGAGTTCACTGATCCGTTCGGGTTGTCCCTGCACCGGCGGTCAATTGACGACGGCGACACGCTCACCGTGACGCCCGCCGCCGTCGAGCTTCCCGTGACGGGCCTCGCGGGGGCCCGCGGCAACGACGGCATCACAGCAACCCGTACCCGCGCCAACCCCAGCGACGACGACGTCATGACCCGCGAGTACCGCCCGGGCGATCCCATGCGCCGGGTGCACTGGGCAGCCACCGCCCACCACGGCGCCCTGATGGTGCGCCAGGAGGAATCCGTCACGACGCCGGAGGCCACCATCATCCTGGACCAACGGTTCGCGGCGTTTTCCGGCGGGCCCGGCTCCGGTTTCGGGGGCAATGCGGCCGTGGACGGCCACGATATGATCACCAGCGGCACGTTCGAGTGGGCCGTGGTGGCCGCGATCTCCATCTGCACACACCTCTCGGAGCGGAACTACGCCCTCCGCCTCCTGGACCCCCGCGGCGAACCCGCGTTCCTCCGCTCCCCGTCCGCACCGGAACCGGAAGCGGAAGAGTTCAGCGGAGTGTCCGGGCTCCAGTCGATCGCCGAAAGCCTCGCCGCCATCCAGCTATCCGGTCCGCACCACGCTGCCCGGGACCACGGTGGCCAGGATGCCGGACCGGCCGTTTTCGACGATCACCTGATGGACAAACTCTCGGCCCACCGGATGCGGGGACCCCTTATTGCCGTGCTCGGCAGGATCTCTCCGAGCGAGGCCAGAGCCCTCGCTCCAGCGGCAGGTTACGGCGCGAACGCCTTCGCCATAATCGTTTCCGAGAGGCCCGCGGATTCCGAGGACTCTTTGGAGGCCCTCCGCCGGGGCGGCTGGCGGGCAGTGGCGGTGCCAGCCTCGGTTCCGGTCCCGGACGCCTGGACCCACTTCGACCATGGTGGTGCCGCGCCGGCCACGGCAGCGGCAGACGTACGCCGCGGAGCGGGGGTGGGGCGGTGACGCTGGCACCGGAACGCAACGCGTCCCGCAGGCAGGCAGCCACAGGTGCCCCGGGCCAGGCCCCGGCACGGACGCGGGTCGGGGCGTACCCCTGGGCCATGGCCGGTGCCGTTGCCCTGTCCGTGGCCGGCGCCGCGATTTCCCTCAACGGTGTTCTGCGGGGTTGGGCCTGGTACTTGCCCATCCTGACCACGGTGGTGGTGGTCTGCCTGACCATCGCCACGCTCCGCGCGCTGCGCGCGCAGCCTCTCGTGGTGGCGGCAGGCGGCTTTGCCTCCCTGATCGCGATTCTCACCCTGACGTTCTTCCGGAGCACGGGCATTGCCGGTTTCATCCCGTCCGGGGCAACCTTGGCTGAAGTGGACAGGTTCGTCCGCCGGGCGAGCGAGACGGTACTTGCGGAAAGTGCCCCGGTGGCTCCGAACGCCGGAATCGTTATGGTCAGCTGCGCCGCCCTGGGCCTGACAGTCATCCTCATCGATGCGCTGGCCGTGCCGCTTGGCATGCCGGCAACAACCGGGCTGGGCCTGCTGGCCATCCTGGTAGTCCCCGCCACCGTGAAGCCCCAAAGCGTGGGGGTTTTGGGCTTCACTGCCACGGTGGCCGGGTACCTCCTGATCCTCGCGTGCAGCCAGTGGTTTGCACCGGATTCCCGCACTGCGGCCGACAGCGGCCGGAATCTCGGCCAGTTCCGGCGGGCCGTGCTGACCGGAACCGTGGCACTGGTGGCAACCCTGGCCGTGCCGGCGGTCATCCCGGGATTCGACCACGGCACGTTTCCGCAGGGCTCCCGGCTGAACCCGTGGGGCGCCGGGACCGGCTTGAACCCCATGATTACCTTGGGAAACAGCCTGCGGGCACCGGCCGGAAGCGGGCGGATCACCTATGCCACCAACGCGGCCGGGCCGCTGTATCTGCGGTCCGTCACTGTTGACAATTTCGACGGCGAATCCTGGGGACCTGATGACCGCGACGCAGAGCGGCGCCCCGTGGCCGGACAGCTTGAGACGGGCTACGAGATCGTCGCCCAGGAGCAGGTCCGCCAGGTGACTGCCGTGGTTACGGGCACGTTCACCAGCCCGTACCTGCCTTTGCCGTACGCGCCGGAAACAATCCGCGGGCTCAATGGCGCCTGGACATGGGACCCGGCCACCCTGGCCGTCAAGGGTTCCAACACCAACACGCGGGCACAGCAATACATTGTGGTGTCCACGGCGCCTAAGCTCACGGCCACCCTCCTTCAACAGTCGTCGCAGGCCGTGCAGGGAATCCCTGCTGACTTCACCAGGGTTCCCGGCAACGTCCCGGACATCGTCCGCAGCACGGCTGACACGGTGACAGCTTCGAGTGACACACCATTCGCCAAGGCCATGGCCATCCAGAAATACCTTCGCTCAGGGGAGTTCACCTACTCGCTCCAGTCACCTGTCCAGGGCGGCTACGACGGTAACGGGCTTTCGGTGCTGGCCGATTTCCTGACCCAGAAGAGCGGATACTGCATCCATTACTCGTCCGCGATGGCCGTGATGGCCCGGCTGGAAGGTATCCCCAGCCGCATCGCGGTTGGCTACGCGCCGGGCCGAAGCACTGGTTCCACGGTTTCAGTGGCCGGGCAAGGTGCGCTGCCGGAGTATGAGGTGGACGCCCGGGACGCCCACGCCTGGCCCGAGCTCTACTTCCAGGGATTGGGGTGGGTGCCCTTCGAACCCACGCCGTCGCGTGGTGTTATACCCGCGTACGCCACGGAAACCAGCACACCCGGCATCCCCGGTTCGCTGGGTAATAACGACGACCTCCTTCCCGGCGCAACCGCCCCGACCCCCACGCCAAGCGCCACCGCCGCGCCCCTCCCCGGTGCAGGTGGCGGCGCAGGGGGCCTCGGGCAGCTGCTCCTGCCATGGCTGCTGGGCACGGGCGCCGCGCTGGGCCTGGTCCTGCTGGCAGCTTCGCCACGGCTTGTGCGGGTGGGGCGGCGTGCCGGGCGGCTCCGCACCGAGGACCGGGCGCGGGAGGACGTGATTCCGCTGGCGTGGGCCGAAATCCGTGACCTCGGAACCGACTACGGGCTGCCACCGGACTCGAGCGAAACAGCCCGGACGTATTCCGCACGGCTCCGCCATTCATCGCTGCTCGGCGAACATGGCGGCATGGACGACGCCGCGCACCAAGCCATCCGCAGCCTCACCTCCGACTTCGAACGCCGGCACTACGGCCCGCCAGTCCAGGACACAGCCGGCCGCGGCAGGACCGTGGCCATTGCCCCACGCATCGCGGCGGTGCAGCAGTCCCTGCGTGCCAACGCCTCGCTCCCTCGACGCCTCCGTGCCTACTGGCTCCCGCCGTCGGTTCTGGGCCGGTGGGCCTGGCTCCTGGCTGCCCCGTTCAGAGGGCTCAACAGGCTGGCGCGCCGGACGGCAAAAGCCGCCGCACGCTCCTGGTCGAGGGCGCGCGGCGGCTTGTTCCGGCCGCGTGGTAGCCAATAGCGGCTCGCCGCAACGGCTACCTACAGGCGGTGGAGGAAGCGGCTGACCGGAGGATAATCCTGTCAGCCGGCGGACGATCCGGTCAGCCGGCGTAGGGGTCCGCGATGCCGATGTACTGGGTGTAGAGGTATTCCTCGATGCCTTCGAGGCCGCCTTCACGTCCCAGCCCGGACTGCTTCACGCCGCCGAACGGTGCGGCGGCGTTGGAGATGACACCGGCGTTCAGGCCGAGCATGCCGGTCTCGAGCCGTTCGCCCATCCGGATGCCGCGGTTCAGGTCGCGCGTGAAGACGTACGCCACCAGACCGTACTCGGTGTTGTTGGCCAGGCGGACCGCTTCGTCCTCGGTGCCGAAGGTGATGATCGGGGCGACGGGGCCGAAGATTTCCTCGGACAGTATCCGCGTGCCTTCGGTGACGCCGGTGAGGATGGTGGGCGGGTAGAAGTAGCCCGGGCCCTCGGCCGGGGCGCCGCCCAGGACAGCCTTGGCGCCGGAGGCCACGGCGTCGCTCACCAGCTCGTGAACTTTGTCCCGGCTCTTGGCATCGATCAGCGGACCCACTTTGGACTCCGGTTCGGTGCCCCGGGCGGTGGTCATCTCACCCATTTTCGCGGCGAACTTTTGGGCGAATTCGTCGGCGACGGACTCGTGGACGATGAACCGGTTCGCCGCGGTGCAGGCCTCGCCCATGTTCCGCAGCTTCGCCAGCATGGCACCGGCGACGGCGGCGTCCAGGTCCGCGTCCTCGAACACCACAAACGGGGCGTTGCCACCGAGTTCCATGGAGGTCCGCAGGACGGTATCGGACGCGTCGGCGAGCAGGCGCCGGCCCACCTCGGTGGAGCCCGTGAATGAGAGTTTGCGCAGGCGCTGGTCCTTGATCAGCGGGCCGGTGGTGGCTCCTGCCGTGGACGTGGGGATGACGTTCAGGACTCCGGCCGGCAGGCCAGCCTCCTGCATGACTGCTGCGAACAGCTGCGAGGTCAGCGGCGTGAGGTTGGCCGACTTCAGCACCATGGTGCAGCCGGCCGCGACAGCAGGGGCGATCTTGCGCGTGGCCATGGCCAGCGGGAAGTTCCACGGCGTGATCAGCAGGCACGGGCCCACCGGCTTCTTGGTGACCAGCAGGCGGGACTTGCCATCGGGCGAGACCGAGTAGCGGCCAAACGCGCGGACGGCTTCTTCGGAGAACCAGCGCAGGAACTCGGCGCCATAGGTGACCTCGCCGCGGGCCTCGGCCAGAGGCTTGCCCATTTCCATGGTCATCAGCAGCGCGAAGTCCTCGGCACGCGCCGTAACCATCTCAAAGGCACGGCGGAGGATTTCGCCACGTTCACGGGCCGGGACCTTCGCCCACGATTCCTGCGCTGCGGCGGCCGCGTCCAAAGCAGCCTTGCCGTCTTCGGCGCCGGCGTCAGCGATGCTGAGGAGCACCTTGCCCGTGGCGGGGTCCTCGACGTCGAACGTCTTGCCTGACGCCGCCGGGCGCCATTCGCCGTTGATCAGCAATCCGGTGGGGACAGAGGCCAGCAGTGCGATTTCGCGCTCCGCGGTAACAGCTGGCTGTGCGGTGACAGTCACGGTGACTCCCTCGTCAGTAAGGTTTGGTTCAGCCTTGACGCAGGGCCTGGGCGGCCTGCCGTATTGGCTGATTTACTGTCACACTACTGCCGCGGCCGCCAGAGGGTCTACGCCTGGACGCACTGCTGAAGCGAGATTTCGTTGTGCAGCTGCACAGCTGGCCTTTTCGTACGCTCAGCGTGCCGCGAGGACCGCCGAGTACAGCTCCCGCTTGCTGACGCGGACGTCCTCAGCTACGGCGGCCACGGCTTCCTTGAGCCGGATTCCCTGGGCCACCAGCTCGTTGACGGCCGCCACGTGGTCCTCGGGGGTGCCCGGCGCCTGCTCAGGGGCTCCGCCCAGCACCACGGCAATCTCGCCGCGGACCTCGTTGCCTTCGGCCCACAGCAACAGTTCCCCGACCGTCCCGCGGATGACTTCCTCGTAGGTCTTGGTCAGTTCGCGGCAGACAGCGATCCGCCGCTCGGCACCGAGACGCTCGCGCAGCGCCCGCAGCATCGATTCCAGCCGGTGCGGGGCCTCAAAAAACACCATGGTCCGGCGTTCGGCCGAAAGGTCCGCCAACCGCGACGCCCGTTCGCCGGCTTTCCGGGGCAGGAATCCCTCAAAACAGAAGCGGTCGGTGGGGAGACCGGACAGTGCCAGGGCCGTCAGTACCGCGGACGGGCCCGGGACGGCGGTCACGGTGAGTCCGGCTGCCACAGCGCCTTCCACCAGCCTGAACCCCGGGTCCGAGACTGAAGGCATGCCGGCGTCTGTGACCATGACCAGGGTTTTGCCGGACCGGACGTGCTCCAGCAGCTCCGCGGTCTTGGTGGCCTCGTTGTGCTCGTGGTAGCTGATGACCCGCCCGGCGACGGTGACTCCGAGGCTCTGGACAAGGCGGTGCAGGCGCCTGGTGTCTTCGGCGGCCACGATGTCCGCCGTCCCCAGGAGCTCGATCAGGCGGGCCGACGCGTCTCCCGTATTCCCGATGGGCGTTGCCGCCAGCACAATCCGGCCGGGCCCCGTGGCGACCGGTGCCGCTGCAGCCGGGTCCGCTGTCGCGTGAACCTCTGTCTCTGGCTCCTCCCCGGCGGCAACGGAAGGTTCTGCGGGGCGGGAATCGGCGAAGGTGCTGGGGTTAGGGTCCACTCCCCCAGCGTACTGCTGGCTAGCGGCCCAAGCTGCAAAAGGTAGCATGGGGCTCGTGACGCAGACCTCCATGCGGCCTGCCGAGGCCGGCCAGACCATCCCGCCGGCACGAGGCCCGTGGATCGCCCGTCCGGCGGAGGCCTTCTCTGCCACAGCCCTCCGCGAGCGCCTGATCGGCAGCACCCGCAGCTGGCGGGATTACCCGCCGTCGCTGCGTCTCTGGTTCTGGCTGGTGCCCGCCCTGACCTCCGTGATCGGCGGCGTCCTCCGCTTTGTCCGGCTGGACACGCCGCACAGCTTGGTCTTCGATGAAACGTATTACGTCAAGGACGCCTACTCCTACGTGGTCAGCGGCTACGAACGGGGCTGGCCGGACAAGGCCAACGACTCGTTCAACGCAGGCAACCCGGCCATCCTCCTGGACACTCCCGAGTACGTGGTCCATCCGCCCGTGGGCAAGTGGATGATCGCCGGCGGCATGTGGCTCTTCGGGGCCGATAATCCGTTCGGCTGGCGGTTCGCGGCCGCACTGACCGGAACCCTGTCCATCCTGCTGCTCACGCTGATTGCACTGAAACTGTTCCGGTCACTACCGCTGGCTGCCGCCGCAGGCCTGCTGCTCGCCGTCGACGGCCACCACCTGGTGATGTCACGGACATCACTCCTGGACATCTTCCTGATGTTCTGGCTCCTGGCGGCCTTCGGAGCTTTGCTACTGGACCGCGATGACGGACGACGACGGCTGGCCGCACGGCTCGGACGGCTCGCGGCCGCGTCCCTGAACGATCGGCCCGCAGCCAGCCAGCTGCTGGCGGGACCGTGGCTGGGGATCCGCTGGTGGCGTCTCGCCGCGGGCGTGTGCATGGGACTCGCCATAGGCACCAAGTGGTCGGGCCTCTTTTTCCTCGCCGGCTTCGGTCTGCTGACGGTCCTGTGGGACCTCAATGCACGGCGCGTCGCGGGAATCCGCGGTTGGATCAGCGGCGGAATCATCAAGGATGGACTGCCTGCCTTTGTCAGCATGGTTCCGGTTGCCGTGGTGGTCTACACCGCCACTTGGACGGGCTGGTTCCGTTCCGAGGGCGCCTACTTCCGGCGGTGGGCCCAGAGCAACCCCTCAGCGGAGTGGGGCTGGCTGCCGGACTCCCTGCGTTCGCTGGCGCACTACCACCTGGAGGCCTACAAGTTCCACCAGGGACTGGGCTCCGAACACCCTTACGAGGCAAGCGCCTGGAGCTGGCTGGTGATGGGCCGACCGACGTCGTTCTTCTACCAGAAGCCGGAGCAGGGCGTCCCGGGATGCGACGTGCCCAACTGCGCCTCAGCCATTCTCTCGGTGGGGAACCTTATGATCTGGTGGGGAGCGGCCATCTCACTGGTGGTACTGCTGTTCTGGTGGGCCGGGCGCCGGGACTGGCGTGCAGGGGCGATCCTTGCGGGCGTGGGCGCCGGCTACCTGCCGTGGTTCCTGTACCCGGAGCGGACCATGTTCTTCTTTTACGCCGTCTCCTTTGAGCCCTTCCTGGTGCTCGCGCTGGTGTACTGCCTGGGCCTCGTCCTGGGCCGGGACACCGACCCGCTCTGGCGCCGGCGGTCCGGTGTTTACCTGGTGGCCCTCTTCGTCGCCGGGGCAGTCCTGTTGTCCGCATTTTTCTACCCGGTGTGGACGGCTGAGACCATCCCCTACCAAGAATGGCGCTACCGGATGTGGATGCCGTCCTGGATCTAAGGCAGGATTGCATGAAACCCTGACCAGCCGCGAACTGCGTTGAGGCAGCGGAACGGAGACGCCCCCGTGCGAGAAGCTAGCACAAAACTCCTGGTGGAGCTGGAGCCCGGCAGCAATGTCACCGATCTCCTGCGACAGCGGGAGGCCGCCAACCCGGCCCACGCCCTCTACGCGCGCAAAGGCCCCAACGGCTGGACCGACGTCCCGGCGCAAAAATTCCTGCACGATGTCTGCGCCCTCGCCAAAGGACTGATCGCCGGCGGCCTGGAGCCCGGCGACACCGTGGCCGTAATGTCCGCCACCCGCTATGAGTGGGCCCTGGTGGACTTCGCCATCTGGTTTGCCGGCGGCGTGAGCGTCCCCATCGACGAGACCTCGACCCCCGGTCAGGTGGAGTGGATCCTGCACGACGCCGGCGTGCGCCGCGTGTTCGCCCAGGACCGCGGCAAGGTGTCGCTTATTACAGGCGTCCTGGAGTCTTCCGCCCTGTTCAAGGACCGGCTGGTGACCGTGGTGAGGATGGATGACGACGGCGCGGCCCCGAACCTCGCCAGCCTCTCGGCTGCCGGAATGGGCGTCACGGACGCCGAGCTGGAACGCCACCGCTCCGCCGCGGGCCTGGACGACATCGCATCCCTGGCCTACACTTCCGGCACCACCGGACGGCCCAAAGGCTGCGTGATCACCCACGGCAACTTTGCGCTCGTGGCCGTCAACGTCGTCGCCTTTCTTCCGGAGATCCTCAAGGGGCAGAACGCGCGCACCCTGATGTTCCTGCCGCTGGCCAATGTGCTCGCCCGCGCTGCCCAGGTGGCGTGCCTCCATGCGGGCGCCACCCTGGGCCACGTCAGCCGTCCAGCTGATCTGCCGGCGGATCTGGGCACGTTCAAACCCACGTTCCTCCTGGCGGTGCCCCGGATCTTCGAGAAAGTCCGGGCGGACGCCGCGCACCAGGCTGCCGGGTCCGGGAAAGCGGGGATCTTCAGGGCTGCGTCAGCCGCCGCCATCCGTTTCTCCACTGCACAGGACACCGTGGCCCGCGGCGGGGGCAGCGGACCCGGGCTGGCGTTGCGGGCGCGGCATGCCGTCTTTGACCGGCTGGTGTACCCGAAGCTCCGCCAGCTCCTGGGCGGCCGGGTCCGTTACGCGGTATCGGCGGCCGGCCCCCTGGCACCTGAGGACGCGCACTTCTTCCGCGGCGCCGGGATCCCGCTCCTTGAGGGCTACGGGCTGAGCGAGACAACCGCCCCCTGTACGTCCAACACGCCCGCCCGGACCAGGGTGGGCAGCGTGGGCGTCCCCCTGCCGGGCACCACCATCCGCGTGTCCGAGGACGGCGAAGTGCTGATCAAGGGGATCGGTGTGTTTAAGGGTTACCACGCCAATGAAGCCGCCACCGCGGAGGCCTTTGTGGACGGGTTCTTCCGTACCGGAGATCTCGGCGAGCTGGACCCAGAGGGCTTCCTGACCATCACCGGCCGCAAGAAGCAGCCCGGCAAAATAAACGGCTGAGCACGTGCAGTTGCTTGGGGCTACGCCTCAGCGGCGATCGGCTCATCCTTGGCCAGGCCGCGACGGCGGCGGGTGGGCCAAGTGAGGATGAGCGTCACCAGGGCCGCCAGGAGGACCAGCGCGGCGATGACAATGACGGCATCGATCCAGAACTGGCCCGGGAACAGCCTGATCAGGGTGTCTTCAAGGGCAAACGTCCAGGAACCGCTGGCAAAGAAGATCCGATGGAATTCGGTGAAGAACTGCTGCCAGCCGAGCACGGCCAACGCGCCAAGGCCCAGGATGATCGCCAGCGCAACAATGGATCCCGCGAAGAGTCCGCGGCGCACACCGCCGGTGCTGCGGCGGCGCAGGTATGCGATGGCCACGAGGCTGAGGACGATCAGGAGTGCTCCCCCGCCAAACGCGGAAAGGATGACAACTTTCACGTCGGCCATGTGGCTGACTTCGCCGTCCTTGAAAAGGTCCCCGCCGCTGCGGTTGACCAGATCACCCAGGTACCGCGGCCCTGCCCAGTTGCTGAGGTAGTCAACCGCGTAGGAACCGTACGTCATCCGGTCGTCGGTGCTGAACCCGTACCCGTCGCCCGGGAACCCGGGCCTGTTGTACTCGGCCCACAGGAACAGCGGGCTGGTGACCGCGCGGACGGCCAGCACCAGCAGGATCACCGGGTAGAAAAGGGCCAGCAGGACTTGCCAGATGCGCGGGGCCACAGGCTTGGCGTTTGCTGCGCTTTCGCGCTCCGCGTTGCGGCGCTCCACGTCCTCCTGCGGCGGACGGACCTGCAGCGCTGACGTGGGCAGCGGCTCGCTGAAGTGGGCACCGTTTCGGGTGGCACCCTGGGCGGACGGTTCTTTGCGGAGTGACTCTTCTACAGAAGGTACGACGGCGGGAGGTTCGACGGCGGCCTCCGCGGCTTTGCGGCCGGCGCGGCTTTCGGGCTGGGTGACACCGCCCTGCCCGGCACCGCTACGTGATGGGGACACGTCGGGAGTGCTGGAGCCGGAGTCTTTCAGCCAGGCAAAAGCTGGCTCTTCCGAGTCCGACGAAGTATCCAGGTCCGGATCCGGCTGCGGCTCCGTGCGTTTGGCAGGGGTCGGCGAATTGTCGTTCACAGCAGCGTCACTTCCGTTGGGTTCCACGCCGCCGGCTCTGATCCGGGCAGCGCCGTGTATCTGATATCGAGCCTACCGCCCGCTCCTCCACGAGGGCGAGGAGCCACCCCGTCGCTCCCGGATTCATGCGGCGATTTCGCTGTATCCAGCGTCGCCAGCCACCAAGTCGCCGCGTTCACCGGCGTCATAGGCCCGCCGTCCCCATACCAGGACGTAGCCCCAGTAGGCAGCCAGCACCGCCAAACCGATGCCGATCTTGGCCCATACCGGAAGCGGGCTGGGCGTGACAAAACCTTCCACTATTCCCGAAACGAACAGCACCAGCACCAACCCCAGGGCCACGGTGATCAGCGACCTGCCTTCGTCCGCCACGGCCCGTCCCCGCGTCCGTGGCCCCGGGGACACCATGGCCCAGAAGATCCTCAAGCCCGCCGCGCAGGCAATAAAAACAGCCGTCAGCTCCATCAGGCCATGCGGCAGGATGTAGCTGTAAAAGACATCCTGCTGGCCCACGGCGGCGAAAACTCCGGCGGCGATCCCGACGCTCTGGGCGTTCGTGAACAGGATCATGGGTACCCAGAAGCCGGTGATGCCCAGTGCCACCGCCTGCGCGCTGATCCAGGCATTGTTGGTCCAGACGGCCCCCGCAAACGAGGCCGCAGGATTCTCCGAATAGTAATCAATGAAGTCTTCCTCGACGTACTGCCGGACCGCAGCCTCGGAGGCAACGGACCGCAGGGCCTCGGGGGACGTCCCGATCCATAGCGCGTAGGCGCCCGCGACCAGGACAAATGCGGCGCCACACACCACCGTCAGCCACCGCAGGCGGTACAAAGCCGCCGGCAGGGCAGCCACGAAGAACCGGGCCAGGTCCGCCATCACGTTGGACCGTGCGCCCGTGAAACGGGTCCGGGCCTGGGCAAGGGTGGCGGACAATGACGCAGACAGGCCACTCTCCGGGGCAATCGACCGGATGAAGGAAAGGTGAGCCGAAGTCGACTGGTAAAGGCGCAGCAGTTCATCGGCCTCTTCGCCGCTGAGGCGCCGCTTATGGGCGAGCTGGTGCAGCCTTGACCACTTGTCCCCGTTGGCGGCGGAGAAGGCATCCATATCCACGGCAATAGCCTAGCCGCCATAGACTGTGATCGTCCGCAGGATGGTTGACAAGGGATTGGGGTATCCGCTTGGGTTCGATAATCACCGGCGAGGCCGTGGTCCTGGAATTGCGCCCCGCATCCTTCGCCGCCCGTGCCCTTGGCCTGCTGCTGGATGTCCTGTTCAACATCATCCTGCTGGTCCTGATGCTGCTGGGCGTCGCAGCCGCCGGCCAGGACCTTGACGAGGCGGCAATGCGGGCGCTGACGCTGGTGAGCGTGGTCTTCTGCTTCGTGATTGTCCCGGTAGCCGTGGAGACCCTCACCCGGGGGCTCTCGCTCGGAAAACTGGCGGCCGGCCTGCGCGTGGTCCGGGACGACGGCGGCGCCATCCGGTTCCGCCACGCCGTGATCCGGGGGCTGACCGGATTCCTGGAAATCTACCTGACCCTGGGCGGCCTCGCCATCGGCGTCGCCCTCTTCAACAGCCGCTCCAAACGGCTGGGTGACATCCTCGCCGGCACGTATGCGCTGCGCCGGCGCTTGCCGGTGGAGGTACCGGTCCGCGTCTTTGTACCCCCACAGCTTCAGGCCTGGGCCTCAGCAGCGGACATCGGACGGATTCCGGATGCGACCGCACGGCAGGCTGCCCAATTCATCCGGCAGGCCGGGCGCATGTCACCGCTGTCCGCCGCCGGAATGGCCGAGTCGATCGCCACGGAACTGGCCGGGCATGTGGCCCCTCCGCCGCCCCCGGGAACCAGCCCGGACCAGTACCTGGCGGCCGTTACCGCCGAACGCCGTCACCGTGAACTCGCGCGGCTGCAGCAGTCCCGGCGCCGGAACTCGGCCACGGCGGAGCGGTTGGACCGCCTGCCGTTCGGCCCCTAGGCCTGGGCCTGGGCCTGGGCCTGGGCCTGGGCCTTGGCCGAACGGTGCTTAGTTGTTGTACTCTGCCCAGGGGATGTTCCAGTCGCCATAGCCGTCGTCGACGGCGGCGTAGTCGCCTTCGGTGTTGATGATCTGAACCACATCGCCGGTGGTCATGTTGTCGAAAACCCAGGCGGCGCCGTCGGGGGCGAACCCGATGCAGCCGTGTGAGACGTTCGTGTTGCCGATGAAGGGGTAGGCGGACTCCAGCGCCTGGTGGATGTAGGCGCCGCTCAGGGTGAGGCGGATGGCATACTCCACGTCCACTTCGCCGTAGTAGGCCGGATCGCCGGGCTTAAGTCCGATGCTGGCCGCCCGGAAGTGGTCATAGCGGTTCTTTTCCATCAGGACCGCGTAGCCGCGCGCTGACGGGAAGCGCTGATCGCCCATGCTGACCGGGAGGGTTTTCACTACCTGGTCATTAACGCTGAGCGTGAAAGTGTGTGCGGCGGCATCGGCGATAGCCACCCGCTTGTCACCGAAATTCACGGTGACCTTTTTATTGAAGTTGGCAATCTGGCCGTTGCCGAGGTCCACGCCGAAAAGCTGCATGTCCATGGTGACGGTGGAGTTCGCCGCCCAGAAGGCTTCCGGGCGGTACCGGACCATGGTGTCGCTGAACCAGTGGAAGGCCCCGGCCTGCCCTGCGCTGGAGGTGATTTTGATGGCCTTCTCCACGGCATCCCGGTTGACCACCGGTTCGCTGAAGATGACCTGCAGCGGCTGGCCCACGCCAACCTTCATCCCGTCCAGCGGGTAGATGGCGGCATCCGCCTCGTGCGTGCTCGAAACCGTGCTGAACGAGTTTGTGGTGCTGGTATCCCGTCCCGCCCCGTCAGTGACCACATACGTGTAGCTGTACTCGGTGTTGAATTTCAGCGGGTCGGTCGCAGTCCAGCTGCTGCCGTCCCCTGCGAACGTGCCGTGGACTACTTCACCGGCGGTGCTGGTCAGCGTGACGCTCTCGATCCTGCCGTTGCCCACCTTGAGCGACACCGGCGTGGCCGGGTTCACCTGCTTTGCGGCGTTGGCCGGCGTGACGTCCACGTTGACCGGGGCCACCACGGGCGATGCGACTCCCGGTGCGGACCGGACTGCGGAGCTGGCTTCGGACTCCAGGCCACCGCGCGCAAAACCCGGCGCGACGGCGGCGAACACGCCGCCCGTTGCGGCAAGGACACACACGGCTGCCACCAAGAGAATCTTCTTGGCGGTCCCCCGCCGGCGTGGCTTAACTACAGGTTCCATAGTCCGATCTTAATGCTTGGACATAACAGCCCCGGGCACCGTCTGCACCCGGGGCATCACACGTCAGTAACGATAGTGCTCGGGCTTGTACGGTCCGGCGATGTCCAGGTCCAGGTAGTCGGCCTGTTCCTTGGAGAGTTCCGTAAGCTCCACGTCGAGGGCGTCGAGGTGCAGGCGGGCAACCTTTTCGTCCAGGATCTTGGGTAGGACATAGACTTGGTTGCCGTATTCGCGTTCGCCTTCGGGCTGGTCCCGCTTGGTCCACAGCTCGATCTGGGCGATGGTCTGGTTGGCGAACGAGTTGCTCATCACGAAGGACGGGTGGCCGGTGGCGTTGCCCAGGTTCAACAGGCGTCCCTCGGACAGGACGATGATGGAGCGCTCTTCGGCGGTCCCGGCGTCGAGCACCCACTCATGCACCTGCGGCTTGATCTCCACCTTTTTGATGCCGGGGATCCGCGCCAGGCCAGCCATGTCGATCTCGTTGTCGAAGTGGCCGATGTTGCCCACGATGGCTTTGTCACGCATGCCGGCCATGTGTTCGGCCAGGATAACGTCCTTGTTCCCGGTGGTGGTGATGAAGATGTGGCCTTGGCTCAGCACCGACTCCAGCTTGGCCACCTGGTAGCCGTCCATGGCTGCCTGGAGGGCACAGATGGGATCGATCTCTGTGACGATGACGCGGGAACCCTGGCCGCGGAATGCTTCTGCGGCTCCCTTGCCGACGTCGCCATAACCGCAGACGACGGCCACCTTGCCGCCCATCAGGACGTCGGTGGCGCGGTTGATGCCGTCAGGCAGCGAGTGGCGGATGCCGTACTTGTTGTCGAACTTGCTCTTGGTGACCGAGTCGTTGACGTTGATGGCCGGGAACAGCAGCTTGCCCTGTTCAGCCAGCTGGTAGAGCCGGTGCACGCCGGTGGTGGTTTCCTCGGTGACGCCGCGCAGGCTGGCCCCGATCCGGGTCCACCGCTGCGGATCTTCCTGCAGCGAGGCGCGAAGCACGTCCAGGAAGATCCGGCCTTCCTCGGACTCGTCTTCGTCTGCAGCAGGTACAGCGCCGGCAGCTTCGAACTCAACGCCCTTGTGGACCAGCATGGTGGCATCGCCGCCGTCGTCCAGGATCATATTCGGGCCGAGCTCCGGATTGGTGTCCGCGCCCGGCCAGGCCAGGATCTGCTGTGCAGTCCACCAGTATTCCTCCAGCGTCTCGCCCTTCCAGGCGAACACCGGGACACCCTGCGGGTCCTCGACCGTTCCCTTGCCCACCACGACGGCTGCGGCGGCATCGTCCTGGGTGGAGAAGATGTTGCAGGAGGCCCAGCGGACCTCGGCACCGAGGGCTGTGAGGGTTTCGATCAGGACGGCAGTCTGGACCGTCATGTGAAGGGATCCGGCGATCCGGGCGCCCTTCAGCGGCTGGGTGGGTCCGAACTCCTTGCGGAGTGTCATGAGGCCTGGCATCTCGTGCTCGGCCAGGCGGATCTGGTGGCGGCCGGCTTCGGCCAGCGAGATGTCGGCTACCTTGTAGTCAAATGTCATGGGGTTCCTTTGCTTTGTCCGATGGCGGCGACGGCGTTGAAGCCTCTGCGCGAAAGTCGACTGCTGGTGGGGGTGCGGGTTGTCCAGGCGTTGCCTATGCAGTACCTGCCCGACTTGGGTCCGTGGCCGGCCGGACGGCGGGATCGTGCTGGTCCGAACCGGCAGCCGTGGCGGCCTGGAGAAGTTCCGGCGGCAGCAGCAGCGGAATACCGTCCTCGATCGGGTAGCGCAGCTTCACACCCGAATCTCCCGCCACCGTCGACACAAGCTCTTCGCCTTCCTGGACCAGGGTCGATCCGGTCACGGGACAGCGGAGGACGGACAACAGTTCAGGACTGATCTTTGGCATGATTGGTGCTCCCGACAGGGGCGCGTTCGCGCCGTTGGCTGACTGATTAGCAGGTTCCAGCCTACCGCCAGATCCGCCTCAGGAAGGTTCGCGCAGGACGCGCAGATGCCCCCGGCGGACGCCTTCGGTGCCGGCCGGGGCCTCCAGTGCTGAATGCGAGCCACGCTGACCAGGCGTGGTCTGCGACTTGGGCGGCTGGGCCGCTGCTTCGCGGACCGCGTTGGCGAGGGCCAGGAGGTCGTCCGGTCCGGGCTGCTGCGGGCTTGTGGGCATCGCCAGGCGAAGCACTTCCCAGCCGCGGGGCACAGTCAGTGACCCGGCGTGCTGCTCGCACAAATCGTAACAATGCGGCTCGGCGTAGGTGGCAAGCGGGCCCAGAACGGCGGTGGAGTCGGCATAGACGTACGTCAAAGTTGCCACCGCCGACTGACGACAGGCTGACCTTGAACATTGACGGATGGCTCCCACGACAACACAGACTACTCCGTATCCCTGCTTGTTCGGAGTATTTGCCGAAACTGCCGCCGCGCCCTGGCACGCAAACCGGGGCTATGTCGCGTAATTCTGCGCCCGGGTTTACAGTCAAGGTATGCAGTCATCGAACCAAGATTCAGCTTTTACGGTCCGTTTGGCTGACCCGGATGACCGCGCCGCAGAAACGGGTTCGGGTTCGCCCGGCCGAAGCTTTGCGATGCGCCGCCGGAACCGCCACGGCCGCGGCCTGCGCGGGGAGCTGGTGTTGCCAACGCACCCCGGTTATCGGACGCGGTCGGACCGCTTTGACGACATGGTGCTGGATTCCGCGCAGCGACTCCACGACATCTGGGGCAAAACGCTCGACGGCGTCCGGTTTGCCGTCGACGAAATACCACCGCAGCTGGAGCAACTGGTGGCCGACGCCGCCCCGCCTCCCATGGGCGTCTACACTCCCGCCACGGCAGAGGAGGGCCCGGTGATCACCCTGTACCGCCGGGTGGTTGAGCAGGGTTGCGCCAGCCGGGAGGAACTCCAGGACCTGGTGCACGACGTCGTGGTGGAACACACCGCCGAAATGCTCGGCGTAGCGCCGGAGACCCTGGATCCGGTCTACCGCCGCCGGTACTGACTCCGCCGGTACTGGCCGGTCAGTATCCCAGGGAAACCGGCACTTTTTCCTGCCCTGAAGCCGCCGGCGTGAAGGCCACCGTGGAGACGTCGTCCCGGCCTTCCTGCTCCAGGAGCAGCGCGCCGTAGACAGCGTCACCTGACGCGGAGACAACGTACGCCACCACTTCCGACTCGTCCACCTTCTCGGATACCTTGATGGACGTTGTGGTGCCGCCGGCGACGTCGGCAGTGGCTGCCGCGCGGATCTTGCCGTCCGCGGTGATGGCAGCGTAGGAGACCGTGGCCCGGTTCTCGAGGACGCCGAACACGAGGGTTCGGTCACCGCCCTGGGGCACAGGCACCACATGCTGGCTTCCCAGCCGGACACCGGAGGCAGCCCAGGCAACGTCCGAGGCCTTCTCGTTCGTGACGCCCCGGGTGACGCGGGTTGCGGCCACAAACGACACGTCCGAACTGGTGGACACCGTGTAGTGGCCGGCGGGCACGCCAGCCAGCGAAATCTCGGTGACGGCCCCGGCTCTTGCCGTGACAACGCCGCCGCCGGGGAGCGCTTTCTGGCCATCACGACCGAAGAGCTTGACCTCCACCACCGCGTCCGACGGTCCCGGAACAGTGATGGCCAGCGCGGGGCCGGCGTCGTTGAAGCCGCTGTTTCCCGTGAGGGCGGAGATCGCGCCGGCGTCCTGGATGTCGACGCCGGTCATGACCTGCCGTGCGGCCGGAGCGGCGCCCGGAGCAATGAAGTCGACGCCGCCGGGCGTCAGTCCCCTCAGGACACTCTGCTGGATGGCCGCGGCCACGGGACCGCCCGCGCTCCGGACATGGACCGTGAGCTGGGCTTCACCAGGGGCCAGGCCAGCCAGGACGATTGAGCGGGTACCTCCCGGAGCGACCAGCAGCCCCCTGCTGCCTGGGGCCTGGATCTGACCCTTGCTGCCGAAGAGCTCCAGGCTGACGGTGGCAGGTGTGCTTGAGGCGTTGCTGAGGACAAGGACGGAGGCGCGGCCCACGGTGGTGCTGGCACCGGAGAGCCAGAGGTCGTTGGCGGGCGGCTGGCAATTGGCAGCCGCCGAGCCCTGCAGGTCACCGTCCGTGGCCGTGAATTTCATAAGCCCGGCGGCTGAGGGCTTCTGGCCTGCCTGGGCGTCGGCGCTCAGGAGGCTGGCGTCATCCACGCTGTGCCCGGCGAGGACGCCGGCGGTCAGGTCCTGGGGACCTGTCCCCTGGCCGGGCTGGCTGCCGTCCTTGGCGATCTCGACGGCGGGCGTCCCGTCAAGGGCGGCGAGCCTGCTGCCGGGAAGGACACCGCCGGGAGCGCTCAGGACGGCGCCCGTGACAGCGCTCTTGGCGGTCGCGGATTCGGGGCTGAACTGGGGGTCGGTGCCCGCCTCCGTTCCTTCGAGCAGGCGGGCCGGGCCAGGACACACCCCCGCGCTGGCGCCTGCGGGAACTGCAGCCAGCACGGCCGGGATGCTGCGGCTCCCTGCCGGCTGCGGAGCGACCGAGGCGGCAGCGAGTCCCGCGCCTGCTGCGGCCACAATCGCCACGGCCGAGACCATGCCTGCCAGCATCTGCTTGCGCGGCGTCCTGCGGGCTGCGTCCTTATGCATTCTGGTGTTCCTTACGCAAAGATCCCTCGTCCCTCGAGAGCCCTGTGTTGGGCCGGCGCGCGGGCATGGGAATGGCGAGCATTACAGTGAGTCCGATCACTGTGATCTGTGCGATTCCGGACCAGAGGGCCCAAGGGGCGTCGTAGCGGATGGTCAGCTGGCCGGCGGTGGCAGGCAAGGTAAAGGCCTGGGCCGAGCCGGATGTCGTGGCAGTGAGCTTCCGCCCGTCGAACCAGGCCCTCCATCCCGGGTCCGCCCGTTCGGCGAGCACCACCAGCCGCCCTTCCGGTCCCTCGGCGACGGGAGTGTCGACGTCGTCGTATTTGGAGGGCACCAGCGCCACAGTGGCGCCGGCGCCGTCCACGATCCTGACGCGATGGGCAACGTCGGCGGGCTGCAGTACCGGCTGGTTCAGCGGCGTAATCCGCCAGAGCCAGCCGACATCCGTCTGGCCGACGGCAACGAGCCCCGGAACTGCGTCCATCCTGCTGGCCGTGAGCTGGGCGGCGGTATCTGCCGAGCGCAGCACCACGAATCCGGCACCGAGGCGCTCAAGCTCGGGACGGGGGTCCACGCCTTGGCCGGCCACAAGCGTGGCCACCACGCTGCGGATGGACGCCGTGACGTCGTCGTCCTCCCTGACCGACTCCTGGCCGGGCGCGCCCAGGATGTTCCGGGCGGCGGCAATCGTTGACAAGCTGTCCAGGGTGGTCCCGGCACCGCGCATCAGGGCCGCGTCAAAGGCGCCGTTCTCCTGGGTGCTGATCAGCAGCGTGCGTGTCTGCTCCGGCCCGGTGCCACGGTCTATGGCGGTGGCGGGAAGCGTCCGGGCGCTGCCTGGCTCCACCAGCCTTGGCGTTCCCAGCGCGGGCCCTGCCGGCACGTCGGCCGGGAGGGCAACGACTGAGGAACGGAGCAGGTTCTGCGCCGACCACACCGCCATGCCGGCCAGCGGACCGGCAAGCAGCACCAGCATGGCAAGGGCCGTCGCGGAGCGAAGGGCCACGTTGCGCCGAATACTCGGCGACGCCGCCCGGTCCGCGGCATCAAGCAAACGCTCTGCACCGATCAGGGCTGCCCCGAGCAGGGCGAACCCGGCGGCGGAGACGGCCGGACCGGTGAAGGGTGTCACCAGGGTGTCGGCAGTTGCCCCGGTGGCAACGTGCCCTGCGAGCCAGCCACCGGCGAAGATCACCAGAGCCGCCACCCAGAGAACATGTGCCGTCCTGCTGCGCTTACCCGGGAGGAACAGGGCGGCAACGGCAAGCAGCAGGACGGGAACGGCCAGCAGCAGTGCGAGCACGAGTGCCCATGGGATCGCCTGGCCGCTGAAGAACGAAAGGCCGGACAGGCCACCTTCGGCGGAGAACAGCAGCGGCTGGCCCAGGAACTGCTGCCACAGCGGGGCCGCCTCGAATCCCAGCGGAACACCCGGGTCTGCCAGCAATGCCCGCGGCCGGTCGATAACGGACAGCCCGAAAGGGAGAAAGAGCGCGGCGCTGGGCAAAAGAGCCCACCACACGGTGCGGCCACGGCGGCCAAGCATCAGCCCGCAGAGCACAATAACCACAACGGCCGGGACTAGCAGTGAAGGCGCCGACGCGGTCACAACACCCAGCGTCAACCCTGCGGCGGCGGCAGCGGTCCAGGACGGCATGCCGTTGATCCCAGGCCGTGCGGGTGGTTTTTCGGTGAAACGCCGGTCATCCGCGGACGGGACAATGAACCGTCCGTGGCCCACAGCGGACCCGGTGGCGCGCAGGAGTGCCAGGACCAGCAGCGGAATCATGATGTGGGCCACCAAGGCACCGGCTCGGCCCTGGTTCAGTGCTATCTGCAAGGCAGGAGCGGCCGCCCAGAAGAGTGCGGCAACGAGGCGGAAGCGGCGCCGGATGGTCAGGCCCCCGGCCGCAAACCATGCGGTCAGCCCGGAAAGCGGGGCGGCGAGCAGCAGGAGCCAGGCCATGGCCGCGTTGGCGTCTCCCCCGCCGAGCAGGCCAAGGATCCACAGCACATAGCCGAAGGGGTCGCCCTTGCCCGGAAGCCCTGCCCCCAGGCTGATCCACGAGCTGGAGGCGTGGTGCCAGATTTCGCCAAGGGTGGAGGACACCGGAATGAGGCCTCCACCGGAAACAGCGTCGGCCCGGAACAGCCCGGTGAGCGCCGTGAGGGAAGCCACGGACGCGATGACGATGGCGGCGATGGCGCCGGTCCCCACCCAACCCCGTTCGGTGGTGGTCAGGGCAGCGAAGTCATCTGATGAGTCCCCCGTGGGCTGGTCCGCCAGGGGGTCATGGACCAGGCCATCGGCCGTGGAGTTGTCGGCGCCCAGGGCTTCCATCAGGGAGCGGCGGTGGTTCCAGACTTCACGCCGGGGCGTCTGCAGCTTCTTGATGACGGACCGCCGGATCCGCCGGCTGTTTGCCGCGGTCCTGCGGGCCTTTGCCACGGCACCGGGCCGGGCCAGGGCAGCGAATGTGGCCACAAGCTGGGAGAAACCGTGCCCGGGATCCTTGACCGCGATGCTGAGCACGAGCTTGAAGATGCTGCCCAGCAGCGCACCGACAGCATGGATAGGCACCTTCCACAGCGGGGCGTGCTTGAGGCGCAGATGGACCTGGGCTTTTCGCGCCGCGGAAGCGTTGCCCTGGGCATGGGGCCGGTGGGCTACGTGGAACATCCGTGCGGTGGGAACTACCACCACACGGTGCCCGGCGAGGCGGTTGCGCCAGCAGAAGTCGACGTCGTCGCCGGTGCCCGGCAGCGCGGGGTCGAAGCCCTTCAGGAGCTCCCAGATATCACGGCGGACCAGCATGCCGGCCGAGTTCACCGCAAACGTGTCAGTGCGGCCGTTGTACTGGCCCTGGTCCAGTTCGTCGGCATCGATCAGGGTAAGCCGCTCGGCCCAGCGGCTGGTGGAGAGTCCGACGTCGATCAGCCGGCGTTCCACGTGCCAGTCCAGTTGCTTGCAGCCGGCCACGGTCACGGATGGTGCGCGTTCCACGGCACTGAGGAGTTCGGCCAGCGCCTCCGGGGCCGGAGCCGCATCGTCGTGAAGCAGCCAGACCCACTCGGTGGCGGCGCGCTGGGACTGGCCTGCCCAGGGCGCGTGCGTGTTGAGCCCGGCGCGCACGGCGCCGCCCATGCCGCTCTTGCCGGGCGGAAAGGTGCTCACATTGGTTGCGCCGAAGGCCCGTTCCAGGAGGACGGCGGAGTCGTCACGCGATCCGGTGTCCACTCCGATGACGGAGTCCGCGGGCCGGGTCTGGTCCGCGAGGGCAGCCAGGGTTCTGGGGAGATAGGCACTGCCGTTGTGGGACACCACAACGGCAGTGACATGTACTTCCTGAAGAATTAGATTGCTCGCTTCCTTAGCCGCCGGCGCTCACGCTCGGAAAGGCCACCCCAAATGCCAAACCGTTCGTCGTTTGCCAGCGCATATTCCAGGCACTGCGACCGCACATTGCATGCACCGCAGACCTTCTTGGCGTCGCGCGTGGATCCGCCCTTCTCCGGGAAGAAGGCTTCCGGATCCGTTTGCGCGCACAATGCATCAGTCTGCCAGCCGAGTTCGCCTTCGTCGTCGAAGTCCTGCCTGAACGGCAGTCCGATCCACACCGGCTGAGTACTTGTTCCCTGTGCCGGGGTGCGTAGTTCCATGGGCGGATCCAGGTCGTCATCGTCCTGATCGTGTCCGCCGTCAAGGAGTGCTTCGTGCGCCGCCAGGAAGGCTGTGGCCTGGTTCTGGAGGGAGTCATTGGTGTTGCGGTTATGGCGGTCCGCGGCGTCGGGATCCGCGGGATCGACGTACCAGTCGCTCGGCACCCCCCGTGCGCGGTATTTAGCCGTTGCCAGTCCAGCGACGACGGCATCTTCATGGATACGCTCTGCTTGCCCCACTGCGACCCTCCCCAAATGTTGCAGCCCTTGCCTGAATACTTGGACACTCGGTTGCGTGTCCGTATTGATGCAGTGACTTTCGATATCTAATTACACGCGTGTAACTAGTAGGGAGTCAAGCCGTGGACGGGATAATAATCAACTTTCCGGGCCAATCGCTGGCACGCCACGCCCGGGAGTTTTTCGAAGTCCCCGCGCGCCGGAGGCCTGACGGTCCGCATCGGCGGCCAAAAGGTCCCGTTTCCGCTGAGTAGCTGCCAAAAATACAGGCGCAGCCCGAATTAGACAAATAAGATGACAAACTCCTGTGAGTAACATCACAGCCCTGCGGGACCCGCCTGGGATCCTTAGGGACTCGGCGCGCGGCATCCCCGCCACGGACGCCCCATGGGGTCCGTGACAAGATAAAGCCATGAGTATCCCGGCGATAGATCTGATGACCACCCTGCGTTCCGGCCACGCCACGTCGCCCCGCCTGACCTGGTACGGCCCGGACTCCGAGCGCGTGGAACTCTCCGGTCGTGTGCTGGACAACTGGGTGGCAAAAACGAGCAATCTGCTGCAGGACGAACTCGATGCCGAGCCCGGCATGCGGCTGACCCTTGACCTGCCAGCCCACTGGAAGTCAATGATCTGGGCACTGGCCGCCTGGCAGCTGGGCATGGAAACAGTCCTGGACGGCGGGGAGGCGGAGCTCCTCGTCACCGACCGGCCCGGAACCGTTGTGGGGAAGCACGACGCCGTTATCGCCGTCGCGCTGCCGGCCCTGGCGATGCGGTGGCCGGGTGACCTGCCTGCCGGAGTCATCGACTACGCCGCCGAGGTCCGCTCCCATGGTGACGTCTTTATGGCACACACGGACCCTTCGGCGGCCGGCTGTGCCATTCGGGCTGGCGGAGGCCAGCGGCACATCCACGAAAGCCTGATCACTGGTTTTGCGGCGTCGCATGAGGAAGGCGTCAGGCTTCTGGTCCCGGCTTCTGAAGGGCTGGAGCCGGCGCTGGCGGACTCGCTCGGCGCGTGGCACAGCGGTGGTTCAGTGGTGCTGGCGCACCCCGATGTGGAACTGACGGACAAGCTGCTGGCCGCGGAACGCATCCACGGCAAATAGTTTTCCTGCGTCAGGGCTGACGGCGGCTTTCTTGTGAGTCCCTGTCCGGCTGTTCCCCGCGCTGGGCGGCGGCAGCAGCAGCCTTCTCCTGGTGGTGCCGCTCGATGAGCTCGTGGTCGTGGGAGAACTCCGGTTCCTGGTCCAGTTCTTCGTTGAAGACCCAGAACCGGTAAGCGAAGAAGCGGAAGATGGTGCCCAGAACCAGGCCCACCACGCTGCCGGCTATAAAGAGCGAGGGCTTGTCGTTCAGGTCCAGGATGTACTTCGCGAACCAGACGCAGCCTGAGGCGATCAGCAGTCCCACGAGGTTCATGATGGCGAAGAGCACGGCCTCACGGGCCACGTTGGCCTGCTTGCGGTGGCGGAACGTCCAGTAACGGTTGGCAACCCACGAGAAGATGCTTGCCACGATGGTTGCCACGGCCTTGGCCCAGACCTCGCTGCCGTGCATCGGACCGGTGAACAGCCAGATGAAGATTGCCGAGTCAATGACGAAGGCCACACCGCCCACGGCTCCGAACTTGGCCACTTCACGCCAAAATAGCGAGGCGAGCCCCCGGATACGATCTGCAAGTGCGCTAAACATGACCCTCCATGGCCGTCCGTTCATTGGGCCACACGGCCAGAGGTCTATTTTAGACCCGAAATCGGTGAACCGGCCCCACGCGGAGTGCAGGGTGATCGCGGAAATACCCGAAAAGCGGGCCCCCCGACGTCCCAAAGCCCGGATCCCGTGAGCTTTTCTGTAGGCTGGCATATGTGACTTTTCCAGTAATCGGCGTGGTTGGCGGCGGCCAACTCGCGCGCATGATGGCCCCGGCCGCTACCGCCCTTGGCTTTGAACTCCGTGTCCTGGCTGAGGCGGAGGACGTTTCAGCCGTGTCGGCTGTGTCCACTTCACCGGTGGGCGACTACAAGGACCTCCAGACTCTCCTCGACTTCGCGGACGGCCTGGATGTCATGACGTTCGACCACGAACACGTCCCCACGGACCACCTCCGCGCGCTTTTGGCCGCCGGCGTGAATGTCCAGCCCGGTCCGGACGCCCTGGTTAATGCCCAGGACAAGCTGGTGATGAGGGCCGCCATCGACAGCCTTGGGCTCCCGAACCCCACCTGGGCTGCTGTCGCTGACGTCGCCGCGCTCGTGGTCTTCGGCGAAGAAACGGGTTGGCCCGTTGTCCTCAAGATGCCGCGCGGCGGCTACGACGGCAAGGGCGTGCGGATCATCGACTCCGCCGAGGCCGCCGAAGAGGCTGCTCCGTGGTTCGAAGCCATGAGCCCGCTCCTCGCCGAAGCCAAAGTTGAGTTCAGCCGCGAACTGTCCGCGCTGGTGGCGCGGACCCCGGGCGGCGAAGCGAGAGCATGGCCGGTGGTGCACACCATCCAGGTGGACGGCGTCTGCGACGAAGTCATCGCCCCTGCCCTGGACATCCCCCTCGAGGTCGCCGCGGCTGCGGAAGACGCGGCACTGCGCGTCGCCACGGAACTGGGCGTCACCGGAGTCATGGCGGCGGAACTCTTTGAAACACCGGGCTCCGGCGCCGGCTTCCTGATCAACGAACTCGCGATGCGCCCCCACAACACCGGCCACTGGACCCAGGACGGTTCGGTCACCAGCCAGTTTGAGCAGCACCTGCGGGCGGTCCTGGACCTGCCGCTGGGTGCCACCGACATCGTGGGCCCGATAGTGGTCATGAAAAACTTCCTGGGCGGCGACAACCAGGATCTGTTTTCCGCCTACCCGGCCGCCCTCGCCAGCGAGCCGGCCGCCAAGGTCCACTGCTACGGCAAGTCAGTGCGTCCGGGACGCAAGATTGGCCATGTCAACCTCGTAGGGACCTCCACGGATGATGTGGACTCGGTCCGGCAACGCGCAACCCGTGTGGCGGCCATCATCCGCGACGGCCGGGTTCCCACCGAAGAATCAGCACGGATTTCCGAGGAGAACGCATGACCACCGAAACCACCACCGGCACCGCCCGCACCGGCCCCCGTCCCATCGTTGGGCTGGTCATGGGCTCAGACTCGGATTGGCCGGTCATGGAGGCCGCCGCGGATGCATTGGCTGAGTTCGGCATCCCTTTTGAAGCCGATGTGATCTCCGCACACCGGATGCCCACCGAAATGATCCGGTACGGCCAGACCGCCCACGAACGCGGGCTGCGCATCATCATCGCGGGCGCCGGCGGAGCTGCCCACCTTCCCGGCATGCTGGCGAGCGTGACTCCCCTGCCCGTTATTGGCGTCCCGGTCCCGCTGAAGACCCTGGACGGCATGGATTCCCTCCTCTCCATCGTGCAAATGCCGGCCGGCGTTCCCGTAGCCACCGTGTCCATTGCCGGTGCCCGGAACGCAGGCCTGCTCGCGGTCCGGATCCTCGCGTCGGGCACGGACGAACTGGCAGCCTCGCTCCGCGCCGACCTCGTGCACTTCGCCCAGGAACTCAACGACGTCGCCACCCGCAAGGGAGCCAACCTCAGGCAGAAAGTCAGCGAAGTCTTCGCCGACGGCAATGGTGTTCTCCGGGGCAGCCGTTAAGGAACCGGACATGTCCAGAAGCGAACCGCAGCAGCCAGCCACCGGCACGATCATCACTGATCCCGTCCGGTATCCGACCAGCGCCTCAGCCCCTGTCCGGACCAAACGGGGCTTTGCCCTGGTCCTGATGACCCTTCTGGTGCCCGGCAGCGCCCAGATTGTGGCCGGCGACCGCAAGCTCGGCCGGATTGCCCTGCGCGTCACCCTGACCGCCTGGGCTTTGCTGGCGGTCACCCTGCTGCTGCTGGCCGTGAACCGGTCGCTCCTGATCAACATCCTCACCAATCAGTTTGCCTCGCTGGTGATCATCCTGGTCCTGGTGGCCCTGGCGCTCGGATGGGCGTGCCTGTTCATCAACACACTCCGGCTGATCCGCCCCGTCCTGCTGGCACCGGCGGCGCGTCCCGCCGTCGGCATCGCCATGTTCCTCGCCCTGGTCCTGAGCAGCGGCACCCTCGGGTATGCCGCGTACCTGCTGAATGTGAGCCGCAACGCCATCGGCAGCATCTTCGCGGGGGGACCAGCGATCGATCCCGTGGACGGCCGCTACAACTTCCTGATGATGGGCGGTGACGCCGGCGACGACCGTACAGGCAGGCGCCCGGACAGCCTGTCCGTACTCAGCGTGGACGCAAAGACCGGCCAGACAGCCATCATCTCCGTGCCGCGCAACCTGCAGAACGCCCAGTTCAGCGAAGGCTCGCCCATGCGCGAGATCTACCCGGACGGCTACGACTGCGGCGACGCGTGCCTCATCAATGCCATCAACACCGAAGTGACCAACGAACACGCGGACCTGTACCCGGGCGTCGCAGACCCCGGCGCCCAGGCCACCCTTGAGGCGGTATCGGGGACCCTCGGGATCACGGTCCAGGCCTACGTGCTGGTGGACATGGATGGCTTCGCCAAGCTGATCGACGCCATGGGCGGAATCCGGATCAAGGCCGGCGGCTGGGTGCCTATGAGCGGCTACTTCGACGAAGTTACCCGCACTCATGGCATGCCCTTGGGCTGGATTCCCGCCGGTGAACAAACACTCGATGGCGACCGCGCACTTTGGTACGGACGCTCGCGCGAATTCGTCGACGACTACGCCCGGATCCAGCGTCAGCAGTGTGTCCAACAGGCCATGCTCAAACAGCTGGATCCGGCCACGCTGGTGTCCAAATTCGAGGACATCGCCAGCGCAGGCACCAAAGTGGTGGATTCCAACATCTCCTCCTCCCAGCTGGGCAGTTTCGTGGATCTCGCCATGAAGGCCAAAGGCCAGGAAGTCAAACGGCTGACCATCGGGCCACCTGATTTTGACGCATCCTTCTCCACCGTGCCCGACTTTGACATCATCCACGAGAAGGTGGACCAGCTCCTGGCCTCCGCGTCGGGGCAGCCCCAGGCTGCCACGCCGGTCGACGGCATCTTGCAGCCCGCCGCGGCCGGCGGACGGCTGCAGGCGTCCTCGCAGCTGCCCACGGCTGCGTTCCTGGCAGCCGGTGGAGTCCGCGCGCAGACTGCCCCGCCGTCGTCGGACTTCACGCCGGTGACCACAACGCCCGACGGCGAGCCGATCACCGAGGCGATGCTGAACCAGCTCAAACGCGAAGGCAACGAACAGGCGCTGCGTGAACTCGTGGCCACCAACGGCCAATGCGCGCCGCTCTAGGCCCGCTGCGCCGTCGCCTGGAAAACCCGGCCGCAGCACGTGACTGCAAGACTACGTAGACCTGAAGACCAAGAATGGATACCGGCTGTGTACGAAATTGAAAACGTCCTCCGCGACTACGCCTGGGGATCCACAACCGCTATCGCCGGGCTGCTGGGACGCCCCGAGTCCGGTCGTCCCGAAGCCGAACTCTGGATCGGCGCCCACCCCGGCGCCCCTTCAATGGCCCGCCGGGTGGACGGCTCCGTGGCACCGCTGGACGCCTTGATCGCCGAAGATCCGGACCATTTCCTGGGCAGCGAATCTGTGGCCGAGTTTGGCCCGCGGCTCCCGTTCCTGACCAAGATCCTTGCTGCCGCGCTGCCGTTGTCCCTCCAGGTCCATCCCAGCATCGACCAGGCCAAAGCCGGATTCGCCCGGGAAAATGCTGAAGGCATTGCGCCCGATGCCACGCACCGCAACTACCGCGATGACAACCACAAGCCCGAAATGATCTTCGCGCTGACACCGTTCGAAGCGCTCTGCGGGTTCCGTTCTCCGGCAGCAACCCGGAAGATTCTGCTCCACCTTGCCGCCTGCTTCGACCTGGTGGAAACCGGGATCCCGCCCCTGCTGGTGGAGCTGCTCGAGGTCCTGGACAACCCGGACGAGGGTGCCGGCCTCAGGACTGCCTTCGAGCGGCTGATCAAGGGCGGCGAAGAGGTCTCCCACACGACAGCGATGGTGGCGGCCGCCCTGATCTCCGGCGCTCCGCTGGCACCGTACCAGGCAGAACTGTCCACGGTCATCAGCCTCAACGAGAAGTACCCGGGTGATCCCGGTGTGCTGATTTCGCTGCTGCTGAACAGGATTTCGCTGGCCCCCGGCGAGGCCGTCTACCTCCCCGCGGGCAACGTGCATGCCTACCTGCATGGGTTGGGTGTTGAAGTCATGGCGTCCTCGGACAACGTGCTCCGCGGCGGGCTGACGCCGAAATACATCGATGTGCCCGAGCTGCTGCGGACCATCGAATTCCAGCCGGTGGCAGTCCCCCTGCTCACGCCGGAAGTGTCCGGCCTTGGCCAGGAGCTCTACCAGCCGCCCTTCCGGGAGTTCCAGCTTCAGCGGATCGAACTGGCACCCGGCGCGGAGCCGGTGCCGCTGGCCCAGGCGGGTGCCGTCGTCGTTATTGTCGTTGCCGGATCGGTGTATCTCGATTCGCCCAAGGGCGACCTGCAGCTGGCCCGCGGGGGCAGCGCTTTCCTGCCCGCCGCGGAAGCACCGGTCAATGTCCACCCGGTGGCCGGTGCCGAGTCCCCTGCCGTTGCCTTCGCCGTGACCACATCCCTGAAGGCCTGAGCCGTGGAATTCTTCCTGCAGACGCCTGCCTGGGCGGATGTCCAGTCGTCGCTTGGCCGCACAGTCCATCAGCAGTCCGGCCCGGGCTGGAGCTTCCTGGCCGTCGAGGAGAAAAACCCGGCCGGAAAGGTCCTGTACGCCCCCTACGGGCCGGTGGCATCCTCCGCGGAGGCGTTCGACGCCGCCCTGGCCGCCCTGGCGGCAACGGCACGGTCGTGCGGGGCTGTGTTTGTCCGGATTGAGCCGGTGTCCGCCGGACTCGAGATGCCGGCCGCCGCGGACCTCAGCCGGCGCGGCTTGCAGCCGGCGCCCGTGAACCAGCAGCCTGAACTCAGCTGGATCGTTGACCTCGAAGGTGACTTCAAGGACGTCCTGGCCGCGATGAAGCCCGTGAACCGGAACCTCTACCGGAACATCCACAAGAAGGGCGTCACCTTCCGGACGTCGCAGGACCCGGACGACATCAGGATCCTGCTGAACTTCCTGCACATGACATCCCGGCGGAACGGCTTCAAGCCGCAGAGCGACGCGTACCTGACGCAGGTGGCGGCCTCCCTCATGCCGGCAGGCGCCGCGACGCTGTTTATCGCCGAACTGCACGGCGGTCCCATCGCCGCGGCGTTGGCCTACGATTCCGCGGATACCCGGACGTATGCCCACGCAGCCCTGGATGACACGCACCGCAAGCTCAGTGCGGGGATACCGCTCCTGGTGACCCTGATGGCGGACGCCAAGGAACGCGGCCTGAAACACGTCGACCTGTGGGGTGTTGCGCCCGCGGACCAGCCCAGCCACAAATGGGCAGGATTCACCGCGTTCAAGAAGTCCTTCGGCGGCCGCGAGGTGGCGTACCCCGGCACCTGGGATCTCCCGGTGCAGAGGCTCCGGTACAACGCCTACCAACTGGCCCGCAAGCTGCGCGACAAGCTCCGCGCCCTCCGCTCCCCCTCCGCGCGCCCGGCGCGAACGGTCACTTAAAGCCCCTCACCCCCGCGCGAACGGTCATTTAAGCCCCTCCCGGAGCCTCTGGCCAAGGGACACAGGTGTCCTCTCGCGCATTCGAGCGGAGAATGCCTGTGGATAACCTCTTTGCCACCGCCGGACGTGTGCACACTGAAGTATGGGCCTCGCACCGCTCCCTGAGGAGCTACTTACCGGATCATTTACGTCGGCCACCGCGGCGGCTTTCGGGGTGTTGCGCAACTCGGGCGGCAGAATATGGGAGTTGGGGCTGCCACTCGTGGCTCGAGGAAGACTGGCGGATCCACGTGGCGCGGGAACGGGAAGGCAGCAGACCCCGGCGCCAGAACGTCGTAGGCCACCGGATGACGTTCAAGCCGGGCGAGGTTCTGATGCACGACGGCGTCCGCGTCACCTCGCCAGCCCGGACTTGGCTGGATTTGGCAAATCTGGTCACCGTTGATGAATTGATTGCCGTCGGCGATTCCGTGGTTGCCAGCCACGGAACGGACTTTCCCCGGCCCAAAGTGCCACTGGCCACAATTAGTGATTTGAACCCCATGATCGCCGCACATCCGGGACTGAGGGGCATGAAGACGGCACGGCTGGCCATCGACGAAATCAGGGTTGGTGCCGATTCCCCACAGGAAACAAAGATGCGGCTGGCACTGGCGCGCACGGGCCTCGGCGAACCGGCTTTGAACCACATGATCCGCAATGGCTGGGGGCAGCCCGCGGTGTGGCCGGATGCTGCGTACACTCAGCACCGGTTGGCGCTACAGTACGACGGCTCCCATCACTCGGATGCCCGGCAAGTGCGGCTCTACGACAAGCGCCGGACCGTCACTGAGCGGCCCGGCTGGACGGAAGTCAGGGTCTTCAAAGAGGACCTTGAGGGAGACAAACCCTTCGTCCTCGAACTGGTGAAGGCCGCCTTGCAGTCCCGCCACCGGTCCGGGGACGTCCAAAATGGCTCGCGAGGCAGGGGACACGCGCGAACGGACACTTGAGTCCCCACAGTTCCGGGGCCTCAAGTGTCCGTTCGCGCAGAATGCCTGTTAGTTCTTGCGGGCGTAGCCTTCCCACTTGCTGGCCTGGTGCTCGCCGTCAACAAAGCGGATGGTGCCGGACTTGGACCGCATCACGATGGACTGGGTCAGGACCTTGTCCTTGGAGTAGCGGACGCCCCGAAGGAGATCGCCGTCGGTGATGCCGGTGGCCGCGAAGTAGCAGTTGTCGCTGGACACGAGGTCGTTGGTGGACAGCACGCGGTCCAGGTCGTGGCCGGCGTCGATGGCCTTCTGCTTCTCGTCGTCGCTGGTGGGCCAGAGCCGGCCCTGGATGACGCCGCCGAGGGACTTGATGGCGCAGGCTGCAACGATGCCTTCCGGTGTGCCGCCGATGCCCATGAGGGCGTCGACACCCGTGCCGGAGCGGGCTGCGGCAATCGCGCCGGCAACGTCGCCATCCATGATGAACTTGGTGCGTGCGCCGGCTTCGCGGATCTCTTCGACCAGGGGGCGGTGGCGGTCGCGGTCAAGGATCATGACGTTGAGCTGGTTGACCTTCACGCCCTTCGCCTTGGCGATCAGGTGCAGGTTCTGCTTGACCGGCAGGCGGAGGTCCACCATGTCGGCGGCTTCCGGGCCCGTGACGAGCTTTTCCATGTAGAACACGGCGGACGGATCGAACATCGAGCCGCGCTCAGCCACGGCGAGGACTGCCAAAGCGTTGTTGATGCCGAGGGCGGCCAGGCGGGTGCCGTCGATCGGGTCCACGGCAACGTCGCACTCAGGGCCGGTGCCATCGCCAACGTGTTCGCCGTTGAACAGCATGGGGGCTTCGTCTTTTTCGCCTTCGCCGATGACCACAACGCCGTTGAAGTGGACCGTGTGAAGGAAGGAGCGCATGGCGTCAACGGCCGCGCCGTCCGCCTTGTTCTTGTCGCCGAAACCAACCCAGTGGCCGCCGGCGATGGCCGCGGCCTCGGTGACGCGGACAAGTTCAAGGGCGAGGTTGCGGTCTGGCTCGTCGATGCCCACGGCCAGGGAGGGGGAAATCGTGGAGTACTGCTGGGTCATAGGCGCTGGTGACACGTGAACCTCTTCTTCGAGTGGCGATCATTGGACCCGCGCGGCCGGATTCAGCCGGTGCGGTGATTCCTCTGATACTGATCATAGTCGTGGCGGCGCCTCCGGGGCGTGGCATGACGTCCCCCTGCAACATGGGCCCGGAGTCCCCCGCACTCCACCGACTGTGAGTTGCGCGTAAACATGAGCGACTATAGAGGGGTGAGTGAAATGCAGGAAAAAACCAGCCCCGGGCCCGGCCCCTCCGACTCCGGAGCTAAAGGCGACGGCGCCGGCACGGCCAACGCAGCCCCCGTCCGCCCAGTAATCCCGGCCGCCGCGGCGAAGCGCGCCAACGCCTCCGTGATCGGCATGATCGTTGCCCTGGTGGTCAGCATCGCCGCCTTCCTGCCCATCATCCTGATGAACCCGCTCCCCAAGAGCGACGGATTCCGCCCGGACATCGACGTCAGCGCAGTAGCCCGGAACGCCACGGATGTGGCGGGATTCACACCCGTAACACCGGACACCGGCAAGTCATTCACGTCCAACTACGCACGATGGGAGTCGGGCAGCGGCAGCGGCGTTCCCACCTGGGAAGTTGGCTACCTGACACCGAACGAGTCCTTCATCGGCCTGGTCCAGACCCGCCAGTCCAACCCCACCTGGCTCGTCCAGCAGACCAAGAGCGCTCCCGTGACGGGAACGCGTGCGGCGGGCGGACAGGACTGGGAGCTGCGTGACACCGGCAAAGGCGAGAAAAGCATGGTGCTGAATTACCGCGGAACCACCGTTGTCCTGACGGGAAGCGCTCAGGTGGACGAATTCGCCGAACTCGCCGCCGCCGTCGTGCAGTCCATGGAAGCCAACCCGGCCGTCACAGTTTCGCCGCCGGCCAGCACCGCCCCGTAAAGTAAGCCCGTGGCTACCTACCTGACCCCCGCCCTTGCCTGGCGTCGCATGCGCGAAGGCAACGAACGCTTTGTTGCCGGCGAATCGTCGCACCCGAACCAGGACGCGTCCCGCCGGTCGTCGCTGGTGGAAAACCAGCACCCGTTTGCCGTGATCTTCGGCTGCTCGGACTCCCGGCTCGCCGCGGAGATTATCTTCGACCTGGGCCTGGGGGACGCCTTCGTGGTGCGCACCGCCGGCCAGGTGATTGACGACGCCGTACTGGGCTCCCTGGAGTACAGCATCAGTGTGCTGGGGGTGCCGCTGATCGTGGTGCTGGGGCATGACAGCTGCGGCGCCGTCAGTGCCACCAAGTCCGCAGTGGACACCGGCAACATGCCCGTGGGCTTTATGCGGGACCTGGTGGAGCGCATCACGCCCTCGGTGCTGACGTCCATGCGGAACGGCGAGCACGAGATCAACGACATGGTGGTGGAGCACGTCAAGCAGACGTCCCAGCGCCTTGTGGACAGCTCCCGTGTGATTTCCGCCGCAATCGAGGACGGCCGTGCCGCGGTGATCGGCCTCTCCTACAGCCTCGCCGAGGGCCGCGCGAACGTGGTTTCCGGGATCGGCAACGTCTAGGCCCAGCCCGAATCAATGCCCGTAGCATGCGGTTCACGGTTTTAGTCCGGGCCCCCGATCGCCCTAAGCTAGCCCCATGACTTCCACTGAAGAATTCCGCATTGAACACGACACGATGGGCGAAGTCCGCGTCCCCGTGAACGCCCTGTACCGTGCACAGACGCAGCGTGCAGTTGAAAACTTCCCCATCTCCGGCAAGACCCTGGAACGCGCGCACATCGAGGCGCTGGCCCGGGTCAAGAAGGCTGCCGCACAGGCCAACGCAGAACTTGGGGTGCTCGACGGCGAGCTGGCCAAGGCGATCGCTGCGGCTGCCGATGAGGTAGCTGCCGGCAAGTACGACGGCGACTTCCCCATCGACGTCTTCCAGACCGGTTCCGGCACGTCCTCGAACATGAACATGAACGAGGTCATCGCCGAGCTGGCCACGCGTGCCCTCAAAGCCGCCGGGAGTGACAAAGTTGTCCACCCGAACGACCACGTCAACGCCTCGCAGTCCTCCAACGACGTCTTCCCCACCTCGGTCCACGTTGCCGCCACCTCGGCCCTGATCAACGACCTCATCCCGGCGCTTGGCTACCTGGCCGAGTCGCTGGAGCGCAAGGCCGTGGAGTTCAAGGACGTCGTCAAGTCCGGCCGCACCCACCTCATGGACGCCACCCCGGTGACGCTCGGCCAGGAGTTCGGCGGCTATGCAGCCCAGGTCCGCTACGGCATCGAGCGCATCAACGCCGCCCTCCCCCGTGTTGCCGAAGTTCCGCTCGGCGGCACCGCGGTGGGCACCGGCATCAACACCCCGGCCGGCTTCCCGGAACGCGTCATCGAACTGCTCGCCACGGACACCGGCCTGCCGCTGACCGAAGCCCGCGACCACTTCGAGGCCCAGGCCAACCGCGACGGCCTCATCGAAGGCTCCAGCCAGCTGCGCAACATCGCGATCTCCTTCATGAAGATCAACAATGACCTCCGCTGGATGGGCTCCGGCCCCAACACCGGCCTCGGCGAAATCGCCATCCCGGACCTGCAGCCGGGCTCCTCGATCATGCCGGGCAAGGTCAACCCGGTCATCTGCGAGGCGTCCATCATGGTGTGCGCCCAGGTCATCGGCAACGACACCGCCATCGCCTGGTCCGGCACCAACGGCGCCTTCGAGCTCAACGTGGGCATCCCCGTGATGGCCGCCAACCTGCTCGAGTCCATCCGCCTGCTGGCCAACACCAGCCGCGTCATGGCGGACAAGATGATCGACGGCATCACCGCCAACGTGGAGCGCGCCCGCTTCCTGGCCGAGGCCTCCCCGTCGATCGTGACTCCGCTGAACAAGTACATCGGCTACGAGAACGCGGCGAAGATCGCCAAGAAGGCCGTGGCCGAGGGCCTCACCATCCGTGAGACCGTCGTCGCCATGGGCTTCCTGGAGCGCGGCGAAGTCACCGAAGAGCAGCTGGATACCGCCCTGGACGTTATGTCCATGACGCGCCCGCCGCACAAGGCATAGCCCCGAGCCCCAAGGCACCCAGCACGAACGTTCGACGGCGGCCGGCACCTTCCCCACGGAAGGCGCCGGCCGCCGTCGTACGTGGTGCCTGCATTTTTTTTGCACTCTTTATTATCTAGTGCAAAACTTTACTCTATGGAAAATAGTGCAAACATCGACGGCGGCCTCCGGGAACGCAAGCGCCAGCAGACGCGCCAGTCTGTCACCGCCGCCGCGCGCTCGTTGACCGCGGCCAAAGGGCTCAACGGCTTCACGGTCGAGGAGGTCTGCGAAGAAGTGGGCATCTCCCGCCGGACGTTCTTCAACTACTTCCCCACCAAGGAAGACGCCATCNGGTCTGCGAAGAAGTGGGCATCTCCCGCCGGACGTTCTTCAACTACTTCCCCACCAAGGAAGACGCCATCCTCGGCCATCACGACGACGAGCACCCCGGCGAACTGATGGCCGGCTTCCTGGCCGGCGGCGGCGAACCGGGGACCATCTCCGAATCCCTGCTGGCCGACCTCATCCAGCTCACCCTGGACATCTGGGCGTCGAAAGTGGACTCCGAGTCCGCCACGGATGTCCGCCAGCTCATCGCCGCGATCAAAAAAGAACCCCAACTTGTGGCAAAAATCGTCGGCATCAGCGCCGAACGCGAGGCCGCATCCCGCCAGCTCATCGCCCAACGTGAAGGCGTCCCCGCCGATCACCCGGTAGTGGTCATGGCCGTCACCGCGATCACCGCCGTAGCCCACCACGCGCACAGAACCTACTTCTCGGCGTCGAACACCCGCAGTTTCCCCGAGCTGCTCCTCGAAGACGCCCGGGCCCTCAAGACCCTGTTCGCGCAGAACCTCCCCACCACGTCCAAAGGATCATCATGACCACTACCGTCGGTCCCAAAGCGGCAGCCGGCCCGCTGCTGCTGACCCAGAAACGCATCTGGATCATCTTCTCGGCGCTCATTGCCGGCATGTTGCTCTCCAGCCTCGACCAGACCATCGTCTCCACCGCCATGCCCACTATCGTGGGCAAACTCGGCGGCGTAGAGCACCAGGCCTGGATTACCACCGCCTACCTGCTTGCCACCACCATCGTGATGCCCATCTACGGCAAGTTCGGTGACGTCCTGGGTCGCCGAAACCTGTTCCTTGTGGCCATCGCCCTGTTTACCCTCGCCTCAGTGGGCTGCGCCCTGGCCACCGATTTCTGGGGCTTTGTCATCTTCCGCGCCATCCAGGGCCTGGGCGGCGGCGGCCTGATGATCCTCTCGCAAGCCATCATCGCGGACATCGTCCCTGCGAAGGACCGCGGCAAGTACATGGGCCCCCTGGGCGCCATCTTCGGCCTCTCCGCCGTGGCGGGCCCGCTGCTCGGCGGATTCTTCGTGGACCACATGACCTGGGAATGGGCTTTCTACATCAACATCCCCATCGGCATCGCCGCGTTCGTCACCGCCTGGTTCACGCTGACGCTGCCGAACAAGAAGGCCGAAAAGCGGATCGATATCCTGGGCGTGATCCTGCTGTCCGCCGCGACCACCTGCCTGATCTTCTTCACCGACTTCGGCGGCAAGAAGGATGAAGGCTGGGATTCACCGCTGACGTGGGCCTTCGGTGCCGGAATGCTCATCTCCGCCGCAGCTTTCGTTATGGTGGAGCGCCGGGCGGAGGATCCCATCATCCCGCTCAGCCTGTTCAAGAACCGGATCTTCGTCAACGCCACGGCCATCGGCTTTACGCTGGGCCTGGGCATGTTTGCCGCCATCGCCTTCGTCCCCACGTTCCTGCAGATGTCTTCGGGGACCTCTGCGGCTGAATCCGGACTTCTGATGCTGCCCATGATGGTGGGCCTCATGGGCATGGCCATCTATTCGGGGATCCGGATCTCCAAGACCGGCAAGTACAAGATGTTCCCCATCCTCGGTGCCTCCCTGACGATCGCGGCGATGCTGTGGCTCACCACCCTGACTGCCGAAACCCCCATCTGGGTCATCTGCGTCCAGCTGTTCGTGTTCGGCGCAGGGCTGGGTTCGATCATGCAGGTCATCGTCCTGGTGGTGCAGAATTCTGTCCCCGCCGATCAGATCGGCACGGCAACCAGCACCAACAACTACTTCCGCGAAGTCGGCGCGTCCCTGGGCGTGGCAGTGTTCGGCGCGATTTTCACCAACCGGCTCTCGGAGTCGCTGACCAGCGCGTTCACCGGCGCCGGAGCGTCAGCGGAGCAGGCCTCGCAGTCCACGAGCACCCTGGACCCGCAGGCCCTGAGCCAGTTGCCGGACCAGCTGCGCGACGCAATCGTGAACGCCTACGCGGACTCCCTCGCTCCGGTCTTCTGGTATCTGGTGCCGTTCATCGCCCTCGCGCTGATCCTGGCCATCACCTTGAAGCAGATCCCGCTTTCGGACACCGCCGGCATGGTGGCCCGGGGCGAGGCCATCGGCGGCGAGGAGGCAGAGCTGCTGGAAGCAGAGCACCTGGCCCTACTGAAGGGCGGAACGGAGAAGGAGCCTACCGCCGTCCCTGACCCCGCGGACAGCCTGAAGGACGACGACGGCGAGCTGGTCTCCCAGCGCCGCTGACCGGCGTCGTACGGCTGTAAGCCGTTAGCGGCAGAAGCCGCAGCAAAAAGCCCGCAGAGGCGCCGCGATCTTGGGGGTTGCGGCGCCCCTGTTGTTTTCGTCGCGCCTGCGGACCGGGGCCGCAAGTGTCCTCTCGCGCTAAGCGGGCAGGAGCATGGCGGCAGTGGCGCCGGCGAGCATAAACGGGCCGAACGGGATGGAAGACTTCAAGGTGCCGCGGCGGGCCGCCAGCAGGGCCATGGACCAGAGGCCCCCCAGCAGGAAAGCCGCGAAGGTCCCGGCAAAAACGTGCTCCCAGCCGAGATAGCCAAGGTACATCCCCAGGACGCCGGCCAGCTTCACGTCGCCAAAGCCCATGCCGGGCGGGTAAACCATCCGCAGGACAAAATAGAAGGCCCACAGCACCGCGCCCCCGGCCAGGATGCGAAGCGCCGGGATCCCCAGTAGCTCGGCGGCACCGTCGGGTGACCCCACGAGCGCGGCAGGACCGGCGATCACGTGCACCAAGGCCGCCGCGAGCAACAGAACCCCCGCCACACCGTAGGACGGGAAGACAATCCGGTTGGGCAGCAGATGGTGGCGAACGTCAATCACCGTCAGCCGGGCCGCCATAACCAAAAAGTAGGCACATGCGGCCAGCACCAGCCAGAACGCCAGCGGGGTGGCGTCCCACAGTCCATCGAGTCGTCGGATCACCCCTCGGATGCTACTGGATTCGCGCGCCGCACCGCAGAGCCCACGCGTAAACTGTGGATATGTCGACATGGGACACCAGGCGCCGGCCGGATCCGGAGGGCAGCGCCGCCGCTGCAGACCTGAGCACCATGTTCCGGAACCTTTGCCGGTCTTCGCCCTGGAAATGGCAGTCACTGCGCTTTGAATACTGGGATGAACCGTTTTCCGACGTCCCCGACCCGTCCGCTCCCCTGGTCCGCGCCTGGCTGCGCCGGCCCGGGGCGCTGCGCCTGGAAACCGCCGACCGGCTTGTCCTCCACAGCACCACCGGCATCAACGATTCCAAGGACGGGTTGTACGTCAGCGCCACCCGGAAGTCCTGGCTGCTGCCGCCCCACCTCGTAGCGCCCGTTTACGACGACGGCGGCCTGGTCAGGCGCCGGCCGGAGGCAGCATACGGCGAACCGGGCTTCGGGAACGGCCGTTTCTCAGCTGCCCTCGATCCCGTGGAACTCGCCGGGAACGCACCGGTCCCCATTGAGTTCCCGGGCACCAACGCCGTGGAGATCGATACCGTGCGCCGCGTGGATCACGATGGCCGGCCGGCGCTGGAGGCAACCGTGACGCCTACGGCGTCCTACCATCCAGCGGATTCCGCCGCTCCGCTCTGCCTGCCCGGCAGCAACCGGGTGCGGATCGACCTGGAAACCGGCGTCTGCGTGGCCAGCCAGTCAATGGAAGCGGCAACCCCGGATTACGGGCACTGGATCCGGATCCTCGCGGTGGACGAATACATGCTGGACGACCTGTTCGTGGCCGAGTCCATGAACCTTACGGACGTCCGCCGCCACATCAGCTGGGACATCCGCGCCTGATCACAGTTCCTGGTCCAGGCATCACCGGCGTTTGACAGACTCCCGTGGCCTGCCCTGGGCTAGGCTTCCCTGATGACCGCGCTGACTTCCATCTGGCCCTTCTTCGGCCTCGAGCTGACCACACCCCGACTGGTACTGCGTCCCATCGCCGACGCCGATATTCCCGCCGCAGTTGCTGCGGCCGCCAGCGGAGTCCACGAACCCGGCCGGAGCCCCTTCAGCACTCCGTGGACGGAACTGCCGACGGAAGCATTAGGGCACAACATGGCGCAGTGGTACTGGCGCTGCCGCGGCCAGGCCACACCCGAGGACTGGACCCTGCTCCTGGGCATCTGGTACCAGGACGAATTCATCGGCTGCCAGGACATCGGTGCCAAGGACTTTGCCACCCTCAAGACCGTCAGCACCGGCTCCTGGCTCAAGCAGTCCCTCCACGGCCAAGGGCTCGGCACGGAGATGCGGGCCGCCGTCGCTCTTTACGCGTTCGACTGGCTCGGCGCCGAAGTGGCCGAATCCGAAGCCGCCGCCTGGAACGCCGCCTCCCTGGGCGTGTCCCGCGCTCTCGGGTATGAACTCAACGGCACCAACAGGCAATCCTGGGGCGGCAAGGCCGTCGAAGTCCAAAAAGTGCGCCTCACCCCCGCAACCTTCAAACGCCCCGACTGGACCCTCCAGGTCAGGGGCCACGAACCAGCAGCCAAGTTCCTTGGCGTCGGCTGAGGGCGTTTGCGATGGAGAGGGGCCGTGGCCGGACGAACCGGACCACGGCCCCTCACCTACTTAACCTAGATTTCTGCGCCCTCCAAGAGCTCGGTTACCAGGGCTGCGATCGGGGAGCGCTCCGAGCGGGTGAGGGTGATGTGGCCGAAGAGCGGGTGTCCTTTCAGGGTTTCGACAACGGCGGCGATACCGTCGTGCCGGCCGACGCGCAGGTTGTCACGCTGGGCGACGTCGTGGGTGAGGACGATCTTGGAGTTCTGGCCGATGCGGCTCATCACGGTGAGGAGGACGTTCTTCTCGAGTGACTGGGCCTCGTCGACGATCACGAAGGCGTCGTGCAGGGAGCGGCCGCGGATGTGGGTCAGCGGCATGACCTCAAGCATGCCGCGGTCCATGACTTCTTCCACGACTTCCTGGCTGACCAGGGCGCCGAGCGTGTCAAAGACCGCCTGGGCCCAGGGGTTCATCTTTTCCGACTCGGAGCCGGGCAGGTAGCCAAGTTCCTGGCCACCCACGGCGTAGAGGGGACGGAAGACGATCACCTTACGGTGCTCGCGGCGTTCCAGCACGGCTTCCAGGCCGGCACACAGGGCCAGCGCGGATTTGCCGGTGCCGGCCCGTCCTCCGACTGAAACGATTCCGACGGCGGGGTCCATCAGCATATCGATGGCCAACCGCTGCTCCGCGGAACGTCCGTGGAGCCCGAACACGTCCCGGTCCCCCTTGACCAGCCGCACCTGCTTATCGGCGCCCACCCGGCCCAGGGCGGAGCCCCGGTTGGAGAGAATCACCAGCCCGGTGTTGACCGGCATTTCCGCGGCTGCGGGGATGAAGACGGGCTCGTGGCCGTACAGGGTGGAAATTTCGTCCTCGCTGGCTTCCACCTCGGCGACGCCGGTCCAGCCCGAATCCTTCACGAGCTCGTTGCGGTATTCGTCGGCAGTAAGTCCCATGGCGGAGGCCTTGACCCGCATGGGGAGATCCTTCGACACCACGGTGACGTTCCGGCCTTCATTGGCCAGGTTCTTGGCCACGGCCAGGATGCGGCTGTCGTTGTCGCCGCTGCGGAAACCCAAGGGGAGCACGTCGGCGGAAATGTGGTTCAGCTCCACCAGGAGGGTGCCGCCTTCGTTTCCGATGGGGATGGGTTTGCTCAAGCCACCGTGTTTCACGCGGAGATCATCGAGCAGCCGGAGCGCCTTGCGGGCAAAGTAGCCCAGTTCGGGGTCGTGCCGTTTCCCCTCAAGTTCCGTGATGACAACGATTGGAACAATGACTTCGTGCTCGGCGAAGCGCAGCAGCGCCCGTGGATCCGAGAGCAGGACGGAGGTGTCAATGACGAAGCTGCTAATGGTGGCATCCCTTCCGGAGACAGCAAAACCGGCCGCAGATTTTTCGTCTGCTGCACCGGTTTGTGAGGTGGCTCGCGTGGTGCGAGAGGTAGCTTTCTGTCCCTGGTCAAAAACGGCCTCGGGCAGTTGTTCAGAAATAGCCACATCGACTCCAGCCCCGGGCACGCCCGGAATTGTTATTGGTGAGGCGGCTCGGCCTGGAGGCCGGGTCCGGCCTCCCATACAACCGGTGCGAAATTTCGCTCCATGTACTGGCCTCCCCGATCAGCCGGCGTTTTTGCCTGCTGATGGATATAACGTAATTCCCTGTCCAGTAATTTCCGGTGCCATCCGTCGGCGATTCCTGTTGCCGGCTTGTGAATTCCCGATGAACGGACCGGCCGGATCAGGTCCCGAAGCGCCGCTGCCTGCCTGCGTAGTCGCGAAGGGCGCGGAGGAAGTCCACTTTGCGGAAGGCGGGCCACAAGGCCTCGCAGAAGTAGAACTCGCTGTACGCGCTCTGCCACATCAGGAACCCGGACAGCCGCTGCTCCCCGGAGGTTCTGATCACCAGGTCCGGATCCGGCTGGCCGCGCGTGTACAGGAAGCGGGAAATATCGTCCACGGATAGCGTGTCGGCGAGGGCCGAAATGTCCGAGCCCTTGGCGACGGCGTCGTGAAGCAGCTCCCGCACGGCGTCAACGATTTCGCGGCGTCCGCCGTAGCCCACCGCAACGTTGACATGGATCTTTTCGCGTACCGGTGTGCGGGCGGTGAGCTTGTTGAGCCGTTCCGCCAGGTAGTCGGGCAGGAGCTCGGGGGCGCCCATGGCGTTGACCGAGATGTTGGCGTCCTCGTCCAGGCGGTCCAGGGTGTTGGCAATGATCCCCATCAGAAGATCCAGCTCCTCGCTGGACCGGCTCATGTTGTCCGTGGACAGCATGTAGAGCGTGACCACCTTGACCCCAAGCTCCTGGCACCAGCCGAGGAATTCATGGATCTTGTCCGCGCCGGCCTGGTGGCCCTGGCTAGTGGGTGCGTTGAACTGTTTGGCCCAGCGCCGGTTGCCATCCACCATCACGCCGATGTGATTGGGAATGCGGCCGCCGGCCAACTCGCTGAGCAGCCGCCTCTCGTAGAAGTCATAAAGGAACCCGCGCAATTCCACGAGGAGACTCACCTGACTTCCGTTGCTGTTCGACGGCATTGCACATCCTAGGCTACCGTCCGGGACCGGGACCGGCGTGACGGGACGTTCCCGGATGACCTGCCATGATTGTTACCCGTGAGTAACTTATCCAAAGAGAGGATATTCTGAAGCCATGAACAGCCAGACTCCTGACGGCCCCCGCGCGCCCTCGGCGGACCACGGCCACAGCCCTCTGGACGACGCCGCCGTCCGGCTGGCCGAGCTCCTGATGATCAAGCCCAAGTGGCGCGGCTGGATCCACACCGTCACGGCTCCGTTGGCCCTGGCAGCGGGCCTCGTCCTGGTGGTCCTCGCCCCCACTACGGACCGCAAGATCACCTCGGCCATCTACGCTGCCACCGGCGTCCTGCTTTTTGGCATCAGTGCCATCTACCACCGCGGCAACTGGTCTCCGGGCGTGAAGGTTGTCCTCAAGCGCCTGGACCACACCAACATCATGCTGGTCATCGCCGGCAGCTATACGCCCCTGGCCTGGTCGCTCCTGGAACAGCCCAAGGCGGTCCTGCTGCTCTGGGTCATCTGGTCCGGGGCCATTCTCGGGGTGCTGTTCCGGCTGCTGTGGACGGACGCGCCGCGCTGGCTATACGTGCCGATCTACATCGCCCTGGGCTGCGGGTCGCTGTTCTACCTGCCTGAGTTCTTCGCGGCCAGCGTCCCCGCCGCCGTCCTGATCTGTGTGGGCGGCATTCTGTACATCACCGGTGCCGTGTTCTACGCGCTCAAGAAACCCAACTTCAGCTACGAGCACTTTGGCTTCCACGAACTCTTCCATGCCCTGACGGTCCTGGCCTTCGCAGCACATTTCACGGCGATCGCCATCGCAGTCCTCAGCTGAACTGTAGAGGCCGGTAGGAACGCGGGAGTTCGGCCCGCTTCAGTCGCGGGGCTGGGACCGGTCGGCGGCCTGGCCGTGACCGTTGTCTTCGAGGCCAGCCTTGTCGCCGGACGCATCCGTGTCGCCGGCAACACCGAGGCCGTCGTGGCCGTCCGCAGCTTCAATGTCCGCGGCCTCGGCCGCTGCCTGGCGCTCCTCTTCCACCTGTGCGCGGTAGCGGACGCGGCGGATGCGGCGGACCATGTCTACAATCAGCAGCGTGGTGGCCAGCACAAAGAAAGCCGTCATGATGAAGCCCCACAAGCCCGGGGTGATCTGGTCCTCGGAGATGCCCTCACGCAGGCCGGGCGTCGGCAGCGGTGAGGGGGTGGTGGTCAGGGCGAGGAGCAAGTGATGCACGGTTCAAACCTTCTGTGGAAACTGATGGGCAGCCGGCCGGGGATTCCGGAGGCGGGTCCGCGGGACCCGGACCAGCCCACAGCTTTTCTACACGGCATAGAATATGCTGCCGCTCTATCTTAGCCCGGCGAAAAGGTCCTTTTCGGGCAATTCGGCGGGGACCCTGGACTCGATCAGGGAGTAGTCTTCCCACGGCCACACGCGGCGCTGCATCTCGGCCGACACGGCGAAGAAGAACCCCAGCGGATCCACCTGCGTCCGGTGCGCGCGGAGTGCGTCGTCGCGGGCCTCAAAAAAGTCCCCGCAGTCGATCTGCGTGGTGGTGGCATGGGCACCCTGCGGCGGGGTGTGGCCTTCCGCATCCGTTTCCAGCCACGCGGCCAGCCGCTGGGCGTACGGGGACTGCAGGCCTGCTTCTTCCAGGGCAAAATGCAGTGCGCGGAACCGGTCCGGGCTGAAGGCCCTGTCGTAATAGAGCTTGCTGGGTTCCCAGGCCGCTCCGGCGTCGGGATACCTGCTGGGGTCACCCGCAGCCGCAAATGCCTCCACTGCCACCCGGTGCGCCATGATGTGGTCCGGGTGCGGGTATCCCCCGTTTTCGTCATAGCTGACGATCACCTGCGGCTTGAAGTCCCGGACCAGCCGCACCAGCGGCGCCGCGGCGCGCTCCAGCGGCTGGACGGCGAAGGATCCGGCCGGCAGCGGCGGCAGAGGATCGCCCTCGGGCAGCCCGGAGTCCGTGAATCCCAACCAGCGCTGCTGGACGCCAAGTACCTTGGCCGCCTGGTCCATTTCCAGCCGGCGCGCCCCGGCCATGTCCCGCTTGGGATGCGGCTCGCCTTCCACGGCAGGGTTCTGGATGTCTCCGCGGGATCCGTCGGTGCAGGTGGCCACCATGACTTCCACTCCGGTGGCGGCGTACATGGCCATGGTCGCGGCGCCCTTGCTGGACTCGTCGTCCGGGTGCGCATGAACGGCTAGCAGCCTCAGCGTTGCCGGGGTATTGGTGGACGCTGTCATCGAGGACGGCTCCTTTTTCTTCTGCGGCTGCTGTGACGGCCACTGGACTGAAGGGACTGCATGACTGGACGGACGGGATAGCTGTGCCGGGGGTGCTGATCCGGACCGGACGGCCACGGCCTGGAATCGAACTAAACTGGACTGGTGACTACCCAGGATCAGCCCGCCGTGTCCCCGCCTGCAGACACTAGCCTAGCCAATCGTTATGGCAGTAAGAAGCAGCCCCTCCCGCGTGCGGTCAAACGTGGCATCGCCGTAGCAGCGTTGGCGGCCGGAGTGGGGTTCATGGCCTGGGTCTCCACGTCCTCAGCCGGCTCTGACGTGACGTTCAAGGACATCGGTTTCAGCACCATCGATGCCACTGCGGCCGAGGTTGATTTCCAGGTCACCAGGGAACCGGGGACGGCCGTCAAGTGCGCCGTCAAGGCCCTCGACTCCAAGTTCGCAGTGGTGGGCTGGAAAGTAGTGGACATCCCGCCCGGGGAAGCTGACGGAACGGCCGACGGCGGGAGGACAGTTTCGCAGCGCGTGACACTCCGGACGGAGTCCTTGTCCGTTTCCGGTGTGGTGGACGACTGCTGGATTCCGGGTGCCGGGACGTAGCGCCGTGTGATCTATGCCCCATCCCGGTTGGGTATGTCCAGAGTTTTGACTACAATGGGTCAATACCTTTACCCCGCTGAGCTGGTTGCTGAGTTCCATAAGTGGCCACCGTTGCGGGGTCTTTTGCATGTACGACCATTAGGAGAAGTCCGTGTCTACCACCAACAGCGCGCCTGCAGCCTGGCTCACCCAGGAAGCTTTTGACCGCCTGAAGGCAGAGCTGGACCACCTTTCCGGCCCTGGCCGTGCGGAGATTGTCCAGAAGATTGAAGCTGCCCGGCAGGAGGGCGACCTGAAGGAAAACGGCGGCTACCATGCGGCCAAAGAAGAGCAGGGCAAGATCGAAGCCCGGATCCGCCAGCTGACGGCCCTTCTGCGCGATGCCCACGTGGGCGAGTCCCCCGCTGACGACGGCATTGTGGAGCCCGGCATGCTCGTTGTTGCCCGGATCGCCGGCGACGAAGAGACATTCCTGCTGGGGTCCCGCGAAATCGCCGGCGATTCAGACCTGGACGTGTTCAGTGAGAAGTCACCCCTCGGCGCCGCAATCGTCGGCCACAAAGAGGGCGCGAAGCTCAGCTACACGGCTCCGAACGGCAAGGACATCACGGTGGAAATCCTCTCCGCCAAGCCTTACGCAGGCTGACGCTTCACACTGATCGTTTCAGGCCAACCAGGCCTGGCCAACGCCGGTCCCCGTCAGGGGGCCGGCGTTCTTGCGTGGTTGGGGCGCAGCAACAGGGCAGCGACAACTCCGCCTGCTGCTCCGCCGAGGTGCGCCTGCCAGGAGATGTAGCTGCCCATGATGGGCAGCACCCCCAGCAGGATGCCGCCGTAGACCATAAACAGCACCACGGCGAGCAGGATCTGGCGCCAGCTGTGGTTGAAGAAACCCCGCACCAGGAGGAAGGCGAACAACCCGAAAACCAGGCCGGAGGCGCCGACGGTGATGCCGCCGTCGCCAATCAGCCACACTGTCAGTCCGGAGCCCAGCCAGCTGAACCCGAGGGCCGTCAGGAACACCCTCACGCCGGAGAGGAACACCAGGAAGCCGAAGACGATCAGGGGCAGGGCATTGGACAGCAGGTGGTTCAGATTGGCGTGCAGCAGCGGGAACGTCAGGATGTCCAGAAGCCCGTCCGCGGACCGGGGCCGGAGCCCAAAGGTCCGGTTCAGTGCGTGCAGAGTCACCATGTTGATCAGTTCGATCACAAAGAGCACCGCCACAAAGCCGCCGGCCACCAACAGCCCGCCTTTCGCCCGCGAGGCTGTGGTTTCCCGGTTCCGCGGCTTTCCGTCCCCCGTCGCGTCAAGCATGGCTGCTCCTAGTGCACCACAATGGGCTGGAAACCCTCGGCACGAAGGGCGCCGAGGACCTGCTCGCAATGTTCGTGGCCCTTGGTTTCGAGGTTCACGGTGATGGAAACGTCGCCCATGCTGATGGAGCCGCCAACACGGGTGTGGTCCAGGCCCGTGACGTTCGCATCGTTTTCGGCGATGATGCGGGCGATAGTGGCCAGCGAACCTGGCCGGTCATCCAGCATCATCCGGACGGTCATGTAGCGCCCGGCGGCGGACAGGCCCCGCTGGATGACTTTGAGCATCAGCATCGGATCGATATTGCCGCCGGACAGGATCACGGCCGTGGTGCCGGGGTTTTCGATCTTGCCGTCCATCAAGGCGGCAACCCCCACGGCTCCAGCGGGTTCCACCACCATCTTGGCCCGTTCCAGCAGGAAGATCAGGGCCCGCGCCAGGGAATCCTCGCTGACGGTGACAACATCGTCCACGAGCTCACGGATGATGCTGAAGGGCAGCTGTCCGGGCCGGCCCACGGCGATGCCGTCAGCCATGGTGGACACCTTCTTCAGCGGAACCAGGGCGTCGGCGGCGAGGGACGGCGGATAAGCCGCGGCGTTTTCGGCCTGGACACCAATGATGCGGATTTCCCGCCCAAGTTCCCTGGCCCGGGCCTTGATGGCTACAGCGACGCCGGCCAACAGCCCGCCGCCGCCCACACCCATCAGGACGGTGTCCACATTGGGGATCTGCTCGAGAATTTCCAGGCCGATGGTTCCCTGGCCGGACACCACATCAACATTGTCGAAAGGGTGCACAAAGACCATGCCGGACTCATCGGCGTAGCGCTGCGCCTCGGCGAGGGCCTCATCCACGTTGTGGCCGTGGAGGATGACTTCTGCGCCGTGGCTGCGGGTGGCCGCCAGTTTCGGGAGGGCTACGCCCAGCGGCATGTAGATGCGGGCTTTGATGCCCAGGCTTTTGGCCGCTACGGCCACGCCCTGTGCGTGGTTTCCGGCTGATGCGGCCACAACACCGCGTTTTTTCTCCTCAGCCGAGAGCTTGGCCATGCGAACGTAGGCACCGCGGACCTTGAACGATCCGGCCCGCTGCAGGTTTTCGCACTTGAAGAAGACGTCGCCGCCCACCATCCCGCCCAAGGCCCGTGACGATTCCACCGGGGTCCGCATAATAATCCCCTCAAGCAGCTTCTGCGCCTCCAGGACATCGTCCAGCGTGACGGGAAGGGTTTCAAGGGTGTTCACGGACTTATTCTCCTTGGGTGGTTACGGCTCCGGCGCCTTGGCTCAGGCCTGGGCGTCCGGATTGGCTGCTTCTGTGCTGGCTGCGGCGTCCTTGCCGCGTTTGGGCCAGCGGCCCGGCAACCGGACATCCCTGATGGAATCATCATGGTCCGGGCCTGGCGTCACTGTCCCTCCGGGGATTGCCAGCACCTGTTCATGTTCCCACGTTCTGGCCGCGATGTAGCGAATCGCGGAGTTTGCTACAGCGAGAATGGGCACTGAAAACAGCGCGCCGGGGATACCTGCGAGGTACGAACCCGCCGCCACAGAGAGGATCACAGCCACCGGATGCAGGGACACGGCCTTGCCCATTACGAGTGGTTGCAGGATGTGGCTCTCCAGCTGCTGGACCAGCAGCACGATAGCCAGCATGATCAGGGCGTTGACCGGCCCGTTGGCCACCAGGGCCAGAAGGACGGCGATGGCCCCGGTCACCAGGGCACCGACCACCGGGATAAACGAGCCGATGAAGACGAGCACGCTGAGGGGCAGGGCCAGCGGCACCCCGATGATGGCCGCGCCGGCGCCGATGCCTACCGCGTCAACAAACGCAACAAACATCTGGATCCGTGCGTAGCTGACCATGGAAGCCCAGCCCTTGCGTCCGGCACCGAACGTTGCCGCACGCGCTTTCTTCGGGAGGAGGCGGACCAGGAAGGCCCAGATCCTGTCGCCTTCGAGCAGGAAGAAGATCAGGATGAACAGGGCCAGCACCATTCCCGCGGCGAAGTGGCCCGCGGTGCTGCCGAAGGACAACGCACCGCTGAGGATGCTGCTGCTGTTGTTCTGGAGTGCGGCGGATGCTTCCTTGAGGTACTGGTCGATCTGGTCGGCGGTGAGGTGCAGGGGTCCGTCGGCCAGCCAGTCCTGGATCTGCTTCACGCCCGTCAGCGCCTGGGACCACAATTCGCCGAAACCTGAAGCCAGCTGGCGTCCCACCAAGGCAAGGGCGCCAGCAATCACACCGATGAACCCCAGAACCGTGATGGCCACCGCGGCGCCGTTTGGCAGGCGCCTGCTCTGCAGCCAGCGCACTACCGGGCTCAGCAGCCCGGCCAGCAGCGCGGCCACCATAACGGGGATAATCAGGAAGCTGATCCGGCTGAGCAGCCAAATCAGGGCGCTGGCCATCAACAGGATGAGACCAAGCCGCCAGGCCCACGACGCAGCGATCCGGATACCGTAGGGAATGTCCTGCTCAAGCTCCCGGTCCGCACGCACCCGGGCCGGGCGGACAGTTTCCACCGGCCGGACCGTATCCGGCGCCGTGCCTGTGGGCTTTGAATCGGATGGGGTGGCGTCCTCGGCTGGCGTCATAGCCTAATACTTCCTCAGCACCGCCCCTTATGCGAAACGGCTACCCGGCCCCGCCCAGGACAGCATCGATCCCCCAGGCCATCGTGAACGTTTCCCCGGCCGAAAGCCACCGCAGCCCCTCACCCGAGTTGAAGGCGTTGGCCGGACCGGTCATGGGTTCGATGGCCACCGCCCTGGGCCTGCCGGGCAGCTCAGTTGTCACAAAGATGTGGACATAGCCGCAGGATTCGTCCTGCCACAACGTGACACTGCGGCCGTCAGGCGCGCTGAGCACATGGCGGGCCGCACCGCCATCGAACGTCAGGTCAGTGAGGGCTACATCGATCTCAAGGTCCCCCACCCTTTGGCCGCTGCGGAAGTCACTGTCCCCGCTGACGGGCTCCGCACTGCGCGGGATCAGGCGCTCGTCCGCCACCAGGCGGGTGCCGGCGGCAACGGTCAGGGTGAGCTGGTCCACGTCCGCGTCGCCCAGCCGCAGGTACGGGTGGGCGCCCAGGACGAACGGCGCTGGCGCGTTGGAATCGTTGATCAGCGTCTGGCGGACTTCCAGGCCAAGGTCCTCAGCGAGAAGGTACCGGACCCGGTGGCGCACCAGGAAGGGGTAGCCATGCTGCGGGAAGACGGTCGCCTCGAGAGTCACGGAATATTGCGATTCATCAACGAGGCTGTACGCGGAGTTGCGGAGCAGTCCATGACTGGCGTTGTTCCGGGAAACCTCCGTGATGTCCAGTTGCTGCTTCTTGCCGTCCAGGTACCAGACCCCGTCCTCCACCCTGTTTGCCCAGGGGGCGAGGGTGATCCCGGCGGCGCCGGGGGAAATCTCGGCGTCCCCATAGGTCTCGGTGAGCTGGACACCGGCGCGGCTGTAGAGCCGCAGGCCGGCCGCCAACTCAGTCACAACTGCGAACGCGTCACCCCTGCGGAGTTCGTACTGCCGGCCGGTGGCGTAGGTCTGGAATCCGGCGGGAGTGCTCGCGTCCGGGGTTGCGCTCGAAGTCATGAGCACCACCGTAACAGGGGGCAAGGACTGCCTGCCATCACTGCGAAATGTTATCTTTTGTGTAAAACTATTCTTTTTTGAGCGAAATATGGGATGATCGAGGCAACGGACGCCCGGCATCTGCCGGCACCAGCATGCAAAGGACCCCCGCCATGACAGGTATCACCACCACCACGCTCGCCGATGGCCGGGAGCTGATTTATTTCGACGACGGCGCCACTGCCAAGCCCCGCACGGCGGCCACCACCACCGACCACCGGCCCTTGCCCGAGCGCGGCGAGCCTGGCGAAGTACGCTTCGATGCCCTCACCGACGAGTGGGTGGCCGTCGCGGCGCACCGGCAGTCCCGCACCCACCTCCCGCCTGCGGACCAGTGCCCCATCTGCCCCACCACCCCGAACAACCCCTCCGAGATCCCCGCGCCCGACTACGACGTTGTGGTGTTTGAAAACCGCTTCCCGTCGCTGGGCCCGGCCGTGGGGCCGGTGCCGTCCACTCCGGCTTGGGGCACCACCGGACCAGCGTACGGACGCTGCGAAGTAGTGGCGTTCACGCCCGAACACACGGGATCCTTCAGTGGCCTGGGTGAGGCCCGCGCCCGGACTGTAGTTGAGGCGTGGGCGCACCGCACCGAAGTCCTCAGCAAACTGCCGGGGATCAAGCAGGTGTTCCCGTTCGAAAACCGCGGGGCCGACATCGGCGTCACCCTCCACCACCCGCACGGCCAGATCTATGCGTACCCCTACGTCACGCCCCGGGCAGGGGTCATCGGAGCGGCCGCACGCAAGTTCTATGATGGGTCCGACGGGCGGCAGACGCTCACAGGCTCGCTGCTGCGAGCGGAACGCGAGGACGGGAGCCGAATGGTGATGGAAGGCGAGAATTTCAGCGCCTACGTGCCGTTCGCTGCCCGCTGGCCGCTGGAGATCCATCTGGTGCCGCACCGGCAGGTACCCGACCTGGCCGCCTTGAGCGGTGAGGAAAAGGATGAACTGGCGCATGTCTACCTTGATCTACTCAAACGGCTCGATGCCCTTTATCCGACGCCGACGCCCTACATTTCCGCCTGGCACCAGGCCCCTCTTGATGACCTCCTGCGCCCCGCCAGCTACCTGCACCTCCAGCTGACGTCGCCCCGCCGGGCAGCGGACAAGCTCAAGTTCCTGGCCGGCTCCGAAGCCGCCATGGGCGCCTTTATCAATGACACCACCCCGGAAAGCGTGGCGGAACGGCTCCGTGCCGTGGTGGTTCCGGAGTCCAGCCCCGCCCCTGCAGCCACTTCCTCCGCCCCTCTGGGGGCCCTGCCTGAAGGAGTACACGCGTGAGCGCCTCCCCTGACCCGCTAACTGCCCAGACCCCGCTGACCAGCCCTGCGGAACCGGGCACGGCGGACCTGGACACAGTGCAGCCCGGCACCGCGGACCTGGCCGCCCGCTTTGAGCAGGAGTTTGGCAGGCTTCCCGACGGCGTCTGGCAGGCACCGGGACGCGTTAACCTCATCGGCGAGCACACCGACTACAACGAGGGTTTTGTGCTCCCGTTCGCGATCGATAAGACCGCCCGGGTGGCTGTTGCAGTCCGTCCGGACTCCACGGTCAGGCTCCTGTCCACTTATGGTGACCACGGCATTGTCACCGCCGACCTCGGCTCTTTGGCCGCGGCTTCCGCCAAGGGCTGGACGAAGTATCCGCTCGGTGTGATGTGGGCGTTGCAGCAGCAGGGCATCACCGTTCCGGGCGTGGACCTTTTGCTTGATTCCAACGTTCCCCTGGGCGCCGGCCTGTCCTCATCGCACGCCATCGAATGCGCGGTCATCTCAGCCCTGAATGATCTGACGGGAGCTGGGCTTGAACCCGAGGCGATGGTCCTCACCACGCAGCGCGCTGAGAACGACTTTGTCGGCGCCCCCACGGGCATCATGGACCAGTCAGCGTCGCTGCGCGGATCCAAGGGGCACGCAGTCTTCCTGGACTGCCGCGACCAGAGCGTTCAGCTGGTTCCCTTCGAAGCAGAACCTGCAGGGCTGGTGATGTTGGTGATCGATACCAAGGTCTCCCACTCCCATGCCGACGGCGGGTATGCCTCCCGCCGCGCGTCCTGCGAACTGGGCGCCGAGGTCCTGGGCGTGAAGGCACTGCGTGACGTCCGGTTGGAGGACCTGGAAGAAGCCGCCGGCCTCCTGGACGAGGTGACCTACCGGCGCGTGCGCCATATCGTGACCGAAAACGTCCGGGTGCTGCAGACCGTGGACCTGCTGGCCAGTGCGGGCCCCGTTTCCATCGGTGCCCTGCTGGACGCCAGCCACGTTTCCATGCGGGACGACTTTGAGATCTCCTGCCCGGAGCTGGATCTGGCGGTGGCCACCTCCCGCGCCAACGGCGCAATCGGCGCCCGGATGACCGGCGGTGGCTTCGGCGGGGCAGCGATCGCCCTCACCCCGGTGACGTCGGAGCAGCAGGTGCGCGCCGCCGTCGTACGCGCCTTCGAAGAAGCCGGCTACACGGCCCCTGACATCTTCACGGTGACCCCGGCAGCAGGAGCCATGCGCATTTCGTAGCGCTGATACCGCAAAAAGAGGGCCCCGCCTGATGCGAATTGCATCGGTGGGGCCCTCTTCTTCTTGAGTTGAGATTACGACGGCGGACGCCGGGTTTGTTGTCAGTCCTCGCCGCGGAGGATCGCCAGGACGCGGATGATCTCCACGTAGAGCCAGACCAGGGTGACCGTCAGGCCAAAGGCAGCGGTCCAGGAGAAGCGCTGCGGAGCGCCGCTCTGCACACCGGCTTCGATGCTGGTGAAGTCCATGACCAGGGAAAACGCGGCCAGGCCAATGGCCAGGATGCCGATGACAACACCAATGATGCCGCTGCGCAGGCCGAAGGGTTCCGTCGTCATACCCGTCATCATCATGACCAGGTTGACCACGGAGAATAGGCCGTAACCCACCAGGGCGATCATAAAGAACTTCATGGCCTTGGGAGAGGCGCGCACCTTGCCGCTCTTGAACAGGAGCAGCGTCACGGTGAACACGGACAGCGTGCCGATGACGGCCTGCAAGCCGACTCCCGGGTACATCAGGTCAAGCACGCGAGTGAGGCCGCCGAGGAACAGGCCTTCGAGCCCGGCATAGGCCAGGATCAGGGCTGGCGAAGGCTGCTTCTTGAACGTGTTGACCAGTGCCAGGACGAAGCCGCCCAGCGCACCGATGATCATCAGGATGCTGGCCAGCCCCATGCTGACGAACAGGGTCACCGCGGCACCGGCCAGCAGGACTCCGAGGCAGGCAGCAGTCTTGACGATGACGTCGTCGTACGTCATCCGGCCGGTGTCCGCGGGACCTGCGGCCGGCTTGTTGTACATCTGGCGCAACTGCTCATCGGTCATGTTCTGCTGTTGGCCCCAACCGTTCTGGGGATCCATGACCTGGCCGGGAGCCCGCTGGCCATACTGTGCCTGTCCGTAGGGTGCCTGCGGGACACGCGGTGCCTGCGTTGCTCCACGGAAATTCTTTCCGTTGAAGATCGGGTTTCCGCCAAGTGCCATTGCTGGTGTCCTCCAAGTAAAGGGTTGAGTCGTGACTTACGAACCACGCTACCAATATCTACGCGCTCACGCCCCAATAAGTTCCCCGTCCATGGCGCCGAAACGCAACCGTGATGCATCCGAGTGGACGGTCGCACGCGCCGCCGGGCCGCGCGTAGGCCAGGCCGCTCCCCGGGGAATACTGCTGATCAACAGAAGTTTCTTCGCGAACACTTTGCCAATGCGCCATGGCTGTAACGCAGTTGTTATGCGATCGCTACCAGCCGACCTCCCCCCAGCCTAAGATTTGCCTCTGACGAGCTGTAACATAAACCACACACGGTGACGGATATCACAATCAGGCCCCCAACCTGCAGAAAGCACCACCATCCGTCCCGTGACGTTTGCAGTGGTTGCAATGGCGCATCCCTGGCCACCCCACCCAAGTGGAGGATTTGATTTTGAGAAGTACACCCAAAGGCTTGCCGCACAGACGGCCGGGCGGATTGCTGAAAGTGATAGGGGCCGTCTTTGCCTCTGCCGTGGCGATTCTGCTCGTCGTCGCCCCGGCATCACAAGCCACTTCGCCGTCTCCGACACCATCCCCGTCGATTACGACCTTCCAGAACAACATCAGCGGCTTCCTTCGGGATGACGCGCGCGCCCCCATCGCGGATGTGACCATAACCGCCAGGAGCGGGGATTTCGAAGGGACCGCCAAATCCGCGGCCAACGGGTCCTGGAGCATCGGCGTCCCTGTCCAGGGCACCTATGAGATCGAGCTGGACGAATCAACCTTGCCGGAAGGCATAAAGCTCGCGGACGGCCAGGAAAATCCCCGCAGTGTCACGTTCAGCCAGACCTCCAACCTCTCGGTGATCTTCGCCTTTGGCAAGGGCATCGTCGTCCAGCAACAGGACTTTGGCCAGAACCTGCTCAACCGGCTTGTGGCGGGACTCAGCTTTGGACTCCTGCTGGCACTCGCCTCTGTCGGGCTGTCCCTGATCTTCGGAACCACGGGACTGACCAACTTCGCACACGGTGAAATGGTCACCCTCGGCGCCGTGCTCGTCTTCACGTTCAACGCTGTTGGCCTTCCCTTCTGGCTGGCGATCATCCTTTCCCTGCTCGGCGGCGGATTGTTCGGCTACGTCCAGGACGCTGGCCTGTGGAAGCCGCTGCGCAGGCGCGGGACGGGCCTGGTGCCGATGATGATCGTCAGCATCGGCCTCGCCCTGGCCGTCCGCTACGTCATCCAGTTCTACTTCGGCGGAGCCACCCAGCAGCTGCCCTATGCACAGAGTGCGGAAATCCAGCTCGGCCCCGTCTCCATCTCGCCCAATAATCTGTGGTCCCTCATCATTAGTGCTGTGGTGATTGCCCTGGTCGGCATCATTCTGCTGAAGACGAGGTTGGGCAAGGCCACCCGCGCGGTGGCCGACAACCCGGCCCTCGCCGCCGCCTCCGGCATCGACGTCGACAACGTGATCCGCATCGTCTGGGTGGCCGGCGGCATGCTGGCCTCCCTCGGCGGCATTCTGTGGGCGTACTACCGCCCTGGTGTCACCTTCGACATGGGCTCCCAGATCCTGTTGCTCATCTTCGCCGGCGTGACCCTCGGCGGCCTCGGCACAGTCTTTGGTGCCCTGATCGGATCAATCATCGTCGGCATCTTCGTGGAGCTGACCACCGTGTTCGGCCTCGCCGCCGACCTCAAATACGTGGGAGCACTGTTCATCATGATCGTTGTCCTCTTGTTCCGGCCCCAGGGCATCCTGGGCCGTCGCGAGCGCGTGGGTTAGGAGACAGCCATGGACTTCGGATTCATACTTTCCAGCGCTGCCGGTGAGCTGTTCAGCCCGACGACGGCGGCCTACGCGCTTGCCGCACTCGGTCTCGCGGTCCACTTCGGCTACTCGGGCCTGCTGAACTTCGGCCAGGCCGGCTTTATGGCCGTGGGAGCCTACGGCTTTGCCATCTCCACCCTCACATTCGGCGTTCCGTTTTTTGTCGGACTTCTCATCGCCATTATCTGTTCGGCCATTTTTGCCCTGTTGCTGGGTATCCCAACGCTACGGCTCCGGGCTGACTACCTGGCGATTGTCACCATCGCCGCTGCGGAAATCGTCCGCTACATCGTCACCACCAACCAGCTCACCGCCGTAACGGGTTCCGCCAACGGACTGGCCAACTTCGAGGGCGGGTTCTATGCAATGAACCCTTTCCCTGAGGGATCCTACTTCGGCATGAACAACAGGGATTTCTTCATCCGCGTTGTCGGCTGGGGACTAGTCATCGTCTGTTGCACCCTCGTGTGGCTCCTGATGCGCAGTCCCTGGGGCCGTGTCCTCAAGGGCATCCGCGAAGACGAGAACGCCGTCCGCTCTTTGGGCAAGAACGTCTATGCCTACAAGATGCAGGCCCTGGTCATAGGAGGTGTGCTCGGAGCACTGGCGGGCATGATCTTCACGCTCCCCCGCGGCGCAGTCCAGCCGGCCAACTACGGCACGGAGCTAACGTTCTTCCTGTACACCTGCCTGCTGCTCGGCGGCCTCGCCACGGTGCTGGGACCCGTCGTCGGCGCGATGATCTTCTGGGTGGTGCTGTCCCTCACCCAAGGCATCCTGTACGGACTGATTGAATCCGGGGCAGTGACCTGGCTGAACACAGTCCAGGCCGGGCAACTGCGTTACATACTGGTAGGCATAGCCCTGATGCTGCTGATGATTTTCAGGCCGCAGGGCGTCTTTGGCAACAAGAAGGAGCTGGCGTTCGCATGACCAAGCACAGCGGAAACTCAGCAGAGGAAAACGTCGATTACATGACGGATGACCGCCCGATCGCGGCCGGGGAGGCCGCTCCCGGCTGCAAAAAGCGGGACCCCATCGTGGTGGCGGAGAACGTCACCCGCACCTTCGGCGGCATCAACGCCGTGGATGTCGAATACCTCGAGATCCCTCGCCACAAGATCACGGCGCTCATCGGCCCCAATGGTGCCGGCAAGACTACACTCTTCAACCTGCTCACCGGTTTCGATACTCCGAACTCCGGCAAATGGCAGTTTGAAGGAAACAGCCTGGCCGGGGTAACACCGTACAAAGTGGCCAGGATGGGCATGGTGCGCACATTCCAGCTCACCAAGGTCATGGGCAAACTCACGGTCATGGAGAACATGCGCCTTGGCGGTTCGGAGCAGCCCGGTGAGCGGCTTTCCAAGGCGCTGTTCAAGGGTATGTGGGGCGGCCGGGAAAAAGAGATAACCGCACAGGCAGACGTCCTGCTGGAGAAGTTCAAGCTCGACGCCAAGAAGGACGATTACGCGGCGTCCTTGTCCGGCGGGCAGCGCAAGCTTTTGGAAATGGCGCGTTCCCTGATGGTCCGGCCCAAGCTGGTGATGCTGGATGAACCCATGGCGGGTGTTAACCCGGCACTCACCCAGTCCCTCCTTGACCACATCAAAAACCTCAAAGCAGAAGGCATGACCGTGTTGTTCGTTGAACACGACATGAACATGGTTCGACACATTGCCGACTGGGTGGTGGTGATGGCCGAAGGCAAGATTGTTGCTGAAGGCCCGCCAGGTGAAGTCATGAAGAACCCCGCGGTAATCGACGCCTACCTGGGCGCGCACCACGACGTCGACCTGGGCGACGCCGAGGGAATCAAGGAACTTGCAGCCGAACTCGTAGCCGACGAGGAGTCCATCGTCGGCACCGAAAACGCCGGCTTCATCGCCCTCGACGTCGTCGCCGCGGAATCCGACGAGCCCGGATCCAGGAAGAAGGACACCGAATGAGTGCCATCAGCCCGGCGCCCGCCGCAAGCACCGCAGCATCGCACGACTCAGTCGTCAAGGTAACCGACCTTGTGGCCGGGTATCTTCCCGGCGTGAACATCCTTAACGGCTGCAGCATCGAAGCCCGCAAAGGCGAACTGATCGGCATCATCGGCCCCAACGGCGCGGGCAAGTCCACGCTGCTTAAAGCGATGTTCGGCCTGGTGAAGGTCCATTCCGGCACCGTTGTGGTGCGCGGCCAGGACATCACGGGGCTGAAGGCCAACAAGCTCGTTTCCAAGGGAGTGGGGTTCGTCCCGCAGAACAACAACGTGTTTTCCACCCTCACCATCGAGGAGAACATGCAGATGGGCATGTTCCAGCGGCCCAAGGACTTCGGCGAACGGTTTGACTTCGTCACCAGCCTCTTCCCTGAGCTCGGCAAGCGCCGTGCCCAGCGGGCGGGCTCCCTCTCCGGTGGCGAACGCCAGATGGTAGCCATGGGAAGGGCCCTGATGATGGAACCGGCCGTCCTGCTGCTCGATGAGCCATCGGCAGGCCTCTCCCCCGTCAAGCAGGATGAGACATTCCTGCGGGTCCACGAGATCAACCGGGCAGGCGTATCGGTCATCATGGTGGAGCAGAACGCGCGCCGCTGCCTGCAGATCTGCGACCGCGCCTATGTGCTTGACCAGGGCAAGGACGCATACACAGGCACGGGCCGGGAGCTTATGAAGGATCCGAAGGTCATCCAGCTCTACCTGGGAACCTTGGCCGACGAAACCTAGGCGGGGCTTCCCGCCTCCGGCGCCCGTCCCGGAACACGAAAGGGGGCCGTCACCAGCCGGTGGCGGCCCCCTTTGCGTGCCGCCCTGGGCTCCGGCCTCGCCCGGACGCACAGAAGCCCCCGTCCGAACTGGACGGGGGCTTCTGTGCGTCTGTGGAAGCGGCTTACAGCTGGCCGAATTCTTCCTTGGACGGCAGCGGCTTGTTGGTGTCGTCGTACTCGTAGATGCCGATGTAGGCCTCAGTCGGATCCCCCGCGTCTGAGAAGGTCACAGGACCGGACTGACCGTCGTAGTCAATGTCCTTGCCGTTGCGGAGCAGGGTAACGCAGGAGGCGAAGTTGTTGCACTTCTCGCCGGTCTGGGAGACTTCCTTCAATTTTGCGGCTATATCCGTTCCCTTCGTGCTCTTGGCAGCTTCGGCCGCCAGCGCCGTCAGGTTCGCGGCATCATAGGACTCGCCGGCGTAGTTGTAGGTCTTCAGTGCCGGATCCAGCGCAAGAAGCGCCTTCTTGAAGTCATCCTTGGCAAACGTGCCGGGCTGAGTGCCCTGGGTGCCCTTGAGCGTGCCTGCCTGGAAGTCCTTGCTGTAGTCCGACGTATTGCCGTCAACCAGGAACATCTGCGTTGCCTTGACGCCCTTGCCCGTCATGAGCGGAATGATGCTCTTGGCCTGGTCGAAAGTGATCAGGGCATAGGCGTCGGGCTTGGCTGCGATGATCTTGTCCACCTGGCTGCTGAACTGGGAGTCACCCTCATTGAACAGCTCCTCGGCGACAACCTTGCCGCCTGCTGCCTCGAATGCGGACTTGACGTTCTTCGCCAGGCCCGTGCCGTAAGCATCGTTCAGGACAATCATGCCCAGAGTCTGCGCACCACAGGCAGCCATGTAGTTGCCGAGGACCTTACCCTGGAGCACATCTGAGGGAGCTGTGCGCCAGTAGAGGCCCTTGTCGTCCCAAGTGCTCAGTTCTGGCGCGGTGTTGGCCGGCGAAATCTGAAGGACACCGGCGCCGGTGATCTGGTTAATGACCGTCTTGGTAACGCCGGAGGACGCGGCACCGATAATCGCACTGACGCCTGAGCCAAGCAATGCCGTGGTGGACTGGGTGGCGATATCGGTCTTGGTGTCACCGGAGTCGCGGTGAATAACCTCTACGGGCTTGCCCAGCACGCCGCCGGCATCATTGATTTCCTTGACGCCAAGGTTGACACCTGCGATTTCGGGCGGGCCAAGGAACGCCAGCGAACCGGTTGTGGGCAGCAGCGAACCCAGCTTGAGCGGCGTTTCCGTGATGGTGGTTGCCTGCGGAACAGCGCCTCCAGCGCTGGCCTGCGCTGTGCTTCCGGGAGCCGCGCCGGGAGCGGGGCAGGAGATCCCAGTTGCTGACGTGGTGGTTTCTGTCGAGCTCGGGGTGGAGGTACCACCACAGGCTGTAACCAGAAAGGCGACGCCGACACTAAGCGCTGTGAGCTTAGCAAGACGGGGTGCCCTCGGGGGGAGTGAAATCATTGACAATCTCCTGGATCGAAAGGTGCGAACGGCCTTTGACGCGGATGATCAGGTGTTCCTGATTTAACTTCAAGCTAATGCATATCTGCTACGGATATAAGTGACTGAGGTCACATCCTTATAACAGTCGTTGCATATGCGAAATCAAGGGACGCGGTGGTCCTTTGACGTCTGGCTGGGGTACTGGAAGGCGGCAGGAGTGGGCGCAGCGCAGGCGCGCCGGAGGGAGAATTTGTACCCCAGGTGGGACTCGAACCCACAACACGCGGATTTTAAGTCCGCTGCCTCTGCCAATTGGGCTACTGGGGCGCCCGGTCAATGGTATCCCGTCATTCGCCCGCAAGCGGTCCGGCGTACCGGAACGTCCCGTGGACCCCGCCGGGCCAGACGGCCAGCGGGAGCAGCTGGAAGCGGTCGCCCCATGCTTCGTCGGGCGGGAGGACGCCGAAGGACGCAGCCGGGACAAAGCCGAAGCGCGGGTAGTATTCGGTGCTGCCCAGCAACGCAATCCCGCCCTCCCCCGCCGCGTTGGCCCGGGCAATGGTGTCGTTCATGAGGGCAGTGCCGATCCCATGGCGCTGCAGCCTTGGTGTCACACCGATGGGCCCGAGCCCCAGCAACCCGTAGTCGCCCACCCAGCCCCGCGTGCTGATCACATGGCCGACTATCTCGTCGTCGAGCACCGCCACCACGCTGAACTCGGGCAGGTAGTCCTCGCACTCGAAGAGCCGGCGGAGCACGTCCACTTCCTCGGGCTCCCCGGCCACCGGCAGGCCCGTGACCGGAGAGACCGCGAACGCCTCGCCCGTCAACGCGAGGATCTTGTCCCTGTCCGCAGCCGTCTCGTTCCTGAGCAGCAGCTCGGGCCGCGGCACGTCTCGACTTGCCGCTGACAGCTCAGCTAGGGCTTCGACGGCGCGTGGCGCGTCCGCCACCGGCACCAGCAGGTGGTCGTGGTGGAAGCCGGCCAGCACGTTGCAGCTGATCTTCGCGTCGGTCAGGGCCTTCCCGACGGCGGCGGTCAGGCCAACAGCCTCCAGCGCAGAGTGCACTTCCAGAGTGATCCAGGCCGCCACAAAGTCGTAGTGCAGCCCCAGGCTGTCTGCCCTTTCCCGCGGCAGGACGACCGTCAGGCCCCCGGCCTCACGTACGGCAGCTTCGATGCCGGGCTCGAGCGGCCTGCCATGCGGCCACAGGACGTAGACGTACTCCCCCTCCCGCAGTACCGGTTTCAGTGTTGCCAGCAGGGTCTGGAGGTTCTTTTCGCCAGTCATGGTGCCAGTCTAGAAGGGACACCCCGTTGGATACGCAAAACGGCGGCTATCCCCCCTCAAGGGGACAGCCGCCGTCGGGCGTTACAAATGCTGTGTCAGGATGCCAGTGTTACTTGGCGTCCGCGGTGACCGACTGCTTGGGGTCCACGCTGGTGGCTTCTGCCGAGCCCTGCTGGGCTGCTCCGGCGGATGCCTCCGGCGTGCTGGCTGCCGGGGCAGGCGCAGCCGCTGCAGGCTTGGGAGCCGGCGTGGCAGCGGCCACGAAGGCGCCGCGCGGGTTATCGAGGTCGATCAGCTGGGTGGTGTCGCGGCCCATAAAGAACGCGAGGATCCAACCCATGATGACGCGGACCTTGCGCTCCATGGTGGGCATGGCCATGCCGTGGTAGCCGCGGTGGGCCAGCCAGGCGAGCGGGCCCTTGAGGCCAATGCGGCCCACGAGGTTGATGTTCGCGACACCCTTCCACTCGCCGAAACCGGCCACAGCACCCAGATTCTTGTGCTTGTAGTCCTTCAGGGGCTTGTCCCAGCGCGAAGCCCACAGGTTCTTGGCGAGGTGCTTGGCCTGGCGCAGTGCGTGCTGGGCGTTCGGGACGCAGGTGCCGTCCGGCAGGCCGCTGCCCGTGAGGTCCGGCACGGCGGCGATGTCGCCGGCAGCCCAGGCGTTGTCGATGATGCCTTCATCGCCGGCGATGCGGAGGTCCGGCAGAACGCGGACACGTCCGCGCGGTTCCAGCGGGAAGTCGGAGGAGCGGATCATCGGGTTGGCCTGCACACCGGCAGTCCAGACAAGCGTATCGGCTTCGAATTCCTGGGCGAGGGACTTGTCCGGGAGGTTGATGAGCTTCAGGGAGCCCTCAGCGCTGTCCAGGGAAGTGTTCAGCAGGACCTCGATGCCGCGGCTGCGGAGGTGCTCCACAACCCATTCGGCCTGCGGTGCCGTGACCTCCGGCATGATGCGGCCCATTGCTTCAACCAGGACAAAGCGTACTTCTTCCTGACGGATGCGGGGGTTGTTCTTGACCGCGGCGCGAGCCAGGTCTTCCATTTCGGTGATGCACTCGATGCCGGCGAAGCCGCCACCGACAACCACGAATGTCAGTGCCTTGGCGCGGGCAGCGGGGTCCGCGATGGTGGACGCGGCCTCGAGGCGCTCCAGCACCTTGTTGCGAAGGGCCACAGCCTCTTCGATGGTCTTCAGGCCGATGCCCTTGTCCGCCAGTCCCTTGATGGGGAAGGTGCGGGTGATGGCGCCTGCGGCCACCACGATGTCGAAGTAGGGGATCTCGATGTGCTCTCCGCCATCCGCAGGCGCCACGACGGCGGTGCGGTTGGCGTGGTCGATCGAGGTGACGCTGCCCTGGATGAGTTCAGTCTGCTTCAGGTGCTGGCGGTGCGAGACCACTGCGTGGCGGGCCTCGATGTTGCCGCCGGCCACTTCGGGCAGGAAGGGCTGGTAAGTCATGTAGGGCAGTGGATCCACGAGGGTGACGATGCCACCGGCATTCGCGATCTTCTTCTGCAGTTTGAGTGCTACGTACAGGCCGACGTACCCGCCGCCGACGACGAGTACCCTGGGACGGTCCTGGAGCTCTGGGGTGGTTGCCATGATTTAAGGATACAACAGTTTGTGAAAATCTTCACTAACTACGTTTTGCCACCTGAATCAACGGTTTGGAACGCGCCGGTATCAGGTTCCTCGCGCGCCGCTCCGGGGTTTCTGGCCGCCCGACGGAGCTGGAAGACTGCTGCCCCGATGATCACCACAAAGAGGATCACCGAACCGATCACGACGGCGGCGCCAACGGCACTGTCACGCTGTGAGGGCGCCTCCGCCGCGGGCACAGTGGGCTCGGGCAGCGTGGGAACGGCACTGGCCACTTCGTCGGTGGGCACCGGCGCCGGCGCACCAAGGTTGCCGCGGCGGTGGACGCGGATCCAGTCCGAGATGGAGCCGAGCGGGTTGGCGGCGGCTTCCGGGACGGAGTCCTTCAGGGCGGCCTCCGCGTTCAGCACGCCAAAGCCGTACAGCGGGTCTTTTCCGGCAGGACCGGCATCCTTGGCTGTGCTGACGATCCGGTTGATGACCTGCTTGGCGCTCATCTCCGGCCACTTGGAGCGGATGAGTGCGGCCACGCCGGCAACAATCGGGGCAGCTCCGGACGTTCCCGCCCATTCTGCGTAGCCGCCGCCGGGCAGCCCGCCCAGCAGGTTTTCTGCCGGGGCCGCCACACCAATGCTGATCCCCTGGGAGGACGAGTCGACGCTCGCTGTGCCCTTGCGGTCCAGGCCGGCGACCGTGAGGACGCCGGGGATGGTGGCTGGAGCTCCCACCTGGAGGTTGCCGCCTATCCGGTTTCCGGCGGCGGCCACGATGACCACATCTTTTTGTTCGGCATAGAGGAAGGCAGCATCCCAGCTCTGGGGCCACTGCGGCGTGGCGCTGCCCAGCGAAATGTTAATGACTTTGGCCCCGTTGTCCACGGCCCAACGGACCGCTTCCGGGATCTGGTCCTGATCGCTCTTGCCCGCGGGGTTGGCCGAACCCAGCCACGTTGAGACGGACAGGATCTCAGCTTCAGGGGCCACGCCAATCATGCCGTCCGGTCCGCTGGCAGCAGCCTGGCCGGGACTGGGCGAGGGGGTGGCGCCGGCCGGCTGGTGGCCGCGACCGGCCAGTATGGTGGCTACCAGGGTCCCGTGTTCCGGCTTGACCCCCAGGCTTTTCTGCCCGTTGGGGCTGCCGGCCCCGGACGCGTCGAAGCCTCCGGTGACGGCGCCCTTCAGGTCAGGGTGCTGGGCATCCACGCCGCTGTCGATCACCGCGATCTTGACACCGGCGCCCTTGGAAACCTCCCAGGCCTTCGTAATTCCGGATTCGCCAAGCCAGTACTGTTTGTCCCGTTCAGCGTCGGCCCTGGCCGCAGGCGCCAGGGTCAGTCCTGCGGCCAGGCTGACGCCTGCAAGGGTCATCGCCAGGAGAGCTGACGCGGCCCGGCGGAACCGTGCTGTTGCTCTGGTCATGTGGGTTCCCATGCTTGGTTGGCTGATGGCCTGGTTAGTGGATGCTCAGGGCAATTCCGTCAAGAATATCGTGTTCGCTGGCCGTGGCCGTGACGATCCGGCCCGCGGTGAGCTCATTCAGCCGCTCCAGGATGCGCCGCCACACCAGCCCGCCGGCACCCATAACGTCGACGCGGCCGGGGTGCATATACGCCAGTTCGGCACGTTCTCCCCTGGTCATGTGGAGGAGGTCGGTGGCGGCTTCGGTGATGGTGCCGATGGACAATTCCGTCCCGTGGATCGCCGCCGGCGAATACTCCGGAAGCCGCAGGGCATGGGCGGTGATGGTGGTGATCGAGCCGGCCACCCCGACGACGGCGGTGGCGCGTTCCAGCGGAACATCCAGTCCCGCCCGGGCAATGGCGGCGTCGACGTCGGCTTCCGCGGCGGCGATCTGCTCCGCCGTGGGCGGATCGTCCTGCAGGTGCCGTTCGGTGAGTCGGACGCAGCCGACATCGACGGACTTGGCGGCCGTGACACCGGCGGAGGTACCGAGGACGAACTCCGTGCTGCCGCCGCCGAGGTCCACCACCAGCACCTGCTCCCCGTCAAGGATGGGCAGCACGCTGCTGGCCCCGGCGAAGGACAGGGCAGCTTCTTCATCACCTGAGATGACCTCCGGCTCAACGCCCAGCAGTTCCCGGATCCCGTCCACAAAGACCTGGCGGTTGCGCGCGTCCCGGCTGGCCGAGGTTGCCACAAAACGGATGGACTCGGCGCCGTGCTCGCGGATCATGGCTGCGTAATCCGCCGTGGCTGCGAAGGTGCGCTCCAGCGCCTCAGGGGCCAATTCGCCGGTGGCGTCCACGCCCTGGCCCAGCCGGACAACCCGCATTTCGCGGACAACGTCGGCGAGCTTCGCTGTCCCGCTCCTGCGGTCGATGTCGGCGATGAGCAGGCGGAGCGAGTTCGTGCCGCAGTCGATGGCGGCGACGCGGGTCATGCCCCTGCCCCGTCAGCGCTTGCGGTCTTGCGGACCGGAGCGGGCCGGCCCACGATCTCCGGCAGGCCCTGGGGTCCGTGGCGGCTGAGATCCTTTGACGGGGCCTCCCCTGCGGTGTCCCAGGCGCCGTCGCAGTAGCAGCGGTCCGTTGTCCACCATTCACTGATGCCGGCAATGGCCTCATCCCCCAGCGGGTTTACGCCGGGACCCGCCGCGAGGGAATGGCCCACCAGGACGTGGAGGCATTTGACCCGGGTGGGCATGCCGCCGGCGGAGATGCCGTCAATCTCCGGGACGGCGCCGATGCCGGAACGCTCGCCGATGGCCGCGCGGGCTCCGAGATAGTCCTCGTGCGCTGCACGGTAGGCGGCCGCGAGGGGCTCATCGGCGCTCAGGCGTTCATTCATGTCGTTCATCAGCCCGGCAGCTTCCAGCCGGGAAACCGCCGAAGTGATGACGGGGTGCGTCAGATAAAACGTGGTGGGAAACGGGGTCCCGTTGCTCAGCCGCGGCGCCGTGGCGGCAACGAGGGGGTTGCCGCAGACGCAGCGCGCCGGGATTTCCACCACATCGCGCACCGGCCGTCCCAACTGCCTGCTGAGTACTTCAAGATCGTGTGCTGATGGCTGGCGGGACTTCTCCGGCGCAGTCGCCGTGTTTTCTTCCACTGGCGCGGGCCATCCTTCCTCTAGCTGTTCAGTCTGTGGCCGCACGCCTGATGGACTCCCACAGGGAATCCACCCACGGCAGATCGGCGGGGTCTTGTGCTGCTGTGGCGGTCAGGCTACTGCTTGTTCCGGCCGGCAGATCGCTGCCGAAGACCCAGTAGCCGGATTCACCCGGCATAACCATGTTAATGCGGTCGCGGGCCTGCTGTTTCACGTAGTTCGGATCCTGCCACCGTGAGATCTGCTGCCGCAGGCCGTCCTGCTCGGCCTGGCGGGCGGCAATATCGGCGCTGAGGGCGGCGAGCTCGGCCCGCTTGTCGAAGAAGATCTTCACGGTGGGGGCCAGCATGATGGTGATGGCAATCATGACCACCGCCAGTGCCAGCATGCGGCCGGAGAACGCCTTGGCGGGCACCGGCTGGCTGTCATCCGGCGTGGTGTCAGGCTTCGATGTCCTGCCCGTGGCGTTACCGTTGTGGCCGCTCCCCTGCCCTTTGCTTGCCGGGAGCCTGGTGCCCGATGCGGACGTTCCGGCGCTGGACGCCGTTCCGGTCTTGCCCATGCTCCCGCCCTTTGCGCTGCTGGCTGTACCGCCAAAATCGGCGCGGATGATGCCGGCGTCTTCCCTGGCTGGGTCCGTGGTGGCCTGATGCCTCGACGCGGCCTTGGGAACTTTGGGACGGCGGGTGGCCATGACACTCCTGAAACGTGCGGCCTGCCTCTGGCCGCAACTCTGCGCTTGATACCGGCTCAATCAATGCCGGCTAAAACAAAAACCGGTGGCTATGGTCTTTCAACCATAGCCACCGGTCAGAGGTTTACGCGGCTACTAGCCCTTGAAACGCGGGAAAGCGCTGCGGCCGGCGTAGCGTGCGGCGTCGTCGAGTTCTTCTTCGATGCGCAGGAGCTGGTTGTACTTGGCAACGCGCTCCGAGCGTGCCGGGGCACCGGTCTTGATCTGGCCGGCGTTGGTGGCCACCGAGATGTCGGCGATGGTGGTGTCCTCGGTCTCGCCGGAGCGGTGCGAGGTGATGGTGGTGTAACCGGCGCGCTGGGCCAGGCTGACGGCGTCCAGCGTTTCGGTCAGTGAACCGATCTGGTTGACCTTGACCAGCAGCGAGTTGGCGGTCTTGGTGTCGATGCCGCGCTGCAGGATGGCCGGGTTGGTGACGAAGAGGTCATCGCCGACGAGCTGGACCTTGTCACCGATGCTGTCGGTGAGGGTCTTCCAGCCGTCCCAGTCGTTCTCATCCAGGGGATCCTCGATGGAAACCAGCGGGTAGTCGGCCACGAGCTCGGCGTAGTAGGCGCTCATCTCGGTGGCGGATAGTGCCTTGCCCTCGAACTGGTAGGCGCCGTCCTTGAAGAACTCGGAGGAGGCGACGTCCAGTGCGAGGGCGATGTCCTTGCCCGGGGTGTAGCCGGCGTTCGTGATGGCTTCCTGGATCAGGTCCAGCGCAGCACGGTTGGACGGCAGGTTAGGCGCGAAGCCACCTTCGTCACCCAGGCCGGTGGACAGGCCCTTGGCCTGCAGGACGGACTTGAGGTTGTGGTAGACCTCGACGCCCCAGCGGAGGCCCTCGGAGAAGGTCTCGGCGCCGATCGGGACGATCATGAATTCCTGGATGTCCACGTCGGAGTCGGCGTGCGAGCCACCGTTGAGGATGTTCATCAGCGGAACCGGCAGGACGTGCGCGTTGGGGCCGCCCAGGTACTTGTACAGCGGCAGGTCTGCGGAGGCGGCAGCGGCGTTGGCAACGGCCAGCGAAACGCCCAGGATGGCGTTGGCGCCGAGCTTCGCCTTGTTGGGCGTGCCGTCCAGGTCGATCATGGCCTGGTCGATGCTGCGCTGGTCGGTGGCGTCGAAGCCGGTCAGTGCCGGAGCGATCTGGTCGATGACAGCGTCAACGGCCTTCTGGACACCCTTGCCGAGGTAACGTCCCTTGTCTCCGTCACGGAGCTCAACAGCCTCGTGCTCACCGGTGGAGGCACCTGAGGGTACTGCCGCGCGGCCGATCTGGCCATCGGAGAGCAGTACTTCAACTTCTACGGTCGGGTTTCCGCGGGAATCGAGGATTTCGCGGGCGTGGATGGCATCGATAAGCGCCATGGATGTGCTCCTTATGGGCGATTTTGGGCGAACGAACAGCTGGAAAAAGCGTTAAATCTGGGACGTCCTCGTCAGGACCAAGCCTAGTCGAGAGTGGTGCAGGTTACGGAACCCTATCCATCACCCGGACGTCATGATGGCGACGCGAACTGCCGCCGGATGGCGCCCCGAAGGGCACGTTCGGCGTCGAATCCCCTAGCACGTGCGGAGCCGACGACGGCGAGCAGCAGGTCGCCGAGCTCCTCCTCGGTTTCGAATGGCTCCAGTGATTCGGCGTCCGGTAATCGAGCCTGTCGAGATCCGGAGGTTTCGACAAGCTCGACCACCGGTTGTCCCGGTGATCGAGCCTGTCGAGATCCTGACCTTTCGGCCCGGTCGAGGAACTTCTGCGCCTTCGCCAGGGCCGGCAGTGCGTCCGGGATGCCTTCAAAGGGCCCCGTTCGCTCCGGACGTTCCGCAGTCTTCACGGCGTCCCATTTACGGACAATCTCCGCCACCGAGGCAGGGAAGGTGTCCTGCAGCGTGCCGTCGGGCCGGAAGACATGGGGATTGCGGCGGACCATTTTGGCGCTCAGCCCGCGGGCGACGTCGTCGAACGTGAACGTGCCGCGCTCCTCGGCGAGCCGGGCGTGCAGCACCACCTGAAGCAGCACATCGCCCAGTTCGCCGCGGAGCTCGGCGTCACCCGCGCCGGTCTCGATGGTCTCGGCAACCTCGAAGGCCTCCTCCAGGAGGTACTCCACCAGCGAGGCATGCGTGAGGGCGGCCATCCACGGGCAGTGCTCGCGCAGCTGGGCCACGACAGCGACCAGCCGATCGATGGGAGCCTGCTCAGCCAAGGTTGTCGTAGGCGTCGTTGATGTATTCCACCAACGCTTCCTTCTCTTCAAGCGGCAGGAAGGATGCCTCGGCAGCGTTAAGCGTGAGCTCCAGCAGATCGTCGAGGTCGTAGTCGAAAGTTTCCACGAGGAGTTCGAACTCGTCCGTCAGGGTGACGCCGCTCATCAGCCGGTTGTCGGTGTTGATGGTGACGTTGAAGCCCAGCTGGTACAGCATGTCCAGCGGGTGGCTCTCGATGCCCTCGCCGAAACCGGCGATCGCTCCGGTCTGGAGGTTCGACGACGGGCAGATCTCCAGGGCGATGCCGCGGTCGCGGATCCAGCTGGACAGGTCGCCCAGGGTGACCAGGCCGATGTTGTCCTCGTCGCTCGCGGCGTCGTCGTCTTCGTCGTCGAACTCCACCATGATGTCCTCGGCGATGCGGACGCCGTGGCCCAGGCGCAGTGCCCGGCCGTCAACGAGGGCGGACTGGATGCTTTCGAGTCCGGCGGCCTCGCCGGCGTGCACCGTCGCGGGGAAGTTGTGCTGGGCGAGGTACGTGAAGGCGTCCTTGAACCGGGACGGGAGGAAGCCGTCTTCAGCTCCGGCGATGTCAAAGCCCACAGCGCCCTTGTTGCGGTGGCGGACAGCGAGTTCGGCGATTTCCTGGCCGCGGTCTGCGTGGCGCATGGCGGTGATCAGCTGACCCACCTGGATTTCGCGGCCGCTTTCGGTCACGGCGTCCACACCGGCTTCGAGGCCTTCCTGGACTGCTTCAACAACCTCGTCCAGGGACAGGCCCTTCTGGAGGTGCTGCTCCGGTGCCCAACGCACTTCGCCGTATACCACGCCGTCGTCCGCGAGGTCCTCGACGAATTCCTTGGCGACGCGGATGAGGCCTTCCTTGGTCTGCATCACGGCCACTGTGTGGTCGAACGTCTCCAGGTAGCGGACCAGCGAGCCGGAATCCGCGGACTCGCGGAACCACTCGCCCAGGGCCACCGGGTCCGTGGAAGGCAGCGTGTGGCCAACGGCCGCGGCCAGCTCGATGATGGTGGCTGGACGGAGACCACCGTCCAGGTGGTCGTGCAGCGAAACCTTAGGCAGGCTCTTCAGGTCGAAATCGATGGCAGGGGCAGCGTCAACAATAGGCTCAGTCACCATCCAACCTTAGGGTCGGCAGGCGGCTTATGCCAGCCGCTACTTTCCCAGCTGCTCCGCCTCGGCCGGGGCAGACGCCAGCAGCGGCGAAGCCGCGGTATGCGCGGGCACGGAACCTTGAGGGCCGCCGTCGAGCCATTCATCCACAGTTTCGGCGTCATTGCGGGCCAGGTGCTTGTGCCACCAGCGCAGCAGGTGGTCGATCAGGATGCCCAGCACGATGGCGAACACCACGGCAATGCCTGCGCTGAGCAGCGGGTTGTTGTGGAGCCAGGGGAACGAACTGGCCAGTATCCCGATGCCGATGGAGTACCCCACCCACGTGATGCAAGCGAAGGCGTCCAGCAGGAAGAACCGGCGGTGCGCAAAGCCGGTGCTGCCGGCCACATAGTTGACCGCCACCCGGCCCCAGGGAATGTAGCGCGCCGTGAAAATCAGGACGGCGCCGCGTTTTTCGAGTTCATACCGTGCCCAGCCAAAAGCCTTCTGCACTTTGGGACGCCGCATCCACTTCCAGCGGTCAAGGCCGATCCTGCGGCCGAGCATAAACGCCATGTTGTCACCCGCGATGGCACCGATCAGTGCTGTCGCGCCCAAGATCCAAAGATTCGGTTCACCGCTGTGCCGGGAAAACGCGGCCAGCGCCACAATCAGCGTCTCGCTGGGAACCACCATGGCGAAGCCGTCAATGAAGAAGAACACAAGAAGGACCGGGTAGATCCACCATTGGCCCGCTGCATGGAGCACGGCCTCATTAATAAACTCCACGCGGGTCTTGCTCCTAGACGAAATGATGCAGCCGGAAGTGACGTAAATCGCTCTTCAGTGTCCCATGCCCGGGACCCTACCCGCTACGCGCGGACGCCGCAAACCCTAGGCTTCCGGATCCTTCAGCCGCTCCACCACAGGAACCTTTCCCCGGATGCGGTTAATGATCAGGTCCACCACGATTCCAAGGCCCACGGCGCAGACGATTGCGATGGCCGCGCCGAGCAGATGATTGTTTTCAAACCACTGGCCGAAGAACAGCCCGATACCCACGGAGTAGGAGGCCCAGAGCGTGGCGGAGAGCACCGTCAAGCCGACGAACCGCACGTGCGAATAGTGGGTCACGCCCGCGGTGAGGTTGACGGCAACCCTGCCGATGGGAATGAACCGCGCCACCAGGATGAGGGACGCCGGCCGCTTCCTCAGCTCGTCTCCTGCCCAGCGGAAGGCACTTTGCATCCGCGGTCCGCGCATCCAGTGCCAGCGCCGGGTACCCACCCGGCGTCCAATGAGGTACGCGATGTTGTCGCCTGAGAAAGCGCCCAGGCCCGCGACGGCCATCAGCAGCCAGGGATTGGGGACGTCCGCGGTGGCGGCAACTGCGGCCAAGCCCACCACCACGGATTCGCTGGGGATGGGCGGGAAAAACCCGTCGATCAGGCAGCAGGCCAGCACAAGGAGGAGCACCCACGGCTGCCCGGCGGCAGCAAGGATGAATTCATTGATGGCCTGCATTGTCCCTATGCTATTCGGTCGATGATGAGCTGCTGGGCCGGGCGCGACCCTTCAGGGGCGATCGTGGCGGCGTGTTCAAGGGCTTCCTTGGCGCGCGCGAACTTTTCCGGCGTATCCGTGAGCAGCGTCATCAGCGGCTCACCCGCACGCACCACGGCACCGGGCTTTGCATGCATGCGGATGCCGGCACCGGCCTGGACGGCGTCTTCCTTGCGGGCACGCCCCGCCCCGAGACGCCACGCCGCAACGCCCACCGCCAGGGCATCAAGCCCCACCAGGACACCGTCGGCCGGGGCGTAGATGACCTCGGATTCCTTGGCGACCGGCAGCTTGGCGCGCGGATCTCCGCCCTGCGCTTCGATCATCCGGTTCCAGACGTCCATGGCCCGGCCGTCCTTCAGCGCGGCCCGGGGATCGGCGTTGTGGACGCCCGCGCAGGCCAGCATCTCTTCAGCCAGCCGGACGGTGAGTTCAACGACGTCTTCCGGGCCGCCGCCGGCCAGGACCTCCACGGATTCCTCCACTTCGATCGCGTTGCCAGCGGTGAGGCCGAGCGGCGTGCTCATGTTGGTTAGCAGCGCCACCGTGTTGACGCCGGCGTCCTTGCCAAGGGCCACCATGGTTTCGGCCAGTTCGCGCGCCCGGGCCTCATCCTTCATAAAGGCGCCGCTGCCCACCTTGACGTCCAGGACCAGGGACCCCGTGCCTTCGGCGATCTTCTTGCTCATGATCGAGGAGGCGATCAGCGGGATCGCCTCGACCGTGCCGGTGACGTCCCGCAGTGCGTAGAGCTTCTTGTCCGCCGGCGCCAGCCCCGCCCCGGCAGCGCAGATCACGGCGCCCACGTCCTGAAGCTGCGCCATAATTTCGTCGTTGCTCAGGGCGGCCCGCCAGCCGGGGATCGATTCCAGCTTGTCCAGGGTGCCGCCGGTGTGGCCCAGCCCGCGGCCGGATAGCTGCGGCACCGCCACGCCGAACACTGCCACCAGCGGTGCCAGCGGAAGCGTGATCTTGTCCCCCACTCCCCCGGTGGAATGCTTGTCGCTGGTAGCCTTCACGCCGCCGTCGGGCCGCCGGAGGCCGCCGAAGTCCATCCGTTCGCCCGAGGCGATCATCGCCGCCGTCCAGCGCGAAATTTCGGCGCGGTCCATGCCGTTGAGCAGGATGGCCATGTTCAACGCGGCCATCTGTTCGTCGGCGATGACCCCGCGGGTGTACGCGTTAATGGTCCAGTCGATCTGCTCCGGGCTCAGGGCGCCCCGGTCCCGCTTGGTGCGGATGATGTCGACGGCGTCGAATGCCTCAGTTGCCTGTGTCACCTTGGATCCTCCAGGTTTTGGGGACCAAATGCGTCGGGCAGCACCTGGTCCATGGTTTTGATGCCTTGTGTGGTCATAAGCTCCATGCCAGGCGCGCGGAATTCATAGAGAAGCTGCCGGCAGCGGCCGCACGGCATCAGCACGTTGCCCGCAGCGTCTACGCAGTAGAAGGCGCGCAACAACCCGCCGCCGGTCATGTGCAGGTTGCCCACCAGGGCACATTCAGCACACAGGGAGAGCCCGTAGCTTGCGTTCTCCACGTTGCAGCCGCTGACCAGCCGCCCGTCCTCGGTGAAGGCCGCGGCCCCCACCGGGTACTTCGAATACGGGGCGTAGGCGTTTTTCATGGCGCTCACGGCGGCCTGCTTGAGCGCCTGCCAGTCCACGGGGAGCGAAACCCGATCCCGTTCCATGGCCGTCAACCCTTGATGTACGGGATGCCGCTGGCTGCCGGTGGCCGGGACCTGCCCACCAGCCCGGCCACGGCCAGCACCGTCACCAGGTAGGGCAGCATGGCCATGAACTGGCTCGGCACCGGGGTTCCGATGATGGTCACAATGCTCTGCAGGTTGTCTGCAAAGCCGAACAGCAGGGCGGCGAAGAACGCGCCGATCGGGTTCCAGCGTCCGAAGATCAGCGCGGCGAGTGCGATGAAGCCTCGTCCGCCGGAGATTTCCTTCGTGAAGCTGTCGATCGCCACGAGCGTGAAGAACGAGCCGCCGATGCCTGCGATGGCGCCACCCAACGTGACGTTCCAGAAGCGGGTGGCGTTGACCTTGATGCCCATCGTGTCGGCGGCCTGCGGGTGTTCACCCACGGCGCGGACCCGCAGGCCCCACTTGGTTTTGAACAGCCCAACCCATACAACGATCACGGCGACGTACATCAGGTAGCCCACCAGGGTCTGCTTGAACAGGATTGGGCCGAGGATCGGGATTCCGGAGAGGATGGGAATCGGGATGATGTCCAGGCCGGGCGGTGAGTTGAACTTTGCCTTGTCCGCCTGCATAACGGTGCTGAACAGGAATCCGGTGACGCCGGAAATCAGGACGTTGAGCACCACGCCGACGATGATCTGGTTGACCAGGTACCTGATGCTGAACACCGCGAGCACCATGGACACCGCCGCGCCGGCCACAGCGGCCGCAAGCAGGCCCACGAAGGGGTTCTGCGTAATGCTGGCCACGATTGCCGCGGTGAAGGCGCCGCCCAGCAGCTGGCCTTCGATGGCGATGTTGACTACCCCGACCCGCTCGCACAGCACACCGGACAAAGAGCCGAACACCAGCGGGACGGCAAGGGTGACCGAACCGGCGATGAGCCCGGCCAGTGAAATGCTGGGCGTCCGTGCACCGCCCACCACCCAGATGAGGAAGGCTACGACAAACAGCACAGTAAAAGTGATGGTCAGCCAGGCCGGGGTGGGCCGGACCTTGGTCTTCAGATAGACGGAATAGGCCGCCAGCCCAAGCATCAGGACCGAGAGGGTGATGCCGCCCGGCATTGCGGGAACTTCAAGCACGGGCAGTTGGAAAAAGTCCCCGCCGGTGGAAATTCCGAACCTTGCGGTCTGCGCTGATCCCATCAGGCCGAAGAAAACAAAAGCGACGAGTCCCAGCGCCGAGAGCAGGACGGGGGTTTTCCAGAGCACCGGTTTGCCGGATGTTGGCTGGGCCTCGTCGGCTTGGGGCGATGTTCCTGGCGTTCCGCGTCCCGGCAGGGGCGATGTTGCTGTTGCGCTCATGCTGCGCCTCCGGTGGTTGCTGCCTGCTGGGTTTTTCCGGCCTTGGCTGGCTTCTTGCGGCGGGGGTTCAGCCCGAAGACTGCCCGGACCAGCGGCGGGGCCGCGATAAAGAGGACAATCAGCGACTGGACCACCAGGACAATGTCGATGGGTGTTCCGGTCTGGATCTGCATCTGCACGGCACCGGCGCGGAAGGCGCCGAACAGCAGGCCGGCAGCGAAGGTGCCCCACGGCGTCGAACGTCCCAGCAGCGCCACCGTGATGGCGTCAAACCCGTACGTTGCAGCGACGCCGTCTGTCAGGACCTTTTCCGTGCCCGCCACCTGGGCCACGCCGGACATTCCCGCCAGCGCACCGGCGATGGCCATGACCAGGATGGTGGACCGGGAGACGTTGATTCCGGCGGTCAGGGCAGCCTTCGGATTGGCTCCCACGGCCCGGAATTCAAAGCCGACGGTGGAGCGGTTCAGCAGCCACCACACCAGGACGGTGGCCGCGATGGCCAGGACGAAGCCCAGGTGCAGGCGATACTGGGAGCCGAAAATCTGGGGGTACACGGCGGTTGCGTCCAGGATGGGCGAGATCGGGTTGGACTCCCCCGGACGCTGGAACGCCGGAGTGTTCAGCAGGTATCCCAGGAAGTACAGCGCAATGTAGTTGAACATGATGGTCAGGATGACTTCGTGGGCACCTGTCCGGGCCTTCAGGAGACCAACCAGGCCACCCCAGAGGGCGCCTCCCACGATGCCTGCCACGAGGACGAGCAACAGGTGCAGGCCCAACGGAAGGTGCAGGGCGAAACCGACCCAGCCCGCCAGGATGCCGGCCATGATGATCTGGCCCTGGGCGCCAATGTTGAACAGGCCGGCCCGGAACGCGAGCGCGACGCCGAGGCCTGCCGTGATGAGCGGTGTGGCGATGGTGAGGGTTTCCATCAGCGGCGCGAACTGGACCGCGAGGCTCGAACCCCGGGGGTTGAAGACCGAGCCCTGGAACAAGGCAACGTAGGACTGTGTGGCGGCTTGCCAGACTGCGGAGAGGAAGTCTGTGGGTCGGGCGAACAGATACGCCGAGGTGGTGCTGACGCGCTCGTCCGTGGCGGCGATCAACAGTCCGCCCAACACAAGTGCCAGCAGCACCGCCAGGACTGAGACCATGCCGCTGCCGGTGAAGATCTTCCGGAGCAGCGTGTCCGGCCCGCCGGGCAGCTTTCCGCTTTGGGCGCTGGCTGGTACGGCTGAAGGGCTGATGGCGCCGCCGGCCGTGTCCACGGCCACCCCGGCGGCGGTTTCGTCCGCCGCCGGGGTTGGCTCGTCCGCTTTCGCTTGCTGGTCCGCATGCTTAGGGTGACGCTCTTCAGGCATGATCGCCTCCTTCGGCGCTGGAGGTTCCGCGGCGTTCTGCGGCGGCGGAGTCAGTCTTGTCAGCGGCTGATGTGTCAGCGCCGGTCTTGCTTACGCTCGTGGTACCTGAGCCGGTCTTGTCAGGGCTCGTCTTATCTACGCTCGCAGCGTCCTCTGGTGAGATGCCGGCCATCATCAGGCCCAGGACGCCGCGTCCGGTCCCTGCCGGGACGATTCCCACCAGCTTGCCCTTATAGAGCACGGCGATGCGGTCGGCGAGTTCCATGACTTCGTCCAGTTCGGTGGAGATGATCATGACAGGCGTGCCCTGGTCGCGTTCCGCCACGATCCGTTTATGAAGGAACTCGATGGACCCGACGTCCACACCCCGGGTGGGCTGCGAGGCAATGAAGAGCCGCAGCGGCCGGGACAGCTCCCGTGCCATGACCACTTTCTGTTGATTGCCGCCCGAGAGCGTGCCGGCCGCCAGCAGGCCCGAGGGTGTCCGGACATCGAACTCGTCGATCCGTGATTTGGCGTTCTCCAGGACCTTCGCCGGACTCATGCTGATGCCCTTGGCAAACGGCGGCTGATCGTACCGGTCAAGAATCAGGTTTTCGGCGATCGAGAACGTGCCGATGAGGCCGTCAACAGACCGGTCTTCCGGAACGAAGCCGACGCCGGCGTTAAGGACCTCCTTCACACTGCGGCCAACAAGTTCCACATCGTCCAGGAGGATGGAGCCGTGCACGCGGTCCTGGAGTCCGAGGATGGCCTCGGTGAGTTCGGTCTGGCCGTTGCCTTGCACGCCTGCGACGGCCAGGATCTCTCCGCGAGAAATGTCGAAGCTGAGGCCGTCCACGGTGTGCTGCCCGTTCGGGGCGATGACAGTGAGGTCTTTGACCTGGAAAGTCTTCTCTTTGGGACTGGCGGGTGCCTTCTCGAGTGTGAGGCTGACGGCGCGGCCCACCATCATGGAGGCCAGCTCCGCGGTGGAGGCGCCTGGATGCGCCGAACCAACAACTTTGCCCCGCCGGATCACGGTGATGGTGTCCGAGACAGCCTTCACCTCGCGCAGCTTGTGCGAGATGAAGACTATCGAGGTTCCGTTGGACTTGAGCTGGCGCATGATGTCCAGCAGTTCGTCGGTTTCCTGGGGCGTCAGCACTGCCGTGGGTTCATCCAGGATGAGGACCTTGGCGTCGCGGACCAGGGCTTTGATGATTTCCACCCGCTGCTGGACGCCCACCGGGAGGTCCTCCACCAGGGCGTCGGGGTCGACGTCGAACCCGTAGCGGTCAGAGATCTCCTTGATCTCGCGCCGGGTGTCGTCCAGGTTGAGGAAACCGCCGGCTTTGGTGGACTCGGCGCCGAGCGCCACATTCTCGGCCACGGTAAACACGGGAACGAGCATAAAGTGCTGGTGCACCATGCCGATGCCGGCGGCCATGGCGTCTCCGGGGCCGCGGAAGTAAACAGGTTTGTCGTCGATGAGGATTTCGCCCTCAGAGGGCTCGTAGAGCCCGTACAGCACATTCATCAGGGTGGACTTGCCGGCCCCGTTCTCGCCCAGCAGACAGTGGATCTGTCCGGGTTCAACCACCACGTCGATGTGGTCGTTGGCGAGCAGCGAGCCGAAGCGTTTGGTGATCCCTCTGAGTTCAAGTTTCAAAACTCTGACCAATCTCGAAGCGTCCGGTGAATCCCACCGGACGGGATAGGTGGCTGCAGCACCAGCCTAGTGCGTGCAGTCCTGCGTGGGCGGTCTCGCCGACGCCGAATTCCAACGAAAAGCGCCACCGCCCGGCCAGTCGATGACCATCCGGGAGTGGCGCCTAGCGAGGATGACTAAGCCTTGGGGCTTGCCGCAGATACGACCTTCAGCTTGCCGTCGACGATGTCCTTCTTGAGCTGGTCCAGCTCGGACTTCAGGTCGGACGGGACCTGCCCGTCGAAGCTGTGGAAAGGTGCCAGCTGGACGCCGTCGTTCGCCAAGGTGCCGACATATGGCGTGTTGGTGAACTTGCCTTCCTTGTCGTCCTTGACCACGGTTTCAACGGCTTCGCCCATAAGCTTCATGACCGAGGAAAGCATGATGTCCTTGTATTCGGGTGCGGTCAGGAATCCGTCGGAGTCAACCCAGATCATCTTGACGTCCTTGCCGGCCGCTTTCGCCTCCATCAGGGCTGCACCGGCTCCCTTGCCCACCGGACCGGCGACGGGCATCACAATGTCCGCGCCCTGGTCAAGGAAGTTTTGGGTGAGCTGCTTGCCCTTGTCCTGCTTTTCAAAGTCGCCCGTGAAGCTGCCATCCTGGGCCGCCTTGTCCCAGCCAAGGACTTTGACGTCCTTGCCCTTCTGCTCGTTGTAGTACTTGACGCCGTCGGCAAACCCATCCATGAAAATGGTCACGGTGGGAATCTCCCTGCCGCCGAACGTGGCCACACTTCCTGTCTTGGTGGTGCCTGCGGCCAGGTAACCGGCCAGGAACGCTGCCTGGGCGGTGTCGTAGATGATCGGCTTGACGTTGCTGATGGGCGGGTCGTAGCCGAAGTCGATGATGGCAAAGTGGCGGTCCGGGTTGTCCGTAGCCTGCTTCTTGGTGGCATCACCCAGCAGGAAGCCGACGGTCAGGGTGAGATCGCAGTTGGCGGCAACCATGGCGCGGAGGTTTGGCTCGAAGTCGTTGTTGGTCTTGGACTCGGCCTGGTTGACCTTGATGCCCAGGTCAGCCTCGGCCTTCTTCAGGCCATCGTAGGAGGACTGGTTGAACGACTGGTCATCGAATCCGCCGGAGTCCGAGACGATGCAGCCGGTGTAGTCGCTCGCTGTTGCGGTGGCGGTGCCTCCAGCGTCAGGTGCCGCGCCGCAGCCGGTCAGCAGGAGTGCTGTGGCACCCACTGAGGCCATGCCTGCCATTGAACCGCGCTTGAACTTAGCGCGCAGTGTGTTCTTCAAATTTCCTCCAGGGAGAGAGTGGCGCTACGACTCGAATTCAATGAGTGTCCGTTTCTACACTGAAATTCTGTTTTCACTGAGGGCTTCGCAGCACTGCGCCGAAGCGCCTGATACAAGCAACATTAGTGGGCTGCAACACATCCGATACCACATTGAAGCCGGATCCCGAAGATTGTTGAGAATTTGTTACCAACCAGTAGAAAACCTGCGGTTCCGCACCCCTCACTTTAAGCGCGAACGGACACTTGGGGCCCGCCGGGCGGGGCCTCAAATGTCCGTTCGCGCTGGTGGGGGGCTTAGAGGCGCACGAGCATCTTGCCGGTGTTGGCGCCGTCGAGCAGGTCCATGAAAGCCTGGGGCGCATTCTCCAGCCCGTCCACCACGGTCTCGTCATACCGGACTGAACCTTCCGCCAGCCAGGCTGACATCTTGCCGAAGAATTCAGCGCTGTGCTGGCGCTGTCCGCTGACCAGGAACCCCCGCAGGGTGAGCTGCTTGCCGATGGCAAGGGCGAGGTTCCGCGGCGCCGGCGTGGGTTCGGTGGAGTTGTACTGGGCTATCGCGCCGCACATGGCCACACGGCCGCCCACATTCAGGACCGCCAGGGCAGCCTCCAGATGATCGCCACCCACGTTGTCGAAATACACGTCAATACCTGCGGGTCCTGCGGCCTGGACAAGCTGTTCCCGCACCGGCCCGTCGTTGTAGTTGAATGCGGCGTCGAAGCCCAGTTCCAGGAGCCGGGCCACCTTCTCCGCGGTTCCCGCGCTGCCGATGACCCTGGAAGCGCCCATCGCCTTGGCGATCTGGCCCACAAGAGAGCCCACGGCACCCGCCGCACCTGACACGAATACGGCATCGCCGGGCTTGAACTCGGCCACTTTGAGCAGCCCGGCGTACGCCGTCAGTCCGGTCATGCCCAGCGCGCCAAGGAACGCCGACGCCGGTGCAAGGTCCGTGCGGGCAACCGACGTTGCGTCTGCTTCCAGGACCGCGAATTCCCGCCAGCCGAGCTGATGGACGACGGCGTCCCCCACCTTGCGCCCCTCGGCCCTGGACGCGATGACCTCACCGATGGCGCCGCCGTCGAGCGCTGCATCCAGCGCGAACGGCGGGGAGTACGACTTGACGTCGTTCATACGGCCGCGCATGTAGGGGTCCACGGAGACGTAGAGGTTGCGGACCAGGATCTGGCCGTCCTGAAGCTCCGGCAGCGGTGACTCTGCCAGTCGGAAGTTTTCGGGACCGGGACGCCCTACCGGACGCGAGGCCAGGCGGATTTCGCGGCTGGATGATGGCAGTGCCGTTGTCACGCTCATGCTGCGAACTCCAGGATCTTGATGTCCACGGTCATGTTTCCCCGGGTGGCGTTGGAATAGGGGCAGATCTGATGCGCTTTGGCCACCAGGGACTCGGCCGTGGCGAGATCCAGGGCCGGAACCGCGATCTCCAGTTCAGCAGCGAGACCGTAGCCCACGCCGTCGTTCAGTGCGCCAAAGTGGATCTTGGCGGCCACGGCTGAATCGGTCAGGTCTGCGCGCTCCTTGCGCCCCACGAGGCGGAGGGCCGAGTGGAAGCATGCCGCGTAACCGGCGGCAAAGAGCTGCTCCGGGTTGGTTCCCTGGCCGTCACCGCCCAGCTCCACGGGGATGGCAAGGCTGACATCCAGCTTGCCATCATTGGTGCGTGCGTTGCCGTCGCGGCCTTCGCCGGAAGCCAGGGCCTCGGCAGTGTAGAGAGTCTTCATAGGTGGTCCGTCCTGTTGGATGTGGATAACGGAAATCTTTGGCGCTCAGTGCGTGCGGTGAAGGGCTTCCGTGAGCCTTTCAAGAGTGGTGCGAAGCTGTTCCAGCTCCTCGGCTGACAACCCGGCGGCGTCCGCAAGGTGCCGAGGAATCCCGCTGGCCCTGCTGCTGAGCGAGCGTCCGGTCGGCGTCAGGTGGACTGCAACACGGCGCTCATCTTCCCCGGACCGGCGGCGCTCCACGAGCCCCATGGCCTCAAGCCGCTTGAGCAGCGGCGATAGCGTGCCGGAGTCAAGGCCCAGTTCCTCGCCGAGCTCCTTGACGCCCTTCGGCTCCGATTCCCAGAGGACCAGCATCACCAGATACTGCGGGTACGTCAGGCCGAGGTCTTCCAAGACTGGGCGGTAGACCGCTGTTGCCGCGCGGGACGCGGAGTACAGCGCAAAACACACCTGGCGGTCGAGGCGGGGGGCTTCAGTCATACCTAAGACGATAGTCCACAATTCAATTGTGCACAACTTACCACGCCAAAGAGACGCGCGAACGAGCAGATAACACCCTCAAAACCGGGTTTTGAGGGTGTTATCTGCCAGTTCGCGCGGGAGGGCAAGGGCTTAAATGTCCGTTCGCGCGCCAGGGGTTAGATAGCTCGGGGCGCGGGGGCTAGAGGTCGCGGATGGTCCGGAGGGCCGCTGCCGTGAGGACCTGGATGCCCAGGCCCAGGGCGCGTTCGTCCAGGATGTAGTCACCGCGGTGCAGGTCGTACTCCTCGCCGCCGGGGGTCTTGGTACCCAGGCGCATCATGGCGCCAGGCCGTTCAGCCAGGAACCAGGCGAAGTCCTCGCCGCCCATGGACTGCGGCGTCAGCACTACGGCGCCCTCGCCGATTTCAGCGCGGGCTGCGGCCTCAATGAGCGCGGTCTCGTCCTCGGAGTTCACAACAGGCGGGACGCCCCTGGTGTGTTCCAGGTGGACATCCACCCCATAGGGCGCGGCCACCTGCTGCACGACTTCATCCAGGAGCTCGCCGGCGTCATGCCAGGCATCGCGGTCGAGGCAGCGCATGGTGCCTGACATGTAACCGGTGCCCGGGATGGCATTGGGTGCCGATCCGGCGTTGATCTGGCCCCAGACCACGGATACTCCGCTGCGGACATCCACCCGGCGTGAAAGCACGGCCGGAACGTTGACGGCGATCTGCGCCAGGGCGAAGACCAGGTCCTCGGTAAGGTGCGGGCGGGACGTATGGCCGCCGCGGCCGCTCAGCTCGATCTTGATGGTGTCCGAAGCGGACGTAATGGCGCCGATGCGCGTACCGATGCGTCCGACGTCGATCCTCGGGTCGCAGTGCAGCGCAAGGATGCGCGGCACACCGTCCAGGACGCCCTGCTCAATGCAGGACAGTGCGCCACCGGGCATGGTCTCCTCGGCAGGCTGGAAAATGATCCGGACCGAACCGCCCAGCGGGGACTCCTCGTGCATGCGCTGCAGGACCAGCGCGACGCCGAGCATGGCGGCGGTGTGGACGTCGTGGCCACACGCATGTGTGACGCCATGGTTCTTCGAGGCAAACGGCAGCCCCGTTTCCTCGATGATGGGCAGGGCATCAATGTCGCCGCGGAGCGCTGTGGCGATGGTCCCCTCGCCGATGTCGACGGTGAGGCCGGTGCCTTCAAGCCGCCGCGGAGCCAGTCCGGCGGCTTCGAGCCGCTCCACCAGCTTGTCTGTGGTGCGGAATTCCTTGAAGGAAAGCTCGGGGTGCGCGTGCAGATCCCGGCGAAAGTCGATCAGCTCCGGCAGGAGGGGTTCCAACCATGGCCGCACTAATGCGGTGGGCTCGGCTTCAGTAGTGTAATTACGCACTCATTTACTCTAGCGAGCGTCCACGGAATAGCGTCATCACGGCGGGCGCGTTACAGATTGTGCCGCGCCTGGACACTTCCGACCGGGTTACAGAACGTCGGTGTCGCCACTGGCCTTGAGCGCGTCAACGGCTCCCTTGACCCGCTGCGCATGCTGCTTGGTGGTCACCAGGAGGGCATCGCCCGTGTCAACGATGACCACGTCCTTGATGCCGATCAGGGCGATCACGCGCTTCGTGTCCGAAACCACCACACCGCTGGCGTTTTCGGTGAAAACCCGGGCGCCTTCACCGATAACGGTGACGTCATCGACTTCCCGCGCACTGTTGAGCCGGCCCACCGAAGCAAAGTCCCCGACGTCGTCCCATCCGAAGGTGCCCGGCACAACGGCAACATCGCCGGCAGCGGCGGCAGGCTCGGCCACCGCATAGTCAATGGCGATCTTAGGCAACGTGGGCCAGACGCGGGCTGTGACGGCATCACGTTCGGGAGTGTCCCAGGCCTGGGCGATCTCCTGCAGGCCCTTGAACAGCTCCGGCTGGTTGGCCTCAAGGTGCCTCAGCATCAGGGCAACGGGAGCCACGAACATACCTGCGTTCCAGACATACTCACCGCTGTCCACATACTGCTGGGCAACTTCCTCGTCCGGCTTCTCCACGAACTCCACCACGGCCTGGGCGCTGGGCGCACCTTCGATGTTGAGTTCCGCGCCGGCCCGGATGTAACCGAAGCCGGTGGACGGGTGGGTCGGCTTGATGCCGATGGTCACGATCTTGCCGGCGGCGGCCGTGTGGATGGCCTCGCGGACGGCCTGCTGGAACAGGTGGTCAGGACTGATGACCTGGTCAGCGGCGAAGGAACCCATGATGGTGTCCGGGTCACGCTGGTACAGGATGGCGGCAGCCAGGCCAATGGCGGCGCCGGAATCCTTGGGCTCGCTCTCCAGGACCAGGTCAGACTCCTGGACCTCGGGGAGCTGCCGGCAGACGGCAGCCCGGTGCGCAGTGCCGGTCACCACGAGCACGCGCCTGCCTGCCAGTGGCTCCAGACGGTCGTAAGTGGCGCGCAGCAAAGTGCTGCCGGACCCCGTGAGGTCGTGAAGGAATTTGGGAGCTGCTGCGCGTGACAGGGGCCAGAGGCGGGTCCCCACTCCGCCTGCCGGAATCACCGCAATAAAGCGGTTCAGGGGTGAATCCGGGCTTGTCACTTTGTCTGTACTCATCACCGCTACTTTAGCTGACAAGCCGTGAACTGCCCTTTCAGAACCCTCCGCCAGCTCCCGCGGGCGCGCCATGGTGTGGTGTTCGTCTCATCTGCAGGCAAAACGCAGGCATTGCGGGGTCACCAAGGAGTTCCTAAATTGAATAAGCTGTGAGCGAAGCCTAGATTTAGGCCTGAGCTACGAGTTGCTCTCGCAGCAGGCGTTCCCCCCGCGTGGATCTCATGCCAGCGCCGCTGTGTTGCAGGGAGGTTTATCAGTGCCGACAAAACCAGCTGGCACCTTGTACCGCGGCCGTGAAGGCATGTGGTCCTGGGTAGGACACCGGATTACCGGTGTAGTGATCTTTTTCTTCTTGTTGGTCCATGTGCTGGACACCTCATTGGTGCGTGTGTCCCCGGAGGCCTACACGGCTGTTATCGGTGCCTACAAGAACCCCCTCATGGCCCTGGGTGAAACGGGCCTGGTTGCCGCGATCGTCTTCCACGCCTTTAACGGCTTGCGGATCATCGCCGTCGACTTCTGGAAGAAGGGCGCCAAATACCAGCGCCAGATGCTGTGGACCGTCCTGGCCCTGTGGGTAGTTGTAATGGTCGGCTTCTCCATCCGCCACCTTTCCCTCGCCCTCGGAGGTTACTAAGCCATGACTGCAACGATCGAAAACCCGCGCAGCGGCAAGATCTCCCCCCAGTACCGCCGCACCGGCGCAAGCCGGGGCAACTTCGAAATGTTCGCCTGGCTGTTCATGCGCCTTTCCGGCGTAGTGCTGGTGGTGCTCATCTTCGGGCACCTCTTCGTGAACCTCCTGGTGGGCGAAGGCATCCACGCCATCGACTTCGGCTTCGTCGCCGGCAAGTGGGCTGACCCGTTCTGGCAGATCTGGGACCTCGCCATGCTGTGGCTGGCCATGCTGCACGGCACCAACGGCGTCCGCACCATCATCAACGACTACGCCGAGAAGGATTCCACCCGTCTCTGGCTCAAGATCGTCCTCTACGCGGCCACCACCGTGATCATCGTCCTTGGCACCCTGGTGATCTTCACCTTCAACCCGTGCCCCGTGGTTGACGGCGTTCCGCTGCCCGGCGGCTTCTGCCCCGCGTAGCCAGATCACCGCTGCCCGCGGTGAGCCGCAGGCTGTATTTTGCGGTGCAGGCAACATTTTGCGGTGCAGGCAACGCCCGCCCGTTGTTTTATAGCGAATTTTGAGAGAAAGAGCGCCCAAGTATGCAGGTCCATAAGTACGACGTCGTCATCGTCGGTGCCGGTGGCGCTGGCATGCGCGCCGCGATCGAGTCCGGTCAGCGCGCGCGAACAGCAGTACTGACCAAGCTCTACCCCACCCGCTCGCACACCGGTGCGGCGCAGGGTGGCATGTGTGCGGCCCTTGCCAACGTCGAAGAAGACAACTGGGAATGGCACACGTTCGACACGATTAAGGGCGGCGACTACCTGGTTGACCAGGACGCCGCCGAGGTCATGGCGAAGGAAGCCATCGACGCAGTGCTGGACCTGGAAAAGATGGGCCTGCCGTTCAACCGCACGCCCGAAGGCCGGATCGACCAGCGCCGCTTCGGTGGCCACACCCGCGACCACGGCAAGGCGCCCGTCCGCCGCGCCTGCTACGCAGCAGACCGCACCGGCCACATGATCCTGCAGACCTTGTACCAAAACTGCGTCAAGCACAACGTGGAGTTCTACAACGAGTACTACGTCCTTGACCTCCTGACGGTCGAGGAAGACGCCGTCCGCGAGGACGGCACGCCGTACAAGCAGAAGCGTGTTGCCGGCGTCGTGTCCTATGACCTTGCCTCCGGTGAGCTGCACGTGTTCCAGGCCAAGTCCGTGATCTTCGCCTCGGGCGGCGCCGGCAAGGTCTTCAAGACCACCTCCAACGCCCATACCCTGACCGGTGACGGCATGGGCATCGCGTTCCGTCGTGGCATCCCGCTGGAGGACATGGAGTTCTTCCAGTTCCACCCGACAGGCCTCGCCGGCCTGGGCATCCTGCTGTCCGAAGCCGCACGCGGTGAGGGCGCCATCCTGCGTAACTCCGAGGGTGAGCGCTTTATGGAGCGCTATGCCCCCACCATCAAGGACCTCGCACCGCGTGACATCGTGGCCCGCTCCATGGCCAACGAAGTCCGCGAAGGCCGCGGCTGCGGCCCGAACAAGGACTACGTCCTCCTGGACCTGACCCACCTGGAGCCGGCGCACATCGATGCCAAGCTCCCGGACATCACCGAGTTCGCCCGCACCTACCTGGGTGTGGAACCGTACACGGAGCCGGTTCCGGTGTTCCCCACGGCGCACTACGCCATGGGCGGCATCCCCACCAACATCACCACCGAAGTCCTGCAGGACAACGACACCGTCATCCCGGGCCTCTACGCCGCCGGCGAGGTTGCCTGCGTTTCGGTCCACGGCTCCAACCGCCTGGGCACCAACTCACTGCTGGACATCAACGTGTTCGGCAAGCGCGCCGGCATCGCCGCCGCGGAGTACGCCAAGACTGCTGACTTCGTGGATCTCCCGGAGGATCCGGAGGCCTACACCATCGAGCTGCTGGACATTGCCCGCAACGGCACCGGCGACGAGAAGGTGGCGGTGATCCGCAAGGAACTCCAGGACACCATGGACGCCAACATGCAGGTGTTCCGTACGGCTGACACGCTGAACCAGGTCCTGACGGACATCGAGTCCTTCGAGGCCCGCTACAAGAAGATCAGCGTCCAGGACAAGGGCAAGCGCTTCAACCTGGACCTGCTCGAGGCCGTTGAGCTGGGCTTCCTGCTGGAACTGGCCAAGGTCATGACCGTGGCTGCCCTGCACCGTGAGGAATCCCGCGGCGGACACTTCCGCGAGGACTTCCCGGAACGCGACGACGAAAAATTCATGAAGCACTCCATGGCGTACAAGGATGACCATGCCCCGGCCGACGGCTCGGCAGAGGCAATCGCCGGCATCCGTCTGGGCACCAAACCGGTTGTCTTTACCCGCTACGAGCCGATGGTGAGGAAGTACTAAGATGACCGCTGAACTTGCTGAGCCAGCCTCCAAGATCGAACTGCCCGCACACATCGGAGGCGGCGGAGAGATCCCGACATTCGACGTCACCCTGCGCGTCCGCCGTTACAACCCTGAGGTGTCCGAGGACGCCACGTGGGACGACTTCAAGGTGACCATGTACGGCACCGACCGCGTGCTGGATGCCCTGCACAAGGTCAAGTGGGAAATTGACGGCAGCGTTTCGTTCCGCCGTTCCTGCGCCCACGGTGTCTGCGGTTCCGATGCCATGCGCATCAACGGCCGCAACCGCCTTGCCTGCAAGACGCTCCTGAAGGACTTGGACACCACCAAGCCCATCACCGTTGAGCCCATCAAGGGCCTGCCGGTGGAGAAGGACCTGATCGTGGACATGGAGCCGTTCTTCCAGTCCTTCCGCGAAGTCATGCCGTTCCTGATCAACAAGGGCCACGAGCCCACCAAAGAACGCCTGCAGTCCGCCGAGGACCGTGAGCGCTTCGACGACACCACCAAGTGCATCCTCTGCGCGGCGTGCACGTCCTCCTGCCCGGTGTTCTGGACCGATGGCCAGTACTTCGGCCCGGCCGCGATCGTCAACGCCCACCGCTTCATCTTCGATTCCCGTGATGATGCCGGCGACATGCGCCTGGAAATCCTGAACGACAAGGAAGGCGTGTGGCGTTGCCGCACCACCTTCAACTGCTCCGAAGCATGCCCCCGCGGCATCCAGGTGACCCAGGCAATCGCCGAAGTCAAGCAGGCAATTCTCTCCCGTAAGATCTAATTCAGGTTCTTGCTTACGACGGCGTCACCCACCTTAGGTGGGATGGGCGCCGTCGTTGTTTAACACCTGACGGTACCAACGAAAGCAGCACGCGATGTCCCGCTCCGAAAAAGTCAGCTTCGAAGGATCCACCGGCGAGCTCCTTTCCGGCATCATCGACGTCCCGGAGGGGCCGGTCCGCGGCTGGGGTGTGTTCTCCCACGGCTTCACCCTGGGCAAGGACAGCCCCGCGGCGTCCCGGATGTGCAAGGCCCTGGCTGACACCGGTATCGGGATGCTCCGCTTCGACAACCTGGGGCTGGGCGAGTCCGCCGGCCATTGGTCGGAGGGCTCCTTCAGCCACAAAGTGGCGGACACCGTGGTGGCCGCCGAGTTCATGCGCAGCCAGGGGAGGGCTATCTCGCTGCTGGTGGGCCACTCCTTCGGCGGCGCGGCGGTGCTTTCGGCCGCCCGCCAGATCCCGGAGCTCGACGCCGTCGCAACAGTTGCGGCCCCTTTCTCACCCAAGCACGTGGCCCACGTCTTTGACGCGGCACTGGACAAGATCCTCAGCGAGGGCAGCGCGGAAGTGGACCTCGGCGGGAAACGCGTGGAGATCCGGAAGCACTTTGTGGAGGACCTGGAGAAAGCGGACCTCACGGACTGCATCCGGCAGCTGCATAAGCCGCTGATGGTGCTCCACTCCCCTACGGACAACACTGTGGGCATCGAGAACGCCAGCACCATCTTCCAGACGGCGCGCCATCCGCGGAACTTCGTCTCGCTCGAAGGCAGTGACCACCTGCTGACCGGCAAGGGCCAGGCAGCCCGGGCCGCCAGGATTATTTCTGCCTGGGCCGACCAGTACCTCGACGCCGGAAAGTAACTGCCGGGCTGCCCTGGTGCCCGGCGCCGGGGCCCTTTCCGTCGCTGTGGCCCTCCACGGGTACTTTGCCGGGCTGGACCTGTCGGGAGCCCCACAGGGCTTTGTCCTGGCCTGCGGGTTCGCTCCTGATGTCCTCTTCGCGGATGGTGGACCAGCCCGCGGACACGAGGTAGACCTGGCTGACCAGGTTGAACCAGATCAGCAGGCCGATGATGATGGCAAACGGCGCCAGGATGGGGTTCCGTCCCGCACCGGCCAGCAGTTCAGTGCTGAAGACCTGCAGGACGGTGGTGCCCACCGCGGCAAGGATGGTCCCCTCCAAGAGCGCCCGCCGGGAGAGCTTGAGCCCACCGGCCAGCCGGAACATGATGACGGCCGTGACCCAGTTGAGCAGCAGCGGCACACCGATCTTGATCACGGTGGTCAGCGGACCTGCCACCGTCGGATCCAGCCGCAGGAAGTCCGTGACCCAGCCGGCCGCCGTGCCAAACACCAGGGACGCTCCGGCGCTGATCACCAGGGCCACTCCCAGGAGCAGCAGGGTGCCGGCGTCGCGCAGTTTGAGGACAATCGGGTTGATTTTAAGGGGCGGTAACTGCACCACACCGCGCAGACCGTCACGGAGTCCGGCGATCCAGCCCAGGGACGTGATGACTGTAACCACGGCAGCAATCACGGCGGTCCAGCCGAGACCGTCCGGGTTCAGGAGGTCGTTCGGATCAACCAGCCCTTCTCCCCCGCCCACCTTCAGCAGTCCGGGCGCACTCTGGGCCACGCTGCCGATGATGGTGTCCAGCAGGGCAGGCTGGCCCCGCAGCACCAGACCGGCAACGGAGAAACCCGTGGCCAACAGGCCGGTGATGGAAAAGAACATGTTGAAGCCGATGCCGGCGCTCATCAACGGGCCATGCTGGAGGTTGTAGTGCTGCCACGCGCGCATCGGGCGGAAGGCATTAAGCCTGGCCAGCAGCCACTGGAGCATTGCCAGCGAGCTGGCCACCGGGCCGCCGTCGGACCTTCTGGCCTTGCCCCACTCCATCCGTTTCTGGATGACGGCGAGCTTGAGGCGGGCCTGTTCAGTAGGGAGCGGTGGCTCCGTTTGCGTCGGCGTCCGCGGCGAAGGACCCGCCGTCGTCAGTTTCGGTCCCAAAGTCCAACTCTTCCCGTAGCTGCCAAATGCCGTCGGCATCGTGCTCGTAAAGTCCCATGCTAACCACCGGGAAGGTCGCCCGGTAACTTTCAAGCACCGTTTCGGCTTCGTCCAGGCTTTCGGGCGCAACATCGTGGGCGATCGTGACATGCGGGTGGTACGAGAACGGCAACTCGCGTTGCAGCGGGCCGGTCTGGAGTTTTTCGTGGAGCTCCACGCAGGAGTCGAACCCGTCCTCGACGTTGATGTAAACCACCGGGGAGACCGGCCGGAACGTTCCGGTCCCGGCGATGGTGACCATAAACGGGACCTGCCGCCGCGCCACGTCGCGGACGTGCGCCTGGGTGGCTGCCCAGTCCTGGGTGGGCGTGGTAGTGATCAGCGTGATGTGTGCGGGCACCACCCCCGCCATGGGGTCCCCGAAGGAGGCGCGCCACCGTTGAAGTTCCTCGGCGATGGCAGGGGGGAAGCCCAGAATGACGCCTACGCTCATTCCTTCACTGACATTGCTGGCGGCCGACATCGAGCTAGCGGACGCCTGCGAGGCTGAGGGACGGCAGGAAGCCCATGCGCTCATAGACCTGGCCAAGGGTCACTGCGGCGATTTCCCTGGCCCGATCGGCGCCCTGGGCCAGCAGCCGGTCCAGTTCGGCCGGGTCAGCCATCAGTTCGTTGGTGCGGTTCCGCAGCGGCGTGATGAAGTCCACCATGATCTCCGCAAGGTCCACTTTCAGGTGGCCGTACATCTTTCCCTCGTACTCCGTCTCCAGCTCAGCCACGGACTTTCCGGTGAGCGTGGAGTAGATGGTGAGGAGGTTGGAGATCCCGGGCTTGGCTTCGGCATCGAACCGGACCTCGGATCCGGTGTCAGTGACCGCGGACTTGATGCGCTTCGCAGCGAGCTTGGGGTCCTCCAGCAGCTGGATGGAACCGTTGGGCGACTCCCCCGTCTTGGACATCTTGGCGCTGGGGTTCTGCAGGTCATAGATCTTGGCGCTGGCCTTGAGGATGGTGGCCTCCGGCACGGTGAACGTGTGGCCGTAGCGGGTGTTGAAGCGCTGGGCCAGGTTCCGGGTGAGTTCCAGGTGCTGCCGCTGGTCCTCGCCCACCGGCACGAGGTCCGTCTGGTACAGCAGGATGTCGGCTGCCATAAGCGTGGGGTAAGCAAACAGGCCAAGAGTTGCGGCGTCCGCGCCCGACTTCTGGGTCTTGTCCTTGAACTGTGTCATCCGGGACGCCTCGCCGAAGCCGGTGATGCAGTTCAGCGCCCAGGCCAGCTGCGCGTGCTCGGGGACGTGGGACTGCACAAAGAAGATGCTTTTGTCCGGGTCGATGCCGGCGGCAATGTACTGCGCGGCCACCACGCGGGTGCGCTTGGCGAGCTCGGCGGGATCAAAGTCCACGGTGATGGCGTGCAGGTCCGGGATGAAGAAGACGGCATCATATTCGGCCTGCATGTCCACCCAGTTGCGGACAGCGCCAATGTAGTTGCCCAGGTGCAGGGAGTCCGCCGTGGGCTTGGCGCCGGAGAGGATGCGTTTCTTGGTCACCGGGGAAGTCGGGCTAGTCATGGGGAGAAAAACCTTCGGGGCTTAGAGCCGGTAGTCCACTACCAGCGGGGCATGGTCAGAGAAGCGGGTGTCCCACGAGGGCGCCCGGTCAACCACTGCCGAGAACGCGGCGGCGGCGAGGGCCGGGGTGGCCATGTGGTAGTCGATGCGCCAGCCGGTGTCGTTGTCGAACGCCTGGCCACGCTGCGACCACCAGGTGTAGGGGCCGTCAACGTCGCCCGCCAGGCCCCGGTGGACGTCCTTCCAGCCGATGTCCTCGCCGAAGAAGCGGTCAAAATAGGCACGTTCGTCGGGCAGGAAGCCGGCCTTCTTGACGTTGCCCTTCCAGTTCCTGATGTCCCGTTGAGTGTGCCCCACGTTCAGGTCGCCCACCACGAGTGCGTGGTCGCTGTGCTTGGTGAGTTCAGGCAGGCGGGTGCTCATGACATCCAGGAATCGGTACTTGTCCACCTGCTTCGGGGTTCCCACCTCACCGGAGTGCACGTAGGCGCTGGCAACGGTCAGCTGCGCGGGGTTCCCCTCGCCGTCAGTCACCCTGAAGTCAGCCTCAACCCAGCGGCCGGCGGTGGCGAAGTAGTCATCGCCGATGCCGTTGCGGGTTTCCAGCGGCTCTTCACGGGACGCAATGGCGACGCCGGCACGGCCTTTGGCCTCGGCTTCGGCGTGCAGGATGTGCCAGCCATCACCGAGCAGCTGGCGCACGATCGCGTCAGGCGCCCGGACTTCCTGGAGGCAGAGAATGTCCACCTCGCGGGGCTCCAGCCATGCCGCCATACCGTTCTTGTAGGCAGCCCGGAGGCCGTTGACGTTGACTGATGCGATGCGAAGGTGGTCCTTCTTCAATGCCGAGATCACCCGCACTACTCTAGTCGATGATGGTTCCGCTGACCGGGTCCCCGGTGCCGCCGGAGGCGCGGATCATGTCGCGGGCATTGGTGGCGGTGATCTCGATGGTCTCCAGCGCGCGGCGGATCGTATCCTGGTCCGCTGCCTCACCCTTGGCGTGTTCCTTCTCCACAACCTGGATCTGCACCTGGACAATCTTGAAGGAGTGGTCCAGCTTGAGGTCGCGGACTTCGTCCGCTTCGGTCCGCTCGTACACCATCCGGGTGCCGCCGTGGTCGGCCGAGGACGACGACGGCGCGCGGCCGGCTGCGCTGTTGAAGGCGTTCTGGGCTTCCGTCAGCTTGGCTCCGGCTTTTTTGGCGGCCTTCTGGATGCTGAACACCACGAACGCTGCAAGGGCCAGCCAGAAGGCGGCGATGATAGCGACAACCCAGCCCACAACGTCGTTCTGGTTCGCGGCAAAGATCACGGCAACGAGGAACGCGATGACAAAAACCAGCATTCCCGGCCCACTGATCCGGAGCATGGAGAAGCCGCCCTTGGACCGGCCGGACGGAGATTGAGTGTTACCCAGAGATCGCATGCGTCCATTGTCTCAAACGCAGCAGAGCCCCAACGCACCTTCCACCCCCGGCGAACACTTGCACGCTCCCAAGTAAGTAGCGCTATCTGTCGTTTTGAGCCTCCAAAACGACAGATAGCGCTACTTACTTGGGGTTGGGCACGCTTAACGGCCGACGGCGGTCCCGCGCCTTTCCTGAGAAGGTGCGGACCGCCGTCGGGCTTTGCTGTTAAGGAACGAAACTAGGCGATTCCCGCCTGGCGCTCCGCGGTCTCCACCACATTGGCGAGCAGCATGGCGCGGGTCATCGGCCCTACGCCGCCCGGGTTCGGGGAGATCCACGAGGCGACATCGGCAGCAGCGGGGTCCACGTCTCCGGTGACCACTGCCTTGCCGTTGCCGTCGTCCACACGGCTGACGCCGACGTCGAGCACTATTGCGCCCGGCTTGAGGTCCGCCGCCTTGATCATGTGCGGGACTCCCGCGGCGGCGATCACGACGTCGGCCTGGCGGAGTTCGGCGGCCAGGTCCACTGTGCCGGTGTGCGCCAGGATGACCGTGGCGTTGACGTCCTTACGGGTCAGCAGCAGCCCGACGGGACGGCCGATGGTCACACCGCGGCCCACCACGAGGACGCGCTTGCCCTTGAGGCTGATGCCGTGCCGGGTGAGGAGCTCCACGCAGCCCTTGGGCGTGCAGGGCAGCGGCGAGGTCATGGGTCCGCTGACGTTGGCTACCAGGCGGCCCAGGTTCATTGGGTGCAGGCCGTCGGCGTCCTTGTCCGGATCCATGGCCTCCAGGATGACGTCCTGGTTGATGTGCTTGGGCAAGGGAAGCTGCACGATGTAGCCCGTGCATTCCGGGTTCCCGTTCAGCTCACGGACCACGGCCAGGAGTTCGTCCTGCGTGGTTTCCTCGGGGAGGTCGCGGCGGATGGACGTGATGCCCACCTCGGCGCAGTCCTTGTGCTTGCCGCCCACGTACCAGGTGCTCCCGGGGTCGGAGCCCACCAAAACGGTGCCCAGTCCGGGGGTGACGCCCATGGCCTTGAGTGCGGCCACGCGTTCGGTCAGCTCGGCCTTGATGGCAGCGGCGGTAGCCTTGCCGTCAAGAATCTGTGCAGTTCCAGTTTCAATGGTCATGGATTACCACTGCTCGTGCTGCGGGTACAGCGGGAAATCGGCGGCGAGCTTGTCCACGCGGGACTGCAGTGCCTCGACGTCCGTGGCGGCGCCGGCCTTCAGTGCAGTGGCGATGATCTCCGCCACCTCGGTGAACTCGGCAGCACCGAAGCCGCGGGTGGCCAGGGCCGGGGTTCCGATGCGCAGGCCGGACGTGACCATCGGCGGGCGGGGGTCGAACGGAACCGCGTTGCGGTTCACGGTGATGCCCACGGAGTGCAGGAGGTCTTCGGCCTGCTGGCCGTCGAGCTGGGAGTTGCGCAGGTCCACCAGGACCAGGTGCACGTCGGTGCCTCCGGTCAGGACGGAGACGCCGGCGTTGGCGACGTCGGCCTGGTTGAGGCGGTCAGCGATGATCTTGGCGCCTTCGAGGACACGCTCCTGGCGCTCCTTGAATTCCTCGGTGCCGGCGATCTTGAAGGCCACGGCCTTGGCCGCGATGACGTGCATGAGCGGGCCGCCCTGCTGGCCCGGGAAGACGTTGGAGTTGATCTTCTTGGCCCACTCCTCCTTGGCCAGGATCACGCCGGAGCGAGGGCCGGCGAGGGTCTTGTGCACGGTGGAGGTGACGACGTCGGAGTACGGAACCGGGCTCGGGTGCAGCCCCGCAGCCACCAGTCCGGCGAAGTGTGCCATGTCGGTCCAGAGCAGCGCGCCCACTTCATCAGCGATGGAGCGGAAGGCCGCGAAGTCCAGGTGGCGCGGGTAGGCGGACCAGCCGGCGATGATGACCTGGGGCTTCTCGGCGATGGCCTGCTCACGCAGCTTGTCCATGTCAACGCGGAAGTTGTCCGGCTCCACCTGGTAGGCAGCCACGTTGTAGAGCTTGCCGGAGAAGTTGAGCTTCATGCCGTGGGTCAGGTGGCCGCCGTGGGCCAGGGACAGGCCCAGGATCTTGTCACCGGGAGTGATCATGGCGGACAGTGCTGCGGCGTTGGCCTGGGCACCGGAGTGCGGCTGGACGTTGGCGTACTCGGCACCGAACAGTGCCTTAACGCGGTCGATGGCCAGCTGCTCGGCGATATCCACATATTCACAGCCGCCGTAGTAACGGCGGCCCGGGTAACCCTCGGCGTACTTGTTGGTCAGGACCGAGCCCTGGGCTTCCATGACGGCGCGCGGGGCAAAGTTTTCGGAGGCGATCATTTCCAGGGTGCCGCGCTGGCGGCCAAGTTCCTGGTTGAGGACTGCTGCGATTTCGGGGTCAAGCTCGGCCAGCGACTGATTGCTGACGGCGGCTGTTGTGGTGGCGGTAGTAGTCACGAAAAACTCCTGGCTAGGGATACGGGCACTGCTAAGGTCAGGCTACCGGCTGGCGCACATCACCGCCCGTTGATGACAGGGCGTGAAAGTGAGCCGCGTCCTCAAAGGTTGCAGCTCCGGTAAAACATGACCCTCGGCCCAGGCGTACGATCCGTGGTCTTCGTGATTGCCGCTCCCTGGTGGTTAGCCACCCAACGCCAGTTGCGACCCCACCAGACTACCAAACGCGGGCGTGCCGCGCGGGTAGGCTTGTAGTCGTGACTGAAGAGCAGCTGAACCGAGCCTACGTATTGACATTGTCCTGCCCGGACCGCCCCGGAATTGTCCACGCCGTGGCCGGAGCGCTCCTGGTGGCGGGCTGTAATATTTTGGACTCGCAGCAGTATGGCAGCCCCGCAACCGGCAACTTCTTTATGCGGGTGGAAGCGACGACGACGGCCTCCCGGGCCGAGGTCCAGGCCGCCCTTGAGCCGGTGGTCCACTCCTTTGGCATGCAGTGGAGCCTCAACCCCGTGGGCCAGAAGGTGCGCACGCTCCTGATGGCCAGCACGTCCGCGCACTGCCTCAACGACATCCTGTTCCAGCAGCGCTCCGGCACCCTGCCCATCGAGATCCCGGCCATCGTCTCCAACCACCGTGACCTTGCCGGGCTGGCCGAGTTCTACGGCGTCCCGTTCCACCACATCCCGGTCACCCCGGACACCAAGGCCCAGGCAGAGGACAAGCTGCGCGGCCTCATGGCCGAGCACGATATTGAACTGACCGTTCTGGCCCGCTACATGCAGATCATTTCGGACGACCTGTGCGCGGAGCTCACCGGCAAGGCCATCAATATCCACCACTCGTTCCTGCCGTCCTTCAAGGGCGCCAAGCCCTACCACCAGGCTCATGCCCGCGGCGTGAAGCTGATCGGCGCCACTGCCCACTACGTCACGGCCGCGCTGGACGAGGGGCCCATCATCGAGCAGGAAGTCATCCGCGTGGACCACGCCCGCACTCCGGAGCAGTTCGTGCAGATGGGCCGGGACGTGGAAGGCCGCACTTTGACGCAGGCCGTCCAATGGCATGCCGAACACCGTGTGCTTCTGGACGGCAACCGGACTGTGGTCTTTAACTAAGCGGTCTCTTATTTAAGGTCGTGGGCCATGGACGCAGTTGAGAATGCAGTGGAGGAACCCGGCAGCGAGCAGCGCCTCGCCGAGTTCTATAACCGCCGCGCGGCGTCCGGCACGGAACATCCGCTCGCGCCCCAGCGGGTCGAACAGCGTGAGCGGTTCATCGCGTTGCTCAAGGCCGAGAGCCGCCACAACGTCCTGGAGATCGGCTCCGGCATGGGGCTCGATGGCCTGCAGTTCGTCCGGGCCGGCATCCATTACACCGGCGTTGACCTCTCCGAGGAGCACGTCCGCAGGTCCCGGGCGAAGGGCCTGGACGTCTCCGTGGCCAGCGCCCGGCAACTGCCCTTCCCGGACGGAACCTTTCCGGCCCTCTGGACCATGAGCACGCTGCTGCACGTCCCTGCCACTGATATCGATAGCGTCCTGGGCGAACTGGTGCGAGTCACGGCACCCGGGGCTCCCATCGCCGTCGGCCTCTGGTCCGGTGAGGATGAAGAGGTCCTGAACCCCGAGGACGACGTCGAACCCCGCCGGTTCTTCAGCCGGCGCAGCGACGCGACGGTGCGGCAGGTCTTTGGCCGGCATGGTGTCATCGAGGACTTTGTCACCTGGCCGGAAGGCACCGGTGAGGAATCCGGTCCGGGCGCGGGGAACTGGACGCAGCACTACCAGTTCCTGATCCTCCGCACCCCCGCCTCTCCCAACTGAGTAGCGCTATCTGTCGTTATGAGGGCTCATAACGACAGATAGCGCTACTCAGTTGGGGTGGGCGGATGTCCTAGGCTTGGCCCATGGCTCCTCTTTACACTTTCGCCGGCGACACCCCGGCCGTCCACGCATCCGCCTTCGTTGCCCCGACGGCGTCGATCATCGGCAAGGCCACGCTCGCTGAGGATTCGAGCGCCTTCTATGGGGTGTCGGTCCGGGCGGACACGGCGGCCATCGGCGTCGGCGCCGGCAGCAACCTGCAGGACAACGTGGTGCTCCATGCAGATCCGGGCTTCCCCTGCACGGTCGGGGCCGGGGTCAGTGTGGGGCACGCCGCCGTCGTCCACGGCTGCACGGTGGAAGACGACTGCCTGATCGGCATGGGCGCCACTGTGCTCAACGGCGCCGTGATCGGCACCGGCTCGCTCGTGGCGGCAGGTGCCGTGGTCCTGGAAGGCACGGTAGTGCCGCCCCGGTCACTCGTGGCCGGCGTCCCCGCCAAGGTACGGCGGGAACTCACCGACGAGGAGTTCGACGGCGTGAAGCAGAATGCCGCCCGCTACGTGGAACTGGCCCGGGCGCACCGGGAGCTGCACGGCTAGTCCCCACCCGCCCCTAACCTCGCAAGCTCGGCCAGGGAACCCTGCGGGCGTGGCCCCAGGCTCCTTACCCTCAGTCCAAGGCGATGGGCCCGATAGCGTCCAGGAGTTCGCCCGGACCGGGGTTGCCCGGCGCCGACGTCCCGCCCAGGTGGTTCACCACACCCCACACCGCGTTCAAGCCGGTGGTTACGGCGCCTTCGGCCCAGCCCGCCGTGAAGGACACATCATCACCGGCAAGGAAGATCCCGCGCTGGGCTTCGGGCAGTTTGTCCTGCTTGAAGTGCGTAAAGAGGCGCTGCTGGTAGCGGTAATGCCCCGGCAGGTTCGCTTTGAAGGCACCCATGAAGTTGGGGTCCGCTTCCCAGGAAACGGTGATGGGCTGGCCCACGATGTGGCTGGCGATGTCCACGCCCGGGTAAATCTGCTCGAGCGAGTGCAGCATCAGCTCAACGCGTTCGTCGGCGTCCAGCGCCAGCCATTTGAGCGCGTCATCGTTCCACGTGTAGGACAGCAGGATCACGGCGGGCTTGTCCGGGCCGTCATCCAGGAGGTAGGTGGCCCTGTTCAGCCGGTCCGTCAGGGTCATGGACAGCACCTCGCGGCCGGTGTCCGGATCGACGTCCTTCCAGAACGGACGGTCCACCATGACAAACGTCTTGGACGACTGCATGTAGTGCGAGCGCTCGATCGCAGTCCACAGTTCGGCCGGGAACAGCGCCTCCTCGGTGTGGATGCGAGTGGACAGCAGCCAGGACTGGCACGTGGTCACCACCGCAGGGTAGCTGGCCTCACGGCCCCAGCGCTCCCTGATCCGGAGGTCGCCATCGGGATCGCGGCGGATCCTGCCCACAGCCCCGCGGGGCGTGCCGGAGTGGAGCGACGCCAGGGACGTTCCGTCCGGCCAGTGGGCCATGCCCGACGGCGCGTGCTGCCACAGTGCCTCGGGCAGCCGTTGGGCTCCGCCGCTGATGAGCCGGTGCTGGTCATCGGCGTCGGTGTAGACCACGCGGAGGATTTCCAGGATGGAGTTGGGGAAGTCGGTGTCCCAGCCGCCGGTGCCGAAGCCCACCTGGCCAAAGGCCTCACGGTGCGCAAAGCCGGCTTCCTTGAATGACTCGCTCCCGGCGATGAACCCATAGAAGGTCTGCTCGTCCATGAGCGGCAGCAGCTCGTTCCAGAGCTCCTTGATCCGGCCCGTATCCCGGGCCCGGATGGCCTCCTGCATTTCGACGAACTTCGCTCCGTCGTTCACCGCGGCCTTCCAGGCATCGGCCACCTCGCGGAAGAACGGCGGCAGGTCCTGGGCGGTCTCGGCGTAGTACTTCTGGCCGGCCAGTTCGATCACGGTGCTGGACGTGACGGGTGCCAGGGGGTTGGGGAAATCCTGGGTGTCCAGCTCCAGCAGGTCCACGTAGTGGTAGAAAGCCCTGCCCGACACGGGGAACCGCATGCCGCCCAGATCGGCCACCACGCCGGGAGCGGACGGGAAACCGGCCGTCCGCAAGCGGCCGCCGATCTGGTCCGCTTCATAAATGACAGGGCGCAGGCCCAGCTTCATCAGTTCGTAGGCCGTGACGAGGCCCGAAAGACCCGCCCCTACAACTGCCACCTCGGTGCCGTACAGCTCCGGCGGAACCGCGCCGAGCCCTGCCGGATGGGCGAGGTAGTGGTCGTAGCTGAACGGAAAATCGGGGTTCAGCATGGTGATGGGACCAGCCTGGGTGCTGGACGGGTCAGAAGCCGGGAGTTCGGTGGCGACGGTCATGAAAGCTCTGCCTTCGATTGTTCGGGGGTGGACAGCGTTGAAGATTCCGGCTTGCTCAGCTCACGGTATTCCTCGTGGCTGAGCGCCGCTACCCTGGAGTTCCGGCGCCCGTAGCCGAAGTAGGCCGCCAGGCCCACCAGCATCCAGACTCCGAAGGTCACCCAGGTATCGGCACCGAGGTTGGCCATGAGGAAGGCGCACATCAGCGCACCGAGGATCGGGGTCAGGGGGAAGAGCGGCACGCGGAACGTGCGTTTCAGCTCGGGCCTGGTGCGGCGCAGGTAGATCACGGCCACATTGACGAGGGCGAAGGCGAACAGGGTGCCGATGCTGGTGGCGTCGGCCAGCGCACCGAGCGGGACCAGCCCTGCGGTGAGGGCGACGGCGATGCCCACCAGGAGCGTGCCGGCCGCAGGGGTGCCGGTCCGGCGGGAGACGCGGCCGAAGATCTTGGGGATGAGGCCGTCGCGGGACATGGCGAGCAGGATGCGGGTCTGGCCGTAGAGGACAGTGAGCACGATGCTGGCGATGGCGAGGACTGCGCCGACGGCGAAGACGAGGGCGATCCAGGGCTGGCCGGTGGTTTCCTCCAGGATCTTCACCAGGGCGGCTTCGGTGCCGTCGAACCAGCCCCACGGGCGGGCGCCGATGGCTGCGACGGCCACCAGGACGTAGATGGTGGTGACGATGACCATCGAGAGCATGATGGCCCGGGGAAGGTCGCGCTTGGGGTTGCGGGCTTCCTCGCCTGCGGTGGAGGCGGCGTCGAAGCCGATATAGGAAAAGAACACCCGGGACGCGGCCGCGGAGACTCCGGCGGCGCCCATGGGCAGGAGCGGTTCGAAGTTGCCCGCATTGAAGGCGGTGAAGGCCACAGCGCAGAAGAAGAGGAGAATGCCCACCTTGACCACAACGATGGACGTGTTGATCCAGGCGCTTTCCTTGGCCCCGCGGACCAGGAGGATGGTTGCCAGCACCACGATGACCATGGCGGGGACGTTGACCAGGCCGCCGTCGCCCGGGGGCTGGGAGACGGCGTCGGGCAGGACCTGCCCGAAAACGGCCAGGGTCTCGTTTACGTACTGGCCCGCCCCGACGGCAACGGCCGCGACCGAGACGGCGTACTCCAGGACCAGACACCAGCCGCAGATCCAGGCCATGCCTTCACCCATGGTGGCGTAGGTGTAGGAATAACTGGAACCGGCAACGGGGACCATGCCGGCCATTTCCGCATAGGACACGGCGGAGAGCAGCGCGGCGAATCCGGCGATGGCGAACGAGATCCAGATCGCGGGCCCGGCCAGCGGAACGGATTCTCCGAGGATGACCAGGATGCCTGTTCCCAGGGTGGCACCGACACTGATCATGGTCAGCTGCAGGACCCCGAAGCTGCGGACCAGTTTCGGTCCGCCATGGCCGCTTTCCGCTTCCCTGACCATCTGTCCGATTGGTTTCCGGCGCAGCAGTTGCGCGCCCAGCCCGGGACGGCCGGCTGCACGGCCCGTGGCCGGTCCGGAGAGTGTTGGCACAGTCATCGTTGACGTCCGTTCGTGAGTAGTTGTCGGTTTCCCCCCACCCAGCGTAGGGGTGTGAGCCGCATCTCAGGCATGTGCAAAGTGACCTATAGTGTTCAAGCATGAGACGTAATGCACCACTGATGCGCAGCACTGAACTCTCCTGCCCGGGGACCCTCCGTGCAGCCTGATGCTGCGGAACACCTGGATGCGGTGACCCTCGGCCACTTCCTGGCAGCCCTCCCCCCGGACCTCACCGTCCTGCACGACGCCGGCAACGCCGGCGCGCCTTTGCGCTGGGTGGAGCCCAGCGAACTGGAGGATCCCACGCCGTACCTGCTGGACGGGGAGTTCGTGCTGACGGCGGGACTGCCGTTCCTGGACGACGGCGGAACGAAGAAAAGGGCGGAAGCGTACGTCCGGCGGCTTGTCGGCGCAGGCGTCGCCGCCTTGGGGTTTGGCCTGGAGCCCTACTTCGACGCCGTCCCGGACCATGTGCTGTCAGCGTGCCGAACGCATCATCTCACCCTGGTGCAGATCCCCAGCAGCGTCCCCTTCGCCGCCATCGGCCTGGAGTTCTCCCAGCTCCTGGAATCCGGCAACGCCCGGGTCTTCCGTCAGCTGGCAGACACCAACCGGCAGCTGATGCGGGCGGTGCTGTCGGCCAGGCCCGAGCACGAGCTCCTCTCCGCCCTGGCGCAGCGGGTCCCGGTGTGGGCCCAGCTTTTCGGGGCGGACGGCCGGGTGCGGGCCCGGGCCGCAGCAGCCGGGACCGGCCCTGCGGCCGCCGTCGAGCCTTCCGCCCTGCAGCCCGTGCTGAAGCGGCTGCTCGCAGGCAACGGCCCGCGCGTGGAGACGGACTCACTGCCCACGAGCGGGTCGGCTCTGGTGTTCGGCCACCCCCTCCGAAGCACCAAGGACGCCACCCTCGGGGCACTGATCCTGGGTACGGACAGGGCGCTGACCCCGGCGCAGAACAGTGTGGTGTCCTCGGTGGTGGGGCTGCTGGAACTGCTGGTGCGCCAGCGCACCAGCGGCTCGCTCGCCCCCAGCCAGCTGGCAACGGCGCTGCTGCTGCATCCGGAGAGCCTGGCCGCCGGTTCAACCCGGCAGCTGAACGTCCTCAGGGACCTCTTGGCGCAGAGCGTGTCCGGAACCCGGTCCGGTGCCCTGCGGGTGGTCCAGGGTGTCCGCGCGGACGCCGCGGCGCCGGCGTCGGCGTCGGCGGATGGCCCTGTCCGGGAACTGCTGCAGTGGCGCAGGCTGTTCGACACGAAGATGGTGGAACTGACGGACTACGGGTTTGCGGCCGTCACCCGGTTCAAGGTGGACGACGCACTGCTGCATGAGGTGGAGGAGCTGGGCTGGCGCCTGGTGGTGGGCGATCCCACCGAAATGGCCGGCCTTCCTGCCGCCTACCAGCGCGCGGCGTCGCTGCGGTCCCGCGTCCAGGCAAGCGGAGAAAGCGTGCGTGTGGATGACGTCACGTGGTCGGTCGCGGGGCTGTTGGGACGCGGCGCCGGCACCATGCTTGCCGCCCGGCTGCTGGAACCGGTCCTGGCGCAGGAGCCTGACCGAATCAGCTCCCAGCTCGGTGTCCTGAAGTCGTGGCTGGGCGAAAACGGCAACTGGGATGCCACTGCCAAAGTCCTGGGGATGCACCGGAACAGCGTGCGGCGCCAGATCAATGCACTGGGCGAGCTGCTGGCCATGGACCTAGGTTCCGCCCAGGTGCGGGCGGAGCTGTGGATTGCCCTGCAGTACGTGGATGCTCTGGAGGACCGGATGGTTCAGATGCCCCAGGACCGGTAGAGCTCCGGGCGGCGTTCCCGGAGATAGGGCACCACGTCACGGGCATTTCGGGCGGCGTCCGGATCCACCTCGGCGAACAGGAGTTCGGCTCCCGGTCCCGCCGTGGCCAGCAGCGAACCATCCGGTCCGGCAATGACACTGCCGCCGAGGAATTCGCAGCCGTCCTCGGTTCCCGAGTGGTTGGCATAGGCGATGGTCAGCTGGCTTTCCAGCGCGCGGGCCCGGAGCAGGACCTGGGGAACCGTCTCGAAACCGTGCGCCAGTGCGGTGGGTACCAGCAGCAGCTCGGCTCCGCCCAGCGCGGCGGCCCTGACCGTTTCCGGAAATTCCACGTCGTAGCAGATCACCATTGACGTCCGGAAGCCGTTGAAATCGACGACGGCGGGAGCTGCTTCCGCGGGGCTGAACGCCGCGCGTTCGTCATCGCCAAAGAGGTGCACTTTTGCGTAGGTGAGAAGCTCAACCCCCGCGCTGTCCACGAGCGTGGAGGTGATGTGCCAGCTGCCCCTTTCCGTGACTGACGGCAGGCTGTAGACCAGTCCGATTCCGTGGCGGCGCGCGATGCCTGCCAGCGTCTCCCTGATGGCGGGAAGCCCGGTGGGGTCCAGCTCAGCGCGGAGCTGGAGCGGGGCGTAGCCCACGGCAAACAGTTCGGGCGTAAGCAGGACTGCTGCGCCTGCCGCGGCGGCCGCCCGGGCAGCCGCATCCAGCTCAGCGCAGTTTGCATCGACGTCGAGTACGCGGGCGTTTGCCTGCATCAGGGCCAGCAGCACCGTTTCCACCTCACATGATCGGGACGGCCACAGGAAGGATGCGTCCGCTTTTTCCAGCCTAGCCACCGGCCCTGAACGACATCCGGGGCCAATTGCACCGGCCGAAGCCACAGGAGGGACGGATCGTCCTATCTTTTTTGTCTCATCCGGCAGACTCCTTGCGTTAACTTCTTGACTACAACAGTCAAAGTAGGGCAGTCTTCTTTTCATGTCCGCCACACCGCGCTCGACGAGGAGCAAGCCAAAGAATCCGGGATCCCAGTCAGCCCTCCGGCAACTGAACCAGCAACGGATCATCGAGACCCTCATGAGCGGCCCGTCCACCCAGGCCGAGCTTGCGCGCCAGACCGGCCTCTCCACCGCCACGGTGTCCAACATCGTCAAAATCTTGCAGGACGCCGGCCTGGCGTCAACCGAACCGATCACCAGTTCCGGACGCCGAGCACTCAACGTAAGACTCAACAGCAACGGCGCGGTGGCAGTGGGAATCGATTTCGGCCGGCGGCATCTCCGCGTGGTCCTGGCATCCCTGAGCTACCACGTGATCGCCGAGGAATCCGTCCTGCTGCCGCTCGGCCACCAGGCCGAGGAAGGCATCCGGGCAGCCGTAGGACTACTGGACAAACTGCTGCAGCAAAGCGGCGTGGACCGGACCCTGGTGGTGGGCGCCGGCGTCGGAATTCCCGGCCCCATCGACCGCCGGACCGGCACCGTAGCGCAGGGCGCTATCCTCCCCGAATGGGTGGGCATCAACATCCTCCAGCATCTGGAGGAAAAGCTCAATATCCCCGTATTCGTTGACAACGACGCCAATCTTGGCGCTTGGTCCGAGGTCACGTGGGGGCCGCATTCGGGCGTGAGCAACCTGATGTTCCTCAAGATCGGATCGGGCATCGGCGCGGGCCTGATCCTCAACGGCGCGCCGTACTACGGCACCGTTGGCATTACGGGCGAAATCGGCCATGCAACGATCCACGAGCACGGGCTGGTGTGCCGCTGCGGTAACCGTGGCTGTCTGGAGACCATCGCCTCCACTACCACCATGATGGAGCTGCTGGGCCGCGGCGAAGACCCGCCCCTGACGCCGGCAGACATCGTGCGGAAAGCCCTCGCCCGCGACTCCGCAACACTAAGGGTGGTGGATGATGCAGGCCTGGCAGTGGGACGCGCCCTGGGCAATGTGGCCAATCTGATCAACCCTGAAGTGATCGTAGTGGGCGGTCCCCTCGCGGGGCTGGGCAACCTGCTGCTCGATCCCATCAGGCGGGGGCTCATCAGGCATGCAGTGCCGGTGATCGGCGAGACCACCAAGCTGACGATGTCTTCCCTCGGAGATAGCGCAGAGGCCTTGGGGGCTGCCGCGTTGGTGTTCCAACACGCCGGGATCCGGCGAACGTAGCCGTTTTGTTATCCGGCAATTGCGTTAAAGACTTGACGACAATGGGTGTGATCCAGTTTACTTTTTCATCAGACGTCCCTGCGCTTTGCGGGGCGGACAAAGAAGTCATGCATTGGAGGCGTAAGGGCAAATGACGTCCCAGACCACGCACACTGACCCGGTCATCCTGGAGATGCGTTCCATCACCAAGGAATTTCCCGGTGTCAAGGCATTGTCGGAAGTGAGCCTCCGGGTCAAAGCCGGCGAGATTCACGCTATCTGCGGCGAAAACGGCGCCGGCAAATCCACGCTGATGAAGGTGCTTTCGGGCGTCTACCCGTACGGCAGCTACGACGGCGACATCGTGTACCAGAACGAAGTCCAGCAGTTCAAAGACATCCGGGCCAGTGAGGCGGCCGGCATCGTGATCATCCACCAGGAGCTGGCCCTGATCCCGGAGCTCTCCATAATGGAGAACATCTTCCTGGGCAACGAACCCACCAAGCGCGGCGTGATCAACTGGGCGGAGGCGCGCCTCCGTTCCACCGAACTTCTGGCCCGCGTGGGGCTCAGGGAAAACCCGGACACCCCCATCAAGGAGATCGGCGTCGGCAAACAGCAGCTGGTGGAGATCGCCAAGGCGCTGAACAAGTCGGTCAAGATCCTCATTCTGGACGAGCCAACCGCTGCGCTGAACGAATCCGATTCCCAGCACCTCCTGGACCTGATGCTGGGCCTCAAGGGCAAGGGCATCACCTCGATCATCATTTCCCACAAGCTCAACGAGATCGAACAGATCGCCGATTCCATCACCATCATCCGAGACGGCAAGTCGATCGAAACGCTCGACGTCAAGGCCGACGGCGTCGACGAGGACCGCATCATCAAAGGCATGGTGGGACGGGCCCTGGAGTCCCGCTTCCCCGACCACACCCCCAAGATCGGCGACGTGTTCTTCGAGGTCAAGAACTGGACCGTGGCCCACCCGCAGATCCAGGACCGGATGGTCTGCAAGAACTCGAACTTCTTTGTGCGGCGCGGGGAGATTGTGGGATTCGCCGGGCTGATGGGCGCCGGCCGGACCGAACTGGCCCGTTCCGTCTTCGGCCGGTCCTACGGCCACTTCGTGTCGGGCCATGTCTACGTGGACGGCAAGGAAGTGACACTCAAGAGTGTCCACCAGGCCATCGACGCCGGCCTCGGCTACGTGACGGAGGACCGGAAGTCGCTGGGACTGAACCTCCTCGACGACATCAAGACCACCACGGTCTCGGCCAACCTCGAGAAGATCAGCAAGCGCAGCGTGGTGGACACCAACAAGGAGTTCACGGTCGCCGAACAGTACCGGAAGTCACTGCGGACCAAGGCCCCGTCGGTTGAGGAAGGGGTTGCCAAGCTCTCCGGCGGCAACCAGCAGAAGGTGGTCCTGGCCAAGTGGATGTTCACCGATCCTGAACTGCTGATCCTGGACGAACCCACCCGCGGCATCGACGTCGGAGCCAAGTACGAGATTTACGGCATCATCCAGCAGCTCGCCAACCAAGGAAAGGGAGTCATTGTGATTTCTTCCGAGCTCCCCGAACTGCTGGGGCTCTCGGACCGCATCTACACGATCTTCGAGGGCGCCATCACTGGGGTTCTCGATAAGGAGGAAGCCAGCCAGGAAAGCCTGATGAAGCTGATGACCTCCGCCCGAAAAGCCGCCTGATCCACTGCAGCCTTCCAGAACCTTCCAGATACAAGGACTGAAAAAACAATGAACGCGCTCAAGAAACTCTTCGGTGGCGACACCCGCCAGTTCGGCATGATCTTTGCCTTGGTGGCTCTGATAGTTCTCTTCCAGTGGCTCACAGGCGGCATCACGCTCACTCCGGGCAATGTCATCAACCTCTTCAACGGCAACTCCTACATCCTCATCCTCGCCATCGGCATGGTGCTGGTCATCATCGCCGGACACATTGACCTGTCGGTGGGCTCCGTGGCGGCGTTCGTGGGCATGGTGGTGGCCATCGCCATGCGGGACTGGGACCTCCCCTGGTTCCTGGCGATCCTGCTCGGCCTGGGCCTGGGCGCACTGATCGGTGCATGGCAGGGTATGTGGACGGCTTACGTCGGCATTCCGGCGTTCATCGTGACCCTCGCCGGCATGCTGATCTTCCGCGGGGCCCAGCAGTTTGTTGGCCAGTCTAACTCGATTCCTGTTCCGCGGGAGTTCCAGTACATCGGTGCCGGGTACCTCCCCGAAGTCGGGCCTGCCACCGGGTACAACAACCTCACGTTGCTCCTGGGTCTTGCCGGCGTTGCGTTCGTGATCTACAGCGAAGTCCGACGGCGGCGCACCGCCAAGGCGCTCGGCGCTGAGGTCTCGGAAACGTGGGTCAGTGTCCTTAGGCTTGTCCTGATCTGCGCGGCCATTCTCTACGCCACCTACCTCTTTGCCACCGGCCGCCCTGGCACGTCTTTCCCGGTCCCCGGCCTGATCCTCGCCGTGATGGTTCTGATCTACGGCTTCGTCTCTTCCAAGACGGTGGTCGGGCGCCACGTCTACGCAGTGGGCGGAAACCGCCACGCAGCCGAGCTGTCCGGTGTGAAATCAAAAAAGATCAACTTCCTGGTCATGATGAACATGTCCATCATCGCCGGACTCGCTGGAATGATCTTCGTGGCCCGCTCAACCTCCGCAGGACCGTCGGACGGTACCGGCTGGGAGCTGGACGCCATCGCTGCTGTCTTCATCGGCGGCGCTGCCGTGACTGGCGGCGTGGGTACCGTCATCGGATCCGTCGTTGGAGGCCTGGTCATGGCTGTGTTGAACAACGGCTTGCAGCTCCTCAGCGTCGGTGCCGACTGGCAGTCCATGATCAAGGGCCTGGTGCTGCTGGTGGCCGTGGCCATCGACGTCTACAACAAGTCGCAGGGCCGGGCATCGATCATCGGGCTGATGATGAAGAACTTCAACCGTCCGTCCGGCGGGCCAGGCACACCGCTGCAGCCGGATGAAACCACCTCCACCAAAGAAGTCATTTCCAGGGAAGCCTGAGCGATTCAGGTTCCGGAACCAACACCCCAAAAAAGAAAGTGGATCAAGAAATGCGAATGATTGGTAAAGCAGGAAAGGCAGCAGCAATAGCTGCGATCGCGGCACTGGCGCTGACGGCCTGCGGACGGGCCGAACCCGGCACCTCCAGCGGCACTACCGGTGGAGCCAGCGGCTTCGCACAGGACTCCGCCATCGGCGTCGCGCTTCCCAAGAAGACCAGCGAAAACTGGGTTCTGGCAGAGAAGCTGTTCAACGACGGACTTAGCAGCGCCGGTTTCAAGCCGACTGTCCAGTTCGCCAACAACGGCGTGGCTGAGCAGCAGAACCAGATCAGCGCCATGATCGCCAAGGGTGCCAAGGTGATCATTGTGGGTGCCCTCGACGGCTCCCAGCTGGGGACCCAGCTCCAGCAGGCCAAGGACGCAGGCGCCACCATCATCGCCTACGACCGCCTCCTGCTGAACACCGCAAACGTGGACTACTACGTGGCTTACGATAACTTCAAGGTGGGCGAGCTCCAGGGCCAGGCCCTCCTGGACGGCATGAAGGCCAAGAAGCCCTCCGGCCCGTACAACATCGAACTGCTGGCAGGTTCACCGGACGATGCCAACGCGAAGGTCTTCTTCGACGGCGCCATGAAGGTCCTCAAGCCCAAGATCGACGACGGCACGCTGAAGGTGGTCTCCGGCCAGACGACGTTCGAAAAGGCCGTCACCCAGGACTGGAAGGCTGAGAACGCCCAGCGCCGGATGGATACCCTCCTGACCGGCTCCTACGGCACGGCGTCGCTGGACGGTGTCCTGTCACCGAACGACACCCTCGCCCGTGCAGTCATCACCTCCGTCAAGGCGGCCGGCAAGCCGCTTCCGGTCATCACCGGCCAGGACTCCGAGGAACAGTCGGTCAAGTCCATCCTTGCCGGCGAGCAGTACTCCACCATCAACAAGGACACCCGCAAGCTCGTTGAGCACGCGATCGTGATGGTCAAGGATCTCCAGGCAGGCAAGACGCCTGAGATCAACGACGACAAGTCCTACAACAACACGGTGAAGACCGTACCCGCCTTCCTGCTGCCGCCGGTCATCGTGACCGCCGCCAACGTTAAGACGGCCTACGCGGACGATCCGGTACTGGGCCCGCTGACCAAGTAACGCGGTGTAACTAACGCGGTCCGCCGGTCACCACCGGTTTACACGGAATGCCCCGGCTCCCCACAGGGAGCCGGGGCATTCCGTGTCCCAACGCTCTCGCACTTAATGCACGCTTTTCACCAACGCTCTCTCACTGCCCTCTGCGTTTCACAGCCCAAACACAGCTTCGGCCGTCTTCCCGCACAGCCCCCGACGCGAGGGTAGGAGCAGATGCCGGCCTTCCGCCGGCCCCAGATCCTAGGAGTACAGTGAGCGTCCTTGCCCGGAGTGTTGGCAATGCCTTCAGAAACAAGGTCCGAACAGCTGCTGTGGTGGCAGTCCTGGCCGTCGCGATCGGACTTGCACTGGCCATGCTGGTGGCCAATCAGGCCGTCGGAGCCAAAGTCCAGGAGCTGAACGCATCCGTCGGGACCGTCCTGACCGTCAACCCGGCCGGCGGCCAGGGCTTCGAAGGCGGCGGCGAACCGCTGACTGCCGAGCAGGCCGCCACCGCAGCGGCCGTCTCCAACGTAACCTCCGTCGTCGGCACCAGCTCACTCCGGCTGCGGAACGCCGCCGAAGCGGCAGTGCAGACGGCGGCCGGCACCCAAGCCGGCCCCGGCGGCGGCCAGGGCGGTCCCGCCGGACAGAACGCCACCACGTTGACCACGAGCCTTACCGCAGCCATCGACGCTGGCACCCTAGGTGGACGGAACCAGGCCGCAAACGGCACCACCGGAACCACCACCGCGCAGCCGGTTCGCTCCCTCCCGATCACTGCAACCGGAATCGGCGGCGAAGTGGACACCACCGGCAAGGCCCTTGCCATCACCGAAGGCACTGGCCTGGGCGACTACACGGCTGAGTCCGCCAATGCCCTCCTGGGAACCACTCTGGCCGAGAAGAACAACCTGGCCATCGGTTCCACCTTCACCATCAACGACGAGACGTTCTCTGTGGCTGGCCTCTTCGATTCAGGCACCACGTTCGGCAACAACGCCCTGTACCTGACCCTCCCCACGGCCCAGACCATCGCGGAACTGCCCGGTGAGCTGTCATCGATGATCGTCACCGTGGACAGCATGGAAAATCTCGAAACCGCCAAGGCCGCGCTTGAGTCCGCCCTCGGCACCGACAAGGCCGACGTCACGCAGGGCCAGAACTTGGAGTCCGCCGTCAGCTCGCTCGGCAGCGTCAAGAACATCTCGTTCATCGCCTTCGTAGCAGCCTTGGGCACCGCCGGGCTGATCATCCTGCTGATCATGGTCATGCTGGTCCGCGAACGCCGCCGGGAAATCGGTGTCCTGAAGGCGATCGGAGCACCCAACCGCACCATCGGCCTGCAGTTCGTGCTGGAGGCGCTGGTCCTCGTGGCCATGGGCAGCGCGGTGGGCGCCGCCGTCGCCTCGTTTGCCAGCGGCGGCATCGCTTCCGCGCTGATCAGCACCAACACCACCACGACGGCGGCCACCACCACCGGTCGCGGGGCCGCCATGGCCGGCGCTGCAGGCGGCGCCGGAATGCCGGGCGGCGGGGCTGGCTTCCCAGGCGGCCAGGGAGGACCCCTTGGCGGCGCTTCCCAACTGCTGACATCGGTCACCGCCAGCGCCTCCCCCGGGGTCATCGCCGCCGGCATCGCAGCGGTGTTCGGCGTGGCTATCATCGGCGCGCTGGTCCCTGCACTGCTCACGGCACGCATCCGTCCCATCGAAGTCCTGCGAGGAGAATAGCCATGATTGAAGTCAAGAACCTGGTCCGCACTTTCAACTCCGGCGACCGCACCATCAAGCCGGTCAACGACGTCAGTTTTGTTCTGGAGCAGGGCACGCTGGCGTCCATCGTCGGCAAGAGCGGCAGCGGCAAGAGCACACTCTTGTCCCTCCTGGGTGCGTTGGACAAACCGACCAGCGGAGACGTCGTCGTCAACGGCGTGAGCCTGGCCGGGATGCCGGACGGCAAGCTGACCGAGTACCGGCGCCGGGATATCGGGTTCGTTTTCCAGCAGTTCAACCTGATCCCGAATCTTTCGGCGATGGACAACGTCATCCTGCCCATGGAGTTCGCGGGCGTGCGCAGGACAGAGCGTCGGCAGAGGGCAACGGACCTTCTGGAGCAGGTGCAGCTGGACCCGGAGAAGCAGGTGCGCCGCATCAACCGGCTGTCCGGCGGCGAGCAGCAGCGCGTGGCGATTGCCCGGGCGCTGGCCAACGAACCCAAGCTGATCCTCGCTGACGAGCCCACCGGCAACCTGGACGAGCAGACCGGTGACCACATCATCGAACTGCTCAGCTCGCTCAGGCGTGACCACAACACCACCATCCTTGTGGTCACGCACGACAAGGCGTTGGCCAACAAGACGGACCGCCGCTTCAGGCTCCAGCAGGGCAGGCTGACGGAAGAACCGGCGCGCGCCTTGGTCTGACGCCCGGACTGGTCTGAATGAGAGGATGGGCACTATGAGTGCGCCCATTGCCACACCGTGGCTGTCCAGCCAGTCCGATCCGGATCCCCGGTCTGCCACTGGAAGACGCCTGCGGTGGGGCGTCATAGCCACCGGCGGGATCGCGCGGTCAGTATCGCAGGACCTGGCACTGCTCCCAGACGCCGAGCTCTATGCCGTCAGTTCCCGCTCACAGGGCACTGCGGAGAGTTTCGCGGCGGACTACGGTTTCGCCAAGGCGTACGGGGACGACGACGGCGTGCCCGGCTACCAGCGGCTGCTCGCCGATGACTCGGTGGACGTTGTCTACGTCGCCACGCCGCACGCCCAGCACCACCAGTTTGTGCTCGCTGCGCTCAATGCGGGCAAGCACGTCCTGTGCGAAAAGGCGTTCACCATCAACGGCAGGGAAGCGAGCGAGCTCGTCGCGCTTGCCCGGGAGCGGAAGCTCTTCCTCATGGAGGCAGTGTGGTCCCGCTTCCTCCCGGGCATGCAGCGGGCGTTCGAGATTGCCGCGTCCGGGGAGCTCGGGGACGTGCATTGGGTGACCGCTGACCTTGGTTTTCCCGCGCCGTATTCCCCGACGTCCAGGCTGTGGGCCAGGCAGGCCGGTGGCGGCGCCCTCCTGGACATCTCGGTCTACCCCTTGCTGTGGGCAGTAGGAACGCTGGGGTTCCCGCAGACCGTCAGTGCCACCGGCTTCATTAATGACGACGGCGTGGACGCCCAGAATGCGCTGACGCTCGGCTACAACCATGGTGCCCAGGCCCAGCTGACGTCCTCGCTCCTGGCGTACGGTCCGCGGACTGCCACCGTGGCCGGCAGTCTGGGCTACCTCCAGAGTGTCGGTTCCATCAACAATCCGCGGGAGTTGGTGATCGGCGTCGGACGGGAAGGGCTGCGCAAGGAGGCGTTCGACGTCGTCGGCATCGGCTACACCTACGAACTGCGCGAGGTGACCCGCTGCATCCAACAGGGTCTGACCGAGAGCCCCGTCATGCCGCTGGAGGATTCCATCAAAACGATGCGGCTCTTTGACGGAGTGCGCGGGCAACTGGGCGTCAGCTACCCGAACGATGCCCACTGAATGATTCCCACTGAAGGGCAAAATCTCTCCGTTCGGGTCTATGACTTTCTTGTAAATAGGTTTGACACTCTCGTTTCGGATATCGATCTCGTTTCGGATATCGATGACTGAGTGACAAATTAGTAAGCTTGCTGGATTTATTATCCGTTTCCCTAGACTTCCTGCACGCGAGAGTCTTACGCTGTTGAAATCGTTAGGTCTCAACGGTACCGGGGGTGGTACGCATGGCTAAAGTTAGCTCGCCGTGGCGTGCGCTCCGGCCGCTCCTCCTCGCAGGTGCGGTGACCGCCACTTGGCTGACACTCTCCGCTTCAGCCGCGACGGCAGACTCGTCACGAGATTCAGGATCCCTTCTGGGCAGCCTCAGTTCATCGGCTTCGTCCCTGACTGCACCGTTGCCCGGCGCTGTCTCGCCCATTCTTGAGGCCGCGTCACCGGCTCCTGCACCCACCGGACTCCTGCAGCCAGTAGTAGGCAGTGTGGCGGGCACGGCTGATCAACTGATCACCGCCGTCCCTGCGGTGAAGAGCGTGGTTCCGGCGGGGACCGTCACGGCCGTGGCTGTCCCGATTGCCGCAGTGGTGGATACCGCTGCAAATGACCTGATTGAGACAGTCGCCCCTCCGCTCACCGATGCCGCACCGGTTCTTGAGCCTGTCCTGAAGCCCGTAGTGGATCTGGTAGATGCGACCGTTCCGTCCGCACCGGTCAAGCTGCCCGAGCTGCTGCCGCTTGAAGAGATTGCCGTTGCCGGGGATATCCCGACCGGCACTGACGCCCACGCTGCTTCAGGGCACATCACAGCTGATACCACCCCAAACTCCCCCGGCACTTCCGCGAACCTGCTGTCCGCTACGGGAATGTCGTCACTGCCGGTTCCGGCCGGCACAGAAATGCACGCAGTCCCGGCAGAAAGCCCCTGGACCGCCGATCCTTCCACGCCCCCAGCTGGACCTGCTTCCGGGGCCGGGAGCGGCGCATCGCCCTCCGGCGCCTCAGGCTCTGCTGTCTGGCTGGACGAGTTCGCTTTCAACCTGCCGCTTTCGGAAGCCTTCCCCATCAGCGGATCATCGGAGTACGCCCCTTCACCGGTGTCATTCGACCCCGGTTCCTCACCTGACTAGTTGAGCCCTGCTGCCCTTTTTCATGGGCAGGACACGGCCTCCAGGCGCTGAACAGCGCCCCACATCAACTTCTCAGGAGACATCATCATGAATTGCAACCTTCGCAGGGGGCTGCTCAGCACCCTCTTTGCCGGCGGGCTACTGGCCTTCGGCGCCACCGCAGCAAGCGCCGCGGACACAACCAGCGGACAGGACCTTTCCGCATCCGCCCTGGTCTCAGCAGCGGGATCGGCAACACCACCGCCGACGTAGCCGCAGCAGCGGACATCAATCTCGCCTCGGTGCCGGCATCCTCGGCAGTACCGACGGCGGCTTGGCTGCCGTTGTTGATATCGATCTGGGCCTGGACACGTCCGGCAACCTTGATGACGCGAATGTTGATATTGATGCATGCGTCATCATCGGCGGCGGCACCGATGGCTGTGGAACCCCGGGTACTGAAACCCCCGGTACGGACACCACGGACCCAGGAACCGGAACTACCGGCACCACGGACCCAGGAACCGGAACTACCGGCACCACGGGAGGTGGCACGACCGGTATCACTGTTGTTCCCGCCGGCACCAGCACCGGTTCGGTATCTTCCGCAGCAACCACCATGGGCAACACCTCAGGCCAGGGCGGCACCGCCACCCTGGCCAAGACGGGCATGGATGCTTCACTGATCCCTCTCGCCCTCATCCTGCTGCTTGCCGGACTGCTGATGCTCAAGCCGCGCCGGAAGGCCTAGCGGACCCCGCACTCAGCGGACTGCGACGGCTAAGACCGTCAACGCACCGGCTCCGCCGTTCGCGGCCTAGCCAACTGTTCCGATAGGAGGTGGCCACCAGAGAGCTCAACTACCAGCACTTGTCCCTGTGACCGGAGGTCCGGCTGAGAAAGTCCCAATCACTTCTTAGCCGGGCCGTCGGCGTGCCGGCAGACGGCTTAAAGGATGCCCTACCGGCCGGTATTATTGAGCAAGAATAGTGCCGCAGCGCACCGGGAGGAACGGGTCATGGTGGCGAATTCGCCTAGCTCCACTAAGAATGAAGTGCTCGGCGGACGCTATCGGCTGGCGGACATAATCGGCCGCGGCGGCATGTCATCCGTCTACCGCGCCCGGGACGAAAACCTGGGCAGGGATGTCGCCCTGAAGCTCTTTGCCCCACAGGCACCGGATGCCAATGAGCTCAGGCGCCAGGAAGCCGAAATCCAGCTGCTGGCAACGCTCAACCATCCCAGCCTGGTCACGCTGTTCGATGCAGGCATCGATACCCGTGTCCTGGACGAACCTCGGCCGTTCCTGACAATGGAACTCGTGGAGGGCCAGGACCTCCGCAGCCGGATCAGGCACAGTGCAGTTCCCTTGGACGAGCTTGCAGTCATCGGGGCAGGCGTAGCTGACGCGCTGGCCTACGTGCACAGCCTGGGCATCATCCACCGCGACATCAAGCCCGGGAACATCCTGCTCGTACAGATCCGTCCGGGCGAACCTTTACGACCCAAACTCACGGATTTCGGCATCGCCAGGATGGCGGATTCAGCCCGGCTGACCGCCACGGGAACCATGGTGGGGACGGCCGCATATCTCAGTCCGGAGCAAGCCATGGGTTCTCCCCTGTCGCCCGCCACTGATATCTACTCACTGGGTCTGGTACTGCTGGAATGCGTCAAGCAAACCGTTGAGTTCCCGGGCAGCGCCGTTGAATCCGCGGTGGCCAGGTTGCACCGGGCACCCGAGATCCCCGCTGACCTTCCGGCGGAGTGGGCTGATCTGATCCGTTCCATGACTGCCATCGAACCGCTGGAACGTCCCGTCGCGTCCGATGTTGAATCCGTTCTGCGTCAGGCCCTGGTGTCACCCGTGTCCGCCCCGGGCGAGCTCGAACCGGCGACAACCCGCGTACTCCCGGCCATGCCGTTCAGGCCGCCGTCCATCGCCATCACCGCTGAATCAGACCTGCCCCTAGTCCGGGCCAGCAAGAAACAAGCGGATGTCACCCGCGGTTCCGACGCGCGCGGCTGGGTCCCGGACTTGTCTCGTCTCCGCCACACCGGAAGGCGGCTCTGGACGGTCATCGCATTGGGCGTGCTCGCCGCTGGAGCAGCCGCAGCGACGCTGACCTTCAGCCTGGCACCTCAGCCAACGCCCGACGTCGTTCCTTACCCCGCCGTCACCGGCACCTTGGGCGACCACCTCAAGGAACTTCAGGAGAGCGTGGAACCATGAGCCCTGCACCGAAGCACCGCGGGCGTTCGGCCACTGCCAAACGCCTGACAGCAGCAGCAGCAGCATTTCTGCTCGCCGGTTCACTGGCAGCGTGCGGTCCGGCTGAGACCGGCCTTCAACGTGATGCCGCCCGCCAACTCCAGGAACGAGTCCTCGGCGTCAGCCAGGCCGCAGCCAATAATGACCCCGCTGGAGGACTGGCAGCCTTGGATAGGCTCGAGGCCGATCTTGCCTCCGCTGCGGGGACCGGGCAGGTTTCCGAGGAACGCCGGCGCAGCATCACGACGGCCGCCACTGCCGTCCGCGCCGACCTGACGGCGGCCAAGGCCGTAGCCGACGCCGCAGCAGCGAAAGCTGCGGAGGACGCGGCCGCTGCGCAAAAGCAGGCAGAGTCGGACGCCGCTGCGGATGCGGCCCAAAAAGCAGCCACCGCGCCGGTAGCTCCCGCGCCCACAGACGACAAGGGAAATAGAGGCAAAGGCAAGGACGACTGACTGACGGGCAGACGGACGGCACATCACGTATTAACTCACCCGCGCTTCATCCGGTCCCGTCGACTAGACGAAGTCGACTAGACGAAAAAGGCGGCGCCCCGGTTTCCCGGGGGCGCCGCCTTCTAAGGTTTGGTGCCGCTTAGTTCAGGGTCGCAATGACCCTGTTCAGCGTGGCGGACGGACGCATCACGGCCGAGGCCTTGGCCTCGTCCGGCCGGTAGTAACCGCCGACGTCCACCGCTGAGCCCTGGACCGCGGCAAGTTCGCCGACGATGGTGTCCTCGTTGGAGGAAAGCTCCTTGGCCACAGCCGCGAACGATGCCGCCAGCTCCGCGTCCTCGGTCTGCTTGGCCAGTTCCTCAGCCCAGTAGCGGGCGAGGAAGTAGTGGCTGCCTCGGTTGTCCAGCTCGCCGGCGCGGCGGCTCGGCGACTTGTTTTCCAGCAGGAAGGTTCCCGTCGCCTTGTCCAGGGTGTCTGCCAGGACCTGCGCGCGGGCGTTGTTCGAGGTGGTGGCCAGGTGCTCGAAGCTGACGGCCAGAGCCAGGAATTCACCCAGGCTGTCCCAGCGCAGGTGGTTTTCCTTGAGCAGCTGCTGGACGTGCTTGGGAGCAGATCCGCCGGCGCCGGTCTCGAAGAGGCCGCCACCGTTCATCAGCGGAACAACCGACAGCATCTTGGCGCTGGTGCCCAGTTCCAGGATGGGGAACAGGTCCGTGAGGTAGTCGCGGAGCACGTTTCCGGAGACGGAGATGGTGTCCTCGCCCTTGCGGATGCGCTCCAGGGTGAAGGCAGTTGCCTTCACCGGGGACATGATTTCGATCTGCAGGCCCTCGGTGTCGTGGTCCTTGAGGTATTCGTTGACCTTGGCGATGAGGTTGGTGTCGTGCGCGCGGGTCTCGTCCAACCAGAACACTGCGGGCGTCTTGGAGGCGCGGGCGCGGGTTACGGCCAGCTTGACCCAGTCGCGGATGGGGGCATCCTTGGTCTGGCAGGCGCGCCAGATGTCACCCGGGGCAACCTCGTGTTCGATCAGCACAGCGCCGGTGCCGTCGACGATCTGCACGGTGCCGGCTTCCTGGATCTCGAACGTCTTGTCGTGGCTGCCGTATTCCTCAGCGGCCTGGGCCATGAGGCCAACATTCGGGACGGTCCCCATGGTGGTGGGGTCGAAGGCGCCGTGGGCGCGGCAGTCGTCCAGGACAACCTGGTAGATGCCGGCGTAGGAGCTGTCCGGGAGGACCGCCAGGGTGTCGGCTTCCTGGCCGTCCGGGCCCCACATGTGGCCGGAGGAGCGGATCATGGCGGGCATGGAAGCGTCCACGATGATGTCGGAGGGCACGTTGAGGCTGGTGATGCCCTTGTCGGAGTCCACCATGGCCAGGGCCGGGCCGTCGTCGAGGCCCTTCTGGATGAGCGCCTTCACGCCTTCACGGACGTCCTCCGGCAGCTCTTCGAGACCGCTCAGGATGGCGGCCAGGCCGTTGTTGGGACTCAGTCCGGCGGCGGTGAGCTGCTTGCCGTACGTCTCGAACAGTTCGGAGAAGTAGGCCTTCACCACGTGGCCGAAGATGATGGGGTCCGAGACCTTCATCATGGTGGCCTTCAGGTGCGCGGAGAACAGGACGCCCTCCTCCTTGGCGCGAACTACTTGGGCCGCCAGGAACTCGTCCAGCGCTGCGGCGCGCATGACAGTGCCGTCGATGACCTCGCCGGCCAGCACGGGAAAGGCCTTCTTCAGGACCTTGACCGAGCCGTCTTCGCGGACCAGCTGGAGGGCGATGGTGCCGTCGGACCCGATGACCACGGACTTCTCGTTCGCGCGGAAGTCATCAGACGACATGGTGGCAACGTTGGTCTTGGAATCCGCGGACCAGGCACCCATGGAGTGCGGGTTCTGGCGGGCGTAGTTCTTGACGGACAGCGGTGCACGGCGGTCCGAGTTTCCCTCGCGCAGGACCGGGTTCACAGCGGAGCCCTTGATCTTGTCGTAGCGGGAGCGGACGGCCGTTTCCTCGTCCGAGGAGGGGTTGTCCGGGTAATCCGGCAGGTTGTAGCCCTGGCCCTGGAGCTCGGCGACGGCGGCCTTCAGCTGCGGGATGGAAGCGCTGATGTTGGGCAGTTTGATGATGTTGGCGTCCGGCGTCTTTGCCAGCTTACCCAGTTCAGCAAGGGCGTCGCCGATCTGCTGTTCCGGGGTGAGGTAGTCACCGAACACGGAGATGATGCGGCCTGCGAGCGAAATGTCACGGGTCTCCACCTCCACACCTGCGGTCGAAGCAAACGCCTCGATGATCGGCAAGAACGAATAAGTAGCCAGCATCGGCGCTTCGTCGGTGTGGGTATAGATAATCTTGGACATGCGCGGGCGTCTCCCTGGAGGTCGGCTGATTTTTTGGAAATTTTGTTCTATTTCACCACCCCTAACTTACCTGAGGACACGGCTTTGAACCGTACCGGGGCGACCGGACGGCCCTGCATTACAGCGGACTGGGACATGGGAGAACGCCCGACGGCGGTGCGCACCCCGGGCCGCCAGCCGCCGTCGCGCTTTACCTCCGGGAGCCACCGGCGCAGGTGAGGATCCGGTCAGCGCCGCTTGTGGGGTATGTCACTGGGCCAGAGCTGCACGTACTTGGGGTCCTGCCGGCGCAGTTCCTCCGTCGCGGTGAACGAATGGACGGGATCGACGTCCCGCAATTGCACGGCTGCTGCGTAGGCCTCAACATCCGGGGAAGCGCCCTGGACGCTCCCTTCGGCTGCAAAATGCCGGCCATGCACGGCCGACTTCTTGGCGGACTTCCAGAAAGCAATCACGATGGGGCCCCAATTCGCATAGAGTCCGGAGCCCAGATCGGACGTGCCACTGTATAGAAAAAGTACCCTTCGAAAAGCGTTTTGACCAGAGCGGCGCACCGGTACCAGCCGATCCGGGCCGTGTTTGCGGAGCATACTCGAGGCGTCACTACTATTTACAAATTTGTCATGTCTCGATAAGTTACATGGGTCACGCGGTGGGCTCTGCTGGGAACGCCTTCACAAGTACAAGACAGGACAACAATGACGCGTACCAGGTCTCTGGCGGCCAGCCTCATGAGCCTTTCTGCAGCTGCCATATTGGCGCTGGTTGGCGCCGCTGGCGCAACAGCCGCTGCCCCGGCGTCGGACGACAAGTCGGCACCATCCGTTACCAGCGCTGCGGTGGACAGCACCGGGGTTGCCGACTACTGGACTGCAGACAGGATGCGCGCCGCCATTCCCGGCGACGTCCTCGCCGACAAGGCAGTGGAACGAGGCAACACCTCCAACGCCATTTCGGTGGAAAAGGGAGCCTCCACCAAGGTCAGAGGCACCAAGGCCAAGCCGACCATCGCCAAGCTTGAGACCCCGGTGGGCCACATCGGCAAGGTCTTCTTCACCTTGGGCGGCACTAACTACGTCTGTTCAGGCAACGCCGTCTCCACTGCCAACAAGAGTACGGTGGCCACTGCTGGACACTGCATCAACGAAGGGCCCGGCGCGTTCGTCACCAACTTCGCGTTCGTCCCGGCCTACGACAACGGCAACGCTCCATACGGCAGGTGGACGGCCAAGGCCTTGTACGCCCCCACCCAGTGGACCGCCAACGGGGACATGACGTACGACACTGGCTTCGCGGTCATGAATCCGCTCGGCGGGCAGCTCCTGACGGACGTCGTGGGGGGTTCCGGTGTTGCCTTCAACCAGCCGCGCGGCCTGACCTACCAGTCCTACGGATACCCCCAGGCATCGCCCTTTAACGGCGCCTCCCTCTGGAGCTGCACCGGCACGGCCACCAATGACACCAACAACCCGCAGTTCAATACCCAAGGCATCCCCTGCGACATGACCGGCGGTTCATCCGGCGGCCCGTGGTTCATCGGCACGGGCTCCGATGGCTTGCAGAACTCGATCAACAGCTACGGCTACAACGGGTCGTCCGTGATGTACGGACCGTACTGGGGCACTGTCATCTGGGAAACGTACAACTTTGCAGCAGCAGCCTAGGAAAACCTCGCCTGACGAGGCATCCCGGAACGGATCCGTCAGCCACAGCAAATCGGCCCAGACCCACGGGGAGATCCTCGAGTACTGGACCAAACAGCGAATGGCCGATGCAAAGCCCCGGGAGCTTCGGCTTCCGGAAGGGGGTCCGCGCCTCATGCAGCGGGGCGCGGACCCGGCACCACGTCCTTCCTAGCTGCCCGTTAAGGCCCGACGGCGCCTGTCCCCTCAGCGGGGACAGGCGCCGTCGACGTTTAACCGCTTAGTGGAAGAAGTGGCGGGCACCCGTGAAGTACATGGTGATGCCGGCCGCGTTGGCCGCGGCGACGACTTCCTCGTCCCGGACGGAACCGCCGGGCTGGACCACGGCGCGGACGCCGGCGTCGATCAGGATCTGCAGGCCGTCAGCGAACGGGAAGAACGCGTCGGAGGCTGCGACGGCGCCGCTGGCGCGCTGCGGAGCGCCACTCGCGCTGGTATTGGACGCACCGCCGGCGCCGTCGACGTCGGACTCCACAGAAACGCCCAGCGTGTTGGCCCGCTCGACGGCGAGTTTGCAGGAGTCCAGGCGGTTGACCTGGCCCATGCCGATGCCCACGGCAGCGCCGTTGTCGGCCAGCAGGATGGCGTTGGACTTGGCCGCGCGGCACGCGGTCCAGGCGAAGGCGAGGTCCGCGAGGGTCTTTTCGTCAGCGGCTTCGCCGGCGGCGAGGGTCCAGTTGGCGGGGTTGTCGCCGTCGGCGTCCACCTTGTCGCTCATCTGGACCAGCACACCGCCTGAAACCTGGCGCATTTCTGCCGGGTAGCGGTCGTAGCCTTCGGGCAGTGCGAGCAGGCGGATGTTCTTCTTCTTGGCCAGGATCTCCACGGCTTCCGGCTCGAAGTCCGGCGCGATGACAACCTCGGTGAAGATGCCGGCGACGGTCTCGGCCATGGCCGCGGTGACCGTGCGGTTGGCAGCGATGACGCCGCCGAAGGCCGAAACGGGGTCGCAGGCGTGGGCCTTGGCATGGGCGTCGGCGATCGGGTCTGCAGCATCGGCGGAACCAACGGCGACGCCGCACGGGTTGGCGTGCTTGATGATGGCGACGGCGGGCTCGGCGAAGTCGAACGCGGCGCGGAGGGCGGCGTCGGCGTCGACGAAGTTGTTGTAGCTCATGGCCTTGCCGTGCAGCTGGTCGGCCTGCGCGATGCCGGCCGGGGCTGCTTTGTCCACGTAGAGGGCGGCCTGCTGGTGCGGGTTTTCGCCGTAGCGGAGAACCTCGGAGCGCTCCAGCGACAGGCCGGCGTAGGCAGGCCAGTCGATAATGCCGTCGCCGTCTTCATCCAGGAACTGGCTGGCAGTCCAGGTGGCCACGGCGTTGTCGTAGGACGCGGTGTGGGCGAACGCCTTGGCGGCCAGCCGCCGTCGGGTCTTCAGGTCAAAGCCGCCCTCAGCGGCGGCGGTGACCACGGAGCCGTAGAACGTGGGGTCAACAACAATGGCGACGGCGGCGTGGTTCTTCGCTGCCGAACGCACCATGGCGGGGCCGCCGATGTCGATCTGCTCAACGACATCGTCCTGCGCGGCGCCGGACTTCACCGTCTCAACGAACGGGTAGAGGTTCACCACCACCAGGTCGAAGGTTTCAATCTCCATGCCGGCGAGGGTTTCCATGTGCGCGGGGACGCGGCGGTCCGCCAGGATGCCGCCGTGAACGCGCGGGTGCAGCGTCTTGACGCGGCCGTCCAGCATTTCCGGAGACCCGGTGACTTCTTCGACTTCCTGGACCGGGATACCGGCCGCGGCGATCTTCTTGGCCGTGGAACCGGTGGAGACGATCTTCACGCCGGCTGCGTGCAGGCCCTTGGCGAGATCCTCCAGCCCGGTCTTGTCGTAAACCGAGATCAGCGCCCGGCGGATGGGAACACGGTCGATGGATACACGGTCAGGCTGCGTGGCGCTCACAAAAAGTCTCCGTCTGATCTCGCGGAACAGTGCCGCGGTTGGTGGGGATGGGCCCAGTTTATCGTGTTGTGCGGTTTGCCCCGCTTGCCGGCGGCAGTGTGAACGTCAGTGGGCACGGTTAGAGTTTTCACAGGAGGCTGCGATGAATACTTACACCACTGTGCCCAGCGGCGAACAGGTGGTCCAGGAACTGCCCTGGCGTTGGAAAGTCCAGGGGCGGATCTTCGTGATCGGCGGCCTCGGCTTTATGTTCGATGCCTGGGACGTGACGCTTAACGGCATCCTCATCCCGCTGCTCTCGACGCACTGGGCCCTGGCTCCCGGCGAAGTGGCCTGGGTGGGTACTTCGAACCTGATCGGCATGGCCCTGGGCGCGTTTGTGTGGGGCACCATCGCGGACACGATCGGGCGGAAGAAGGCATTTACGGCCACGCTGCTGATCTTCTCGCTGTTCACGGTCCTGGGCGCCTTCTCCCCCGATTTCATCTGGTTCTGCGTGTTCCGGTTTATGGCCGGCTTCGGTCTGGGCGGCTGCATACCGGTGGACTACGCGCTCGTGGGTGAGTTCACACCACGCAAGCAGCGCGGGAAGGTCCTCACCGCGATGGACGGCTGGTGGCCGGTGGGCGCGGCCCTTGCCGGTTTTGTGTCCGCAGGCCTCGTGGCCGTGTTCGGCGACTGGCGGCTGACCATGCTGGTGATGGTGCTGCCTGCGCTCCTGGTGTTCTGGGTCCGGCGCAGCGTTCCGGAGTCTCCGCTGTTCCTCATCCGCAAGGGCCGCCGCGAGGAAGCTGCCAAGGTCATCGACGACCTCGTGGCAGCAACCGGCGCCGAACCCCGCGCCTACAGCCTGCCCGATGCGCAGGAAGTTCCGCGGCTCTCCGCCGGCAGCGCCTGGCATCAGCTGCGGCTGGTGTGGCAGTTCAACTGGAAGATCACGGCCACGGCCTGGGCCCTGTTCTTCAGCATCCTGCTGGTCTACTACCTGTCCTTGACATGGATGCCACGGATCCTGATCGGCGCTGGTTTCGCCGAGTACAAGGCGTTTGTGACCACGGCGTCCATGGCGGCGGTTGGGCTTTTGGGTGTCGTTGTGGCCGCGCTGCTGGTGGAGCGTGTGGGCCGCAAATGGATCCTTGCCATCACGGGCCCGCTGTCCGCGCTGACCCTGGTGATCGTGGCGATTGTGGTGGACATCCCCACCGCCGCGATATTCTGGCTGCTGGTGTTCGGGTTTGTGGTGCAGATAGCGATTCCGGTGCTCTACGCGTACGTGTCTGAGCTGTACCCCACCGAGCTCCGCGGCACGGGTTTCGGCTGGGCATCAACATTTTCGCGGCTGGGGGCTGGTTTTGGGCCCCTGATATTTGCGAACTACTTCTGGCCCGAGCTCGGCCTGGCCACGTCCTTCGCCCTGGCCGGTGGGCTGGTGCTGGTGGCCGTCCTGTGGATGGCGTTCTTCTCCCCCGAAACCAAGCAGCGCCGCCTCGAGTAGCCCCCGGCGTCGCCCCCCCAACTAGGTAGACCAGCCGCGGTTCATCAGCGCTGAACGGACTTTGGCGACGGCGGCACGGGCTTCGTTCTCCATCTGCCGTCTCGAGATCCGGACCATCAACCACCCCGCCCTGGCAAAGTCCTCTTCGCGGGCAATGTCGCGGACGATCTGCGCCGTCTCGGAATGGCCTTCGCCGTCGTACTCCACTGCAACTTTTTGTTCCGGATAGGCGAGATCCGGTTGACGTACGACGCCGACGCCCAGTTCCACGGGAACGTTCAGTCGCGGTTCTGGCAGCCCGCGGTTCTCCAGTGCCAGCCTAAGTTTGGTTTCCGGGGCGGAGTCGGACCCGATCCGGGCCTGCTCAAGGGCAAGGCGCGCCTTCTGAATGCCGGGCGTTCCTTTGTGCCGGTCGAGCATTTCCGCCAGGCCGGCCGGCGTCGCATAGGGCTCGGATCTGCCCTCGAAATCAGGCCTGGGAATCCTCACCAGGTGATCGGCAACCACAGTCAGCTCGTCAATGCTCATCTTCCGGGCGCAATCCAGCCACGTCCGCGTCCGGGACGTGATCACCAGGCCGTTGTGGGTGACAATTTCGTCGGCAAAGAACTGGCCCCTGTGACCCTTCACCCCCGGACGGCGCATGATGGCTACTGTGTCCGGGCGCGAGATATGAATCAGTGGTTCATCGCTCCCCGGCAGGAACCCCGGGAAGGACCACAACAAGAACGCAGAGGCGTGCGAAGCTGCAGCGAACTCCGTGACCTGGGTGTACGGCCGGATGTTGGGCGCCAGGCCGTACCCGGCGTCGTCGTCCGCCCTTGGCACTCGGACTCCACGGGTGGGCCGCCCCAGACCCTGGTGACGTAACTGCCGTTCGGTGATCCCGGCGTCGGCCGCTTCTTTCAAAGTGAACGGCAGCACAGCCAGCGGCTGCGGCAGAGAACGTGGAACTTTCATGTGCCCATGTTGGCAGCCCCGCGAAAACGCCGCTGGAGTTATCCACAGGTTCCTGCCACCCTGCCAAACTAAGTAGCGCTATCTGTCGTTTTGGGCGGTCAAAACGACAGATAGCGCTACCTAGTTGGGAGAGGGTTGGGGGGGGTGGGTGGGGTTAGGAAGCGGTGGCGAGGGCTGCCAGGGTGTTGACCAGGAGGCGGCGCTCCACCACCTTGATGCGTTCGTGCAGCGATTCCTCGGTTTCGCCCGGTTCAATCGTGACGGCTTCCTGGGCGATGATGGGCCCGGTGTCCACCCCGGCGTCGGCCCAGTGCACCGTGCAGCCGGTGACCTTCACGCCGTAGGCCATGGCATCGCGGACGCCGTGGGCGCCGGGGAAAGCGGGCAGCAGGGCGGGGTGGGTGTTGAGGTACTTGCCGTTGAAGGCAGCGATGAAGTCGGCGCTGACGATGCGCATAAAGCCCGAGGACACCACCACGTCCGGAGCGTACGAAGCCACGCGGGCGGTCAGTGCTGCATCCCATTCGTCGCGGGTGGGGAAGGAGTTGAAGTTGACCACAAACGTCTCCAGCCCGGCTTCCGAGGATCGTTCGACGCCGTAGGTCCCCTCCCGGTCGGCACCTACCGCGGCGATTTCCACGTCCAGCTCCCCTGCCTTGACGGCGTCGATGACTGACTGGAGATTGGACCCGGTACCGGAAACGAGGACTACGATGCGCATGGGTCTAGCTTATGGGCACGCTCGCGTAGGCTGGAAAACATGAACAACACCCCGGAACCGGCTGGCCAGCAACGGACCAAACAGCCGCTCAGCGAGGCCGCCAAGGACTCGCTCACCAAAACCCGCAACCTGTTCCGGATCTTCATTGTCACCGTGCTGGGCGCTTTCTTCGTCTACCAGCTCGACGTCAGCTACCTCTGGCTCACCGGCATCCTGACCGCGGCGAGCTTTGTGCTGGGTGTCCTCCTGCTGGTCAGGTCGGCCAGGCTCAAGGAGTCCAAGCTGGTCCTGTTCGGCACCATTTCGGGGCTGGTGGTATCGCTGATCATGCTGCTGGTCATCCTCGCTACGGCGCTGTTTTTCCGCCAGGTCCAGGACTTCCAGACCTGCTCACGCGAGGCCCTTACCGACCAGGCGCTCTCCAATTGCCGGGTCCAGCTGGAAAGCTCGCTGCCGGGTCTCCGGTAGCAGCCACACCAGCCGCAGCCACGAAGGTCAGCGGGCAAGTTCCGCTTCCTCATCCACGTGCTGCTGGCGTTCCAGCCACGGTCCGGCCGCATAACCGATCACAACGCCGATGCCAACCTCCGCGGCAATCCAGAGTCCCATCCACAAGGGGTCGGGTCCGATGGCGGTGAGGCGCCCGAGGCCGGCGGAGCCTCGGGCCAGCCAGGCCAGGCCCGCGGCCAGCAGACCGGACACAACCCCTACCAACGCGCCGAGGGCAAGCGTGGACATCATGGCCGTGAACCAGCGCGCGTCAATCTTGATGGAGAGCCACTCGTCGAAGTGGTTTTCGCCCTCGCGCAAGAACCACCAGCCGGCCAGGATACCCGCCAGAACGGGCAGCACCAGCGCCACGAACCCGTAGTCCAGCGGACCCGACGGGATGGCGGCGAAGACCGGAATGGACGGCAGTGGCCCGGTGGCGGTGCCCAACGGCCCCACCTGCGAGCCCACGCCCAGGGCGAAGCCCGAGCCCGAGACCCAGGCCAGCGCAAAAACCACGAGGTTGGGCAAATACCCAAGCTGCGCGATGGTGAGCGCCGCACCCCCAACCGCTCCGGCGTCGAGCGCTTCATAGACAGCAATCACCAGGTTCCAGTGGATAAAGAGGTCCACCGCCAGGAGCACACCCGCGAGCGCAAAGGCCGCCAGAAGAGCCACACAGCCCGCCTTCGCCGCGGAGCCCAAATAGGAGCCGGCCCAGCGGGAATGCTGGCTGGTACGCGAGATCCAGTCGACTGCGTCGACGCCGATCAACCGGCTCCACGAGCCTGCCTCGCGGCGGGCGCCGATCACCATGCCGAGGGCGAACGGGATCAGCGGGATAAGCATTGCCAACCAGATGTTAATGACGACGTCGGCCGTGCGGCACACAAAGCCGGTGGCAGCGCCGAACGCCGAGTAGACCACCCAGGACCCGAGCAGTGCCTGCCACAGCTGGTCCGTATAGGAGGCCCGGGCCAAGCGCCGCCCCGCACGCCATGCGAGCAAAAACGGGATCAGGGTCAGGCCCAGGGGCACCAGGGTCAGCAGGCCGGAGCCTGGACTGCCGGCCGCACCAGCCTCACCGGACACGACGGCGAGCTGCAGCGGCACCCCGTGAATCAGCAGCCAGCCCTGGCCGGCGAGGCGGGCCAGGGCATCAAAGGTGGTGTTCTGGAAGCCCGCGGTGGCCCACACGGCCACAATGGGAACCACCACCAGGAGCGCGGAGATGATGGCAGCCTGCGCCGTTTCGAGGCCTCCCTGCAGCCACAAGGGCATGGGAAGGCCACGGTCTCCGGTCTGATCAGCGCGCAGTTTCATCGTGTCCCATGGTGTCACGGCCGGGCCGTCGGACCGGGCTTCGACAGGCTCGTTCTCCGTGCGAGACGTGCCTCACCAGAGTTCGTAGTCCGCCGCGCTGATCGTGAACCCGTGACCGGCGCGGAGGTGGGCGCACACCATCCGGCCCGGCTCCCGCGAACACACCATGTTGCACTGCCTGTCCTTGTTCACCGACTGCACCACCGCCGGCAGGGTGGCCCGTGGCAGGCGAAGAACCGGACGACGACGGCGGGACGGCCGCCGCCGGCGATGGAGCCGTCGTTGGGCGTTCAGACTGTCGGGGCGCCTCATCCGGATCGCTTATGTAGCTGGGCAGAAGTCCCCATCCGGGCTTGTACCGGCGCTTTTTCCACGGGTCCGCCGTAAAATTGGAATGTCCGCAATCAGTGGTTGGAGGCAGAAAAAAATGACTACCGCATCCCCACATGCACACGTTCATTTTGGGCGCGCAGACGTCCAGAATGCCGGCATGGGAGTAGGTATCCTGTTGTTGGTGGTGGGTGCCCTGGGCTTTATCCCCGGCGTCACCACCCAGTACAGCGAATTGATGTTCCTGGGACCTGATTCCCATGCCATGTTCCTTGGCATGTTCCAGGTGTCCATGCTGCTCAATATTGTGCAGCTGGCCATCGGCGCAACGGGCTGGGCGATGTCCCGGACCGAACATGGCGCACGGAACTTCCTCATCGGAGCAGGCGCGCTGTACATCATCCTCAGCATTTTCGGGCTCAGTGTCGGCGTTGACTCGGCGGCCAACTTCCTGTCGTTCAACATGGCTGACAACTGGACCCACCTTGTGCTGGGCGTAGCGATGCTAGCTGCTGGCTGGCTGTTCTCCAGGAACATGTCCGGCGAGAGGAAATAGCCCGGAAATGACAGGCCGGGATACAGGAGCCGCGAATGAGAAATGATCCATAAGTTCTGAATATTCGTCCTACCTCGCCGGTGCAGTTGCCGCGTTCCGCGAACAGCTGCACCGGCTTCTTTGTGCTCCTTAGCGGCCGACGGCGGCGCGGGGCCGCTTTCTGAGACGCGTGGCCGCTAAGTGCCACGCACGGGGTCCAGCGCAAACGGACACTTGAAGCCCACCCTCTGGCGCGAACCTGCAGGTAATCCCCTCAAAACTCGGTCTTGAGGGTAATAGCTGCCAGTTCGCGCTTGGAAATCAGGGCCGCAAGTGTCCGTTCGCGCCAAAGGCGGCACGGGCCATTGGGCCTGCAACAATGGCCCCATGAGCGACATCATTCTGGGCTGGGACCCGGCCGGCTGGAACCGCTGGAACTACCCGGCTGTTACTGAACAGGTCGCCGCGACAGGGCTCCACCTGGAGCCCTGGAGCGTGGGCCGGAGCGTTGCCCCCGGCACCGGCGTGTGGCTGCTCCTGCTGGGAGCGCACGGCCCCGGCCTGATCGGCCATGGCGTGGTGCTCTCAGAAAACGCGGAGTTCATCGCGCAGGTGGCGTTCGATGCGCTCCTGCCGCTGGGCGATCAGGTGCCCGCCGCGGTCCTCACCGAGGCAGTGGCCGACGTCGGGTGGAACAGTACCGAAATCGAAGGCGTGGCGCTGGAGTCCGGCGACGAAGCCGCGGTCCGGGCGCTCTGGGCCACTCACGGGCCGGCGCAAGGGCCAGACCCCACCCAACCTGTGCCCGGCACGTACCCCGAGACCGCCGTCGTGAGCGTCACCGCCAACCGGTACGAGCGTGATGCGGCGGCCCGGCGGGCATGTATCGCGCACCGCGGCAGCAGCTGCGCGGCCTGCGGGTTCTCCTTCGAACTGGCGTACGGGGAGCTCGGCAAAGACTTCATCGACGTCCACCATGTGGTGCCGGCGGCCCAACTCGGCGGCGGCTACCAGCTGGATCCGCTCACGGATCTGGTTCCGCTCTGCGCCAATTGCCATGCCATGGCCCACCACGGAGTGAGCACGCCGCGCACGCAAGCCGAGCTGCGGCAAATCATGGCCACCGCCGGATACCTCCGCGGAACCACCGTTGCCCCTGAGGAGATCGAGGCCCAGCGGGTTGCCCGCGAGATCCTCGGCAAATAGGAACCGGTGATCGAGCCGGTCGAGATCCAGCCTGTTGAAACCCCACACAACAGCCCGCGCTCTGGACTCTTGGGCGGGCGCCAACCAGACTGTCTACAACAGCTGGCCAGCTGGCCGGAATTGGAGACGCGCAATACCGGCAGGGCCTGAGCAGTTGCATTTATTGGGGCTGTGCGGCGAGGCCTGTTCCGCACGCGCGAAAGGACCTCGTCATGCCGGATCTGTCAGCATTCTTCCCGCTTCTTGCCGCGATTATCGGGGCAATTCTGGTGGTCGGCTTTGTCTGGGGGGCCATCAAACTGATGTGGAAAGTGGCGGAGCCAAATGAGGCCCTGATCATCTCCGGCCTGACCCGCGGAACCCTGGAAACCCGGGCCGGAATGGACTTTAAGATTGTCACCGGAAAGGGCGCCCTGGTATTTCCGGGCCTGCAGACCGTCCGCACGCTTTCCCTGACGCTGAATGAAACGGAGCTAAAGGTTTCCTGCGTGACTTCGCAGGGCATCCAGGTGATTGTGGAAGGCGTGGTAATTTACAAAATCGGTGATGCCCCGCCGTTTATCGCAAATGCGGCTAGGCGTTTCCTGGGCCAGCAGCCCAAGATGGAAAGCCAGGTCTACAACGTCTTTGAGGGCCACCTGCGGTCCATCATCGGAAGCATGACCGTGGAAGAGATCATCCGCGAACGGGACAAGCTGGGGTCCCAGGTCCGCAGCGCCAGCGGAGTGGAAATGGAGAAGCTGGGGCTGGTGGTGGATTCGCTGCAGATCAAGGACCTGCAGGACCCCACGGGGTACATCCAGAACATCGCCAAGCCCCACATCGCCCAGGTCAAAATGGAGGCCCGGATCGCGGAGGCCACGCGGAACCGCGAGGCGGCCGAGAAGGAGGCCGAGGCGGCTGCAATGATCGCGGACGCGCAGAGTGTTTCGGCCATCCGGCAGTCGGTGGCGCAAGCGAACGCCGAGCGGGCCAAAGCCGAGGCCGCCCAGGCGGGACCGCTGGCGGATGCGACGGCGCGGCAGCATGTCGTCGTCCAGGAAACGGAAGTGGCCAAGCTTGAGGCGGACCGGGAGGAGCAGAAGCTCCAGACCACGGTCCGGAAGCCCGCCGACGCCAAGGCATACGCCAAGCGCACAGACGCGGAGGGCCAGAAGGCGGCGGACATCAGCGCCGCCGAAGCGCTGGCCCGCCGGACGGAACTTGAGGCCCAGGCCAACGCCCGCCGGACGGAGCTGCAGGCCCAGGCGAACGCCACTGCCGCGGCGGCCGCGGCCGGAGCCACGAAGGTCACCGGCGAGGCCGAAGCCGCTGCCACCAGGGCCCGCGGTGACGCCGCGGCCTCCGCCATCAAGGCCAAGGCGCTGGCCGAGGCAGACGGCATCAAGGCGCGGGCCGAAGCACTCGGGACCAACCAGGACGCCGTCATTTCGCAGCAGCTGGCCGAAAACATGCCGGCCATCATCGCCGCAGCGGCCGAGCCTTTCTCGCACGTGGGCCAGATGACCGTGCTGAACGGCGGCGAGGGCGTGAACAAGATGCTGGGCGGCATCCTGGCCCAGGTGGGCGACTACCTTCCTGCCTTGTCCTCGGCACTGAAGAACAGCCGGGAAGGCAAGCGCCCCGCGAAAGGCCCCGATGCATAGAAACGTTGACCGGAGCCTTACCGGCAAGATCGGCCGCGTGACCGGGCGCATTGGCCCCGGAACCCTCGGCGAGGTCATGCTGCCCTACCTGGGCGGCACCAACGCGTTCCACGCCCACCCCTTCGACAAGACGAGCGTCTTCGCAGTCGGTGACGAAGTGCTGGTCATCTATTTCGAGCCGCCGCAAACGGTCTATGTGGATGAACTGCCGGACGTGCTGCGGCACGGCGAAGACGGCTGACCCCAAGCGCTGATCTGTTAACCCAAGCTTTCCCTCTACTCAACCCGGGTGACCCCGCCCCGACAGGCGCCGCGCCCACCGTGGAGGGGTGAGGATCGCAATTGTTGCCGAGTCATTCCTGCCGCTGATGAATGGGGTGACCCACTCCATCCTGAGGGTGCTTGAACACCTGGAGGACCAGGGCCACGACGTCCTGGTCATCGCCCCTTCCCCACATGCGGTCGCCGAGTTCGTGGGACCGGCCGAGGTGGTTCACGGCGCGACGGTGCACAGGGTTCCCGCGGTTCCCCTGGCGGGATACACCAACGTGCGAGTGGCGATGGGCGGTGTGTACCGGGTCAAGCGAATCCTTGCCGACTACGCACCCGATGTTGTCCACCTCGCATCGCCGTTTATCCTCGGGTGGCGGGCAGTGCAGGCCGCGCATCAGTTGGGGATCCCCACCATAGCCATCTACCAGACCGAGGTTCCCAGCTACGCCGCACGCTATGGTGTGCCGTTCCTGGAGAACTGGGCGTGGAGCCGGGTGGAGAATATCCACCTGCTGGCCACCCGGACCCTGGTGCCGTCCACCTTCGCGCTGAACCAGTTGCGCGGCCGCGGGATTCCGCGGGTGGGCATGTGGCGGCGCGGTGTGGATACCGCGCGGTTTTCGCCGGAAAAGCGCGACGCCGGGTGGCGGGAAACGGTTGCCCCCGGCGGTGAGCGCATCATCGGCTACGTCGGCCGGCTGGCCATCGAAAAACAGGTAGAGGACCTCGCCGCGCTCGCCAACGTCCCGAACACCAAGCTGGTGATTGTGGGCGACGGACCCCAAAAGTCCGCCCTGCAGGAAGCCCTGCCGGACGCCGTGTTCACCGGGTTCCTCGGCGGTGAGGAGCTGGCGACGGCGGTGGCGTCCTTCGACCTTTTTGTCCATCCCGGCGAGTTCGAGACGTTCTGCCAGACCATCCAGGAGGCCATGGCATCGGGGGTGCCGGTGGTGGCCACGGGCCGCGGCGGGCCTCTGGACCTGGTGGAAAACTCCCGTACAGGCTGGCTGTACCAGCCCGGCGACCTGGCCGGTTTCCGGGCCCGGGTGATGGACCTGATGGGCGACGACGCCAAGCGCCGCGCGTTCGCCAGGACAGCGCACGCTTCGGTCCAGGCGCGGACGTGGCCGGTGCTCAGCGCCGAGCTGGTGCGTCAGTACCAATCAGTAATCGCCGGAGAACCGTTGGCTGAAACCGTCGAAACCAAGAGCCGCCGCCCGGTGGTTGAGCCAGTCGAAACCAAGAGTGGAGCGTCCCTGTGAAAATATCGGTGATCGGCTGCGGCTACCTCGGCGCGGTGCACGCCGCCACGCTCGCGTCCATGGGCCACACCGTGGTGGGCATCGACGTGGACGCCACCAAAGTGGACCAGCTGGGCCGCGGCCAGGCCCCCTTCTTCGAACCCGGCCTGGACGAACTGCTCCGCGACGGACGCAGCACCGGCCGCCTCACGTTCTCCACCGACGTCGCCGCTGCCGTCGGCGCCCAGGTCCATTTCCTGTGCGTCGGGACGCCGCAGTCCAAAACGTCCGACGGCGCCGACCTCACCTTCCTCGTCGCCGCCACGGAGGCGCTGCTCCCGCACCTGGCGAGGGGCGCCGTCGTCGTCGGTAAATCAACGGTGCCCGTGGGCACGGTGGACATGCTCCAGAACGTCCTCGCGGGGCGGCCGGACGTGCAGCTGGGCTGGAACCCCGAGTTCCTGCGGCAGGGCACAGCAGTGAAGGACTCGCTGGTGCCGGACCGGCTGGTCTACGGTGTGGCGGGCGGACGCGCCGCGGCCTTCAACCCCAAAACCGGGGCGCCGCGTGCGGTGACGGCCGCACTGGATGCCGTCTATGAGCCACTGCTGAACGCCGGCATTCCGCGCCTGGTGTGCAACTTCGCCACGGCTGAGCTGATCAAGTCGGCCGCCAACGCGTACCTGGCCACCAAGGTCAGCTTCATCAACGCCATCTCCGAACTGTGTGACGCGTCCGGCGCGGACGTGGCCGAACTCAGCGAGGCGATGGGCATGGACCCGAGGATCGGCAGCCGCTACATGCATGCCGGGCTGGGCTTCGGCGGCGGGTGCCTGCCCAAGGACATCCGCAGCCTCCGCAGCCAGGCCGCCGCGCTGGGCGTGGACCCGGTGAACGACTGGATGGGCGTGGTGGATGCCATCAACGTCCGCCAGCGGACCCGGACAGCGTCCCTGGCCGCGGAGCTGTGCGGCGGCGGGCTCTCCGGACGCGCGATCACCATCCTCGGAGCCTCCTTCAAGCCCGAGACCGATGACATCCGCGACTCCCCCGCCCTGGACGTCGCGGCCCGGCTGGCAGCGGCCGGCGCGCACGTGACGGTGACGGATCCGAAAGCCGTGAACCACGCGTGGCTGCGGTATCCGCAGCTGCGGTTCGAAGCCTCCGCAACGCGGGCCTTGGAGGGTGCCGAGCTGGTGCTCCTGCTTACTGAGTGGGACGAATACCGGCGCCTGAGCCCTGCCGCTGCGGGCGCTTTGGTGCGGCGGCGGGTGATCCTGGACGCCAGGAACGTCCTCGATGCTGCTGCCTGGCAGGCGGACGGCTGGGTGGTCCGCGGGCTGGGCACCAACGCCGGTGCCGCTGCCAGCGTCGTTTCCGAGGCCGGTGCCAGCGTCGTTTCCGGGGCCGGCCTGACGGGAATGCGAAACTCTTAGCCAATTTTCACCGCTGCGGACCAAGCGAAGCGCGAATTCCCGGGCCTCCATGTCCGAGGGCCTCTCAAAAGTCACGCATTTTCGTACCGCGATCACAACATGCACTTTATGATGTGCGTGGGGGTGGTAGCGCATGGGGCGTTCCAAGCGGCAGGACAAGGATTTGGGCGCGCCAGATTTCGGCGCGCTTCTTGATGCCAGCCCGGATGCGCTTCTCGCTCTCAACGCGGACCGCACCATCAAAATGGCCAACGCGGCAGCCAGCAAGCTGTTCGGCTACACACGCGCTGAGCTGATCGGCAGCGACCACTGGCTGCTCCTGTCGGAGGGGTTCCGGAGCGAAACGCGGCTGCTTCAGGAGCACCTGCAAGCGCAGCCCGATATACCGCTGCCGCCGCGTGAAGTGTACGGACTGCACCGGGACGGCACAGAGTTCTCCGCCGAGGTGGCAGGCTCACTGCTGGACGACGGCGGCACGCAGGTTTTGCTGGTTTCGGTCCGGAGCACGGAACACCGCAAGGGAGCTGACGCTGACCTCCTCGAGGCCATGTCACTGCTGACGGCCACCCTCGAATCCACCGCGGACGGCATCCTGGTCATCAGCTCCGACGGCAGTGTGGCCGGGTTCAATGACCAGTTCCTGAAAATGTGGGGCATCCCGCCGGAACTCCTGGACGGCGACACCGAAGTGCCCATTATGCGGCTGATCATCTCCCAGGTTGCCAACCCGGAGGCCTTCATGGCAAGGATCGCCGAGGTTGTGGAGAACCCGGCGGCAGAAAGCCACGACGTGCTGGACTTCAAGGATGGCAGGACCTTTGAAAGGTACTCGCGGCCCCAACGGGTTGGTGAGAGGATCGCGGGCCGGGTGTGGAGCTTCCGGGATGTCACTCCGCGCAGGCAGGCGCAGGAGCAGGCCGAGCAGGCCCTGACTGATTTGGCCGCGCAGGCAGAACAGCTGAGAGCACTTGCGTTCCAGGACCCGCTGACCGGGCTGGCCAACCGGGCGGTGTTCAACCAGGCCCTCACGGCGGCCCTCACCGAACCACACCTCAAGACCGTCGATGTCCTGCTGATCGACCTCGACAACTTCAAGGAAGTCAACGACATCCTGGGGCACCAGGCAGGCGATGACATGCTCGTGGAAGTGGCACGCCGGCTGCGCGGCTGTGTCCCCATGGCCGACGTGGTGGCCCGGCTCGGCGGCGACGAGTTTGTGGTGCTGCTGACGGCCTGCCCCGACGCCGATGCCATTGCCAAATGCATCGTCCGCTGTCTGCATGTGCCCGTGACCATCAACGGCACGGCGCTGCGGCCGAGCCTCAGCCTGGGGCTCGCCTCCAGTGGCAAGGAAACGATGGTCGATTCCGAGTTGCTTCGTGAGGCGGATATCGCCATGTACGCGGCCAAAGCTGCCGGCAAGAACCGTTTCCTGCGCTTCCATCCGGACATGATGACTGCTCTGGTGCAGCGGACGGAGATGGAAGCGGGATTGCAGCTCGCGGTCACCCGCGGTGAGATCTCGGTGGCCTTCCAGCCGATTGTCTCCCCGCGGATCGGGCAAATGGTCCAGTTCGAGGCCCTGGCGCGGTGGGACCACGCCGGCGAGCGCATCCCGCCGTCGGTCTTTATCCCGATGGCGGAGCGCAGCGGCCTGATCGGCGAGATCGGCAACGAAGTGATGGGGCTCAGCCTGGTGCAGCTGGCGCCTTGGCTGCGCGAGGACCTGTCGCGGTCGCTCGCGGTCAACGTGTCCGGTGTGCAGCTGCAGGAACCGGCTTTTGCCGAAGGCGTCCTCCGCTTGGCCGCTGCCTGTGGCGTGGGCGCTTACCAGCTGGTCCTGGAAGTCACCGAAAGCGTGTTTTTCGACCCGGACTGCGGACTAATCAGGCAGCTCAGTAGCCTGCGCGAGGCCGGCGTCCGGGTGGCCCTGGATGACTTCGGCACGGGCTATTCGTCGCTGGGCCGGCTGCAGGACCTGCCGGTGGACACCGTCAAGATCGACCGAGCGTTTGTGTCCATGGTCCTGACGGGACAGGAACGCCTGCCCATCCTGAGCTCCATGATCAACATGGCCCACAGCCTGGGCCTGACCGTCACCGCCGAAGGCGTCGAAACGGCCGTGCAGGCAGACTACCTGACCGCGCTGGACTGCGATTCGCTGCAGGGGTACCTGTTCTCGCTGCCGGAGACCCCGCAGCGGCTGGGTCTGGCTGGCCGGCAGGCAGAAGACGCCCTGGCGGCGCTGGCGGGCAGGCGGCCTACAACCGCCTGACCGCGCCAACTTCGGGCTGCGGGAGGAGAATGAACCTATGGACGTCGTTGTCATCGAGACGCGGCCGCTCGGGGACCGCAGCTACCTGGTCCACGACGGCGAGGTGGCGCTGGTCATCGATCCGCAGCGGGACACGGACCGCGTGGAAGCCGCGGCCTCGGAAGCCGACGTCCGGATCACCCACGTTGCCGAAACCCACCTTCACAACGACTACCTCACCGGCGGGCTCATCCTCGCCCACACGCACGGTGCCGAGTATCTCGTCAACGCAGACGACGACGTCGCGTTTGAACGCACGCCAATAGCCGACGGCGGCACGGTCCAGGTAGGCCGGCTCACCGTGAAGGCCGTGGCCACGCCCGGTCACACCCACCACCATCTCAGCTACGTGGTCAGCGACGGCGAGCAGCAGGCCGTGTTCTCGGGCGGCAGCCTGCTCTACGGGTCGGTGGGCCGGACTGATCTGGTCAGTGACGAGGACACCGAAGACCTCACCCGCGCCCAGTACTCCTCGGTCCGCCGCCTGGCCGCCGAGGCCCAGCCGGACGCAGCCCTTTACCCCACACACGGGTTCGGCTCGTTCTGCTCGTCGGGGCCGGCGTCGAGCGCCCGATCGTCCACCGTCGCCCAGGAGCAGGAAACCAACCACGCGTTCACGGACGCCGATGAGGACCACTTTGTCCGGGAGCTCATCAACAACCTGACCGCATACCCGTCCTATTACGCGCACATGGCCCCGGCGAACCGGCAGGGTCCGGGGCCGGCGGACCTCGCCGTGCCGGAATCCGTGGATCCGGAGGAGCTCAGCCGCCGGCTCGCGGGCGGCGAATGGGTGGTGGACCTGCGCCACCGGGTGGCCTTCGCCAGCAGCCACCTGCAGGGCTCGGTGAGTTTCGAGTACGGCCGCGGCTCCAGCTTCACCGCCTACCTGGGCTGGGTCCTGCCGTGGAACCAAAAACTGACGCTGGTGGGAACAGAGGAGGACGTCGAAAAGGCCATCCGGGACCTCTCCCGCATCGGCATCGACTCCCCCGACGCCGCCCTCGGAACGGAACCGTCGGCACTCGCGCCCGGCACCGCCGTCGTGCATTATCCGCGTGTGGACTGGGCCGAAATGCTGCACGGGCGGAGCGCCGGGGACGTGGTGCTCGATGTCCGACGGACGGATGAGTACGACGACGGCCACCTCGCAGGGGCGGTGAACATCCCCCTGCATGAGCTGCTGGGGCGGATGGCCGAGATTCCGGCGGGCACAGTATGGGTGCACTGCGCCACCGGATACCGTTCCGGGGTGGCGGCGAGCCTGCTGCAACGCGCGGGCCGGCAGGTGGTTCATGTGGACGGGAAGTACGGTCCTTCTTGAGTTGTGAGGGATATCATAGGGATGCGTCTCCGCCCTGGTCTCGGGCGGGCCCGGGTCTCAGCTTTTACGGGTGACAGGCGCACCGATGGGGAGGATCCGCGTGTCTCAGAATGGTCTCCTGGAGCAGCGTCCTGCCACGGTGAGGAGCACGGCCGCACTGGGCTGGCTGGTGGTTCCTGCTGCCGTGGTGGTGGGTGTGCTTGGACTGTTTTTTGCCGCCAACAGCGGCACTCCGGCGGCCATGGTGGCCGGCGATTTCTCCATCCTCGCGGCTGCCGTCCTGGCAGGTCACAGCTGCGGCCGGGCGGCGCTGCGCGGCGGCGTGAACGCACGCGCCTGGACCCTGATGTCGGTGGCTGCCTATGTCTGGGCCGCCGGCCAGGCCGTCTGGACGTACTACGGGCGCACAAACGACCACGCCTACCCCTTCCCGTCCCTGGCGGATGTCGGATTCGTGGGGTATTCGTTGCCGGCCGCCATCGCGCTGTTCAGTTTCAAGCGGCCCGGCGGCACCACCCGCGTTGGACTGCTCCGGTCAGTGCTGGACGCGGCGGTCATCGCTGGCTCGGTCCTGGCGATCAGTTGGTACATGGCGCTGGGCCCGGCCATCAGCGCCGAGGGCGACGTCCTCTCCCGGCTCACCACCATGGCTTACCCGGTGGTGGACGTGATCATCACGTCGCTGGTGCTGGTCCTGGGAATGCGCCGGCAACCCGGCGAACGCCTGCCGTGGCTGTGCTTCGGCGGCGGCCTGCTGGTCCTCACCGTCACGGACAGCATCTACGTGCGGTTGACGTCCGACGGCGTCACGGGAGTCACCGGTTCACCGCTCGCCTTGGGCTGGATTATCGCCTTCCTCCTGATTGCGCTGGCACCGCTGGTCCCCTATGCGGAAGACCCGCGGCCGGACCGTAAGTCGTTTGCGCTGGCCCTGGAGCTGCTCCCCTACGCACCCATCCTGGTGGCCTTGATGGTGCTCGCGGCCCCGCATGTACAGGAAATGAGCACTTTCCTCTTGGTGGTGGCAAGAGTCACCGTTGCCCTCATCCTGGTCCGCCAGGTGCTGATCATCATCGAGAACCTCACCCTGACCACCGGGCTGGAGCAGGAAGTGGCGGCCCGGACGGCTGAGCTGGAGGGCCTGGGCGCGATCGTCAACTCCTCCACGGACGCCATCCTGAGCACCACACCCTACGGCATCATCACCAGCTGGAACCCCGGAGCCGAACTGCAGTACGGCTACACGGCCGAGGAAGCGATCGGCCGCGACGCGCGTTTCCTCCTGCCGCCGGGCGGTATCGCCGGTGCCGCCAAGGTCTTCGAGCAGATCCGCGCCAGCGGCAAAGCGATGAGCTTCGAGATGGAGCACCTGACGAAGGACGGCGCCGTCATTCCCGTGTCGATGACCGTCTCCCCCATCCGGGACGATACCGGCCGGCTCAGCGGGTTGGGCACCATCGCCAGGGACATCACCCTGCGCCGGGCCGCCGAACTGGAGCTGAAGGCCGCGCGGGAAGCCGCACTGGAATCGAGCCGGCTCAAGTCCGAGTTCCTGGCCACCATGAGCCACGAAATCCGCACCCCCATGAACGGCGTGGTGGGGCTGACCGCGCTGCTGCTGGAGACGCCGCTGGACCAGACACAGAAGCAGTACGCCCAGGGCGTCAAAGGCGCCGGCGAGGCGCTGCTGTCCCTCATCAACGACATCCTGGACTTCTCCAAACTGGAAGCCGGCAAGGTTGACCTGGACATCCGCGCCTTCGATCCTCGCGCCCTCGTGGAGGAAGTGGCCGGTCTGCTGACCGAGCCCGCGCAGGCCAAGAGCCTTGAGCTGATCGCCTACTGCGAACCGGACGTTCCGGCCAGGCTGCACGGTGATTCCGGCCGGATCCGCCAGATCCTGCTGAACCTGGCCTCCAACGCCGTGAAGTTCACGGCGGCCGGGGAGGTGTCCATCCGCGTGACGACGGAGACGCCGGACGCGAAGCCCGGGGCCACCGCCATGGTTTGCTTCGAGATCCGCGATACGGGCATCGGGATCAACCCCTTGCACCACGCGCGCCTGTTCGAATCCTTCTCGCAGGCGGACGCTTCCACCACCCGGCGCTACGGCGGCACAGGCCTGGGCCTGGCCATCTGCAGCCGGCTCACTGAGGCCATGAACGGCGAGATCGGGCTGGACAGCGCTCTGGGCGAGGGCAGCACGTTCTGGTTCCGCATCCCCGTGCCCGTCGCGCCACCGTCCACGGATCCCGTGCCGGCCGCCGGTTTCCTCACCGGGCTGCGCGTCCTGGTGGTGGACGACAACGCCACCAACCGCCTGGTGCTGGAATCCCAGCTGCGCGGCTGGAAGCTGCAGCCGGAGGCCGTGCCGGATGCCCGCGCCGCGCTGGCCCTCGCCCACGAAGCCGCAGCAGCCGGAGTACCCTTCCACCTGGCCGTGCTGGACCTCTGCATGCCGGATACCGATGGCCTGGAGCTGGCCCGCGAACTCAAGGCCGACGCCGCACTGGCGGACATGGAGCTGATCATGCTCACGTCCACCATGCAGGTCAACGCCGCCGAGATCGCCGACGCCGGAGTCCGCGAATGGCTCATGAAACCGGTCCGCAGCTCCGAGTTCTACAACCGCCTGATCCGGCTGATGTCCACGAGTGAACACCATGCCCCGGCGGCTCTTGGGTTTGGCCAGCATTCCGACGCTGAGCCGTCGGCCGAGTCGTCCGGTTCGTCCCCCGAGTCCTCCCCGGAGTCGTCCGCTGATTCGTCCGATGCGTCGTCCCTCCGGGGCGCATCACGGGGCCGCATCCTGGTAGTGGAGGACAACGAGGTGAACCAGCTGGTAGCCCGCGCCACGGTGACCAAGTTCGGCTACGCGGTGGACGTGGTTGCCGACGGCGCCGAAGCCGTAGCCGCCACCGCCAGCACCCGGTACGCCGCCATCCTGATGGACTGCCACATGCCCGTGATGGACGGGTTCGAGGCCACGCGCGTCATCCGCCGGCGCGGCGGCAGGGCCGGCCATCTTCCCATCATCGCGATGACCGCCGGCGCCCTGGACGGGGACCGGGAACGCTGCCTCGCCGCCGGCATGGACGATTACCTCTCCAAACCGGTGGACGCCGCCGAGCTTGAAGCCGCCCTGGCCCGCTGGGTCCCCGAGCAGGCACCGCTCTCTTCGCCGGAAGAGCTGGCGGCTCCTCAGTTGGAGGAGGCTCCCCAGCACGAATCTCCCCAGCAGGTGGCTCCCCAACTGCTGGCCGTCACCGGTGGAGGTGCTCCGGCGCTGGATGCGGACCGGCTCGCGATGCTGCGCGGCCTCGGCCCGGAGGACGGCCTGGGCATGCTGCCCGCCACGACAGAGGCGTTCCGGAAGGACGTTCCCGCGCGGCTCGCGGCGCTGCGCGAAGCGGTGAACGACGGCGGCGGGCCGGCCCTGGCGCAGGCGGCGCACGCCCTGAAGGGTGCGGCGGCCAACATCGGGGCCACCGCCGTCGCAAGCCTGTGCGGCGAACTGGAAGTCCTGGGACGCAGCGGAATGCTCGACGGCGGCCCGCAGCTGGTCAGCCGGCTGGAAGCTGCGCTTGTGCGCGTGGACTTTGAACTCGATCTGGCGCTGGAGGTGGCACAGTGAAAGTCCTGGTGGCAGATGACGATCCGGGCTCGCTCCTGGTGGCCCGCGCCGCCGTCGAACGCTACGGGCATGACTGCCTGACGGCGGCCGACGGTGACGAGGCGTGGGCCCTGTACCTGGAACACCAACCCGACGTGGTGGTCACGGACTGGATGATGCCCGGGATGGACGGGCTGGCGCTGTGCCGGGCCATCCGGGCGCGCGGGGCGGACCTGTACACGTACATCGTGCTGCTGACGTCGCAAGGATCCCGGGACGATGTGCTCGCCGGGCTCGCAGCCGGGGCGGACGACTACGTCACCAAGCCGCTGGACCCGTTTGTCCTGCATGCGCGGCTGCTGGTGGCGCTGCGGGTGACCACGTTGCACGCGGACCTGGCTCACTACCGGAAGGTGCTGTCGCAACAGGCGCGGACGGATCCGCTCACCGGCCTGCACAACCGGCTCAAGCTCTCCGAGGACCTCGAGCAGCTGCATGCCCGCAGCCAGCGGTACACGGAGGGGTATTGCGTGGCCATGTGCGATGTGGACAATTTCAAAAGCTATAACGACATCTACGGGCACCAGGCGGGCGATCTCGCGCTGCGGGCCGTGGCGGGGGCGCTGGTGGGCGCGGCGCGGAAGACCGACGGCGTATACCGGTACGGCGGCGAAGAGTTCCTGCTGGTGCTGCCGAACCAGTCACAGCTGAGCGCCAAGGCCTTTATGGAGCGGGCGCTGGACACCGTGCGCGAGCTGGAAATTGTCCACTCCGGGGATCCGCTGGGGCAGCTGACGCTGAGCGCCGGGATTTCCGCGTTCACCCCCGAGCACCCGGCCGACGCCGACACCCTCCTGGGCGAGGCCGATGCCGCGCTTTATGTAGCCAAGGCGGCTGGCCGGAACCGGGTGGAGCTGGCGCTGCAGTAGCGGCTACGCGGCTTTTTTGCGCTGCTTCGTCTGGGCCGGCTGCTTATTGGCGGTCTGCTGCTTGGCAGGCTGTTGCTGCACCGGATGGCGCTTCACGGGCTGCTGCTGGGTTACCGGGCGGTGTTGTGCGGGCTGGTTCGGGGCGGACTGCTTTGGGGCTTCGGGCTCGGCGGGCTGTGCCGGGGCCTCAGGCCGTGTTGCGGGCTCCTGCACCTGGTCGTCCGCTGGTTCCGCGTCCTGCGCCACTTCGTCCTGCACGGTCTCGTACTCGGTGGTCCCGTCCTGCGCCATCTCAACCAACGCGTACATGCGGTTGCGGCGCCAGCGGCGGACCAGGTCCACACCGGCCAGAATGCCTGCCAGCGGCGTCAGGACAGCCGCAGCGTAGACGAACAGCATCCACGTCAAGGTAGTCATGGGCGGCTGGTTGTTGTTCAACAGGGAGAGCCCGCCGAACATAGCGATGATCCAGAAAAGCAACACCGCCGTCAACACCGCGGCCGCGGGGAAGTACTGGTTGCGTACGATCTTCTTCAGGGTTTCCATGCATTTTCCTCCTGCCTGGCCGGGGTGCGGTGAGAGGCCGCATGAACACCAGTATGCGGCTGCAGGCTCACGGATTTGCGCAACACGCAGGTGGTGGTGACGAACCTAACGGCGGCTCGGCTGAGACCGGTGATCCGGCCCGTCGAGATCCAGGTTTCGGCAGGCTCAACCACCGGTCGGGGCTTCCGTGCTGCGGGCACAGCCAATACCGTGGATGACAACCGCCCCCTGACATTGGAGGACCTCATGCGCAAAGTCACGTCCGGCCTGTTCCACTCCGTTGACGGCGTGGTCTCAGACCCGTTCCTCTGGCAGTTCGACAGCTTCGACGACGACCTCGGCCAGGCTCTGACCCGCATGATGGAAAGCGTGGACACCGTGGTGCTGGGCCGGGTGAGCTACCAGGAGTGGGCCGGTTACTGGCCCACAGCATCGGTGGACGAGGACTTCGCCGGCTTCATCAACCCGGTGGAAAAGTTTGTGGCCTCCCGGACGCTGACGGAGCCGCTTGAGTGGCAGAACTCCCACCTGATCGAGGGACCGCTGGAGGAATTCGTGGCGGGCCTGAAAGAGCGCGACGGCGGCGAGATCGCCGTGACCGGCAGCATCTCGGTGGTGCGCCAATTGCTGTTCGCCGGGCAGCTGGATGAGCTGACCCTGATCACCCACCCCGTGGTGGCCGGCAGCGGCAGGAAGCTGTTCCAGGACGGCGACCCCGTGACACGGCTCGGTCTAAAGGACCAGTACCGGACCACGAAGGGCAACGTCGTCAGTACCTACGGGCTGCTGGGCGAATAAGCACCGACGCGATGGTCACCAGGGCGCGGCGCTGACGGCGCTTTCGTTGGGTCGATCGAAAGTCGGACGAACGGGGTCATCGTTAATGAACTCGCCGGGGTTGCTCGCCTGCCTAACGTGCAGCACCTCGTGGACGACTTGGGTGAGCGTCAGCGACTCGCCTCCCGCCCAGGCCAGTCCGAAGCGGATGGGACCGGCCGCGGCCCGAGCCTTGGTGATGATCGATTCGATGCGTCGCTGTTCTGCGGGGTAGAGGGGAAGCCCCCGGTCGCTTCGGTAGGCGTCAGCGGCCGCCAGTAGTCGAATGGCCTCCTCGACGCGGTGCTGCGCTGCGTAGACGCCGGCAATCGACTCGAGGAAAGCCTCGACGTGGCCTTGTGCACCGAGCTCAAGCGCCGCGCCGAGTGCCTCGTACAGCAGCTGTTCTGCAGTATCGTAGTCGCCGGATTGCTCTGTGCTGTCGGCCAGATTAACCAAGGTATTCCCGAGGAGTGATCGATCGCCGAGTGGTCGTGCACGTTCGACACATTCGCGGCACAGGTCAAGGGCGCGGCCGATGTCGCCGGCGTACAGTGCCAGCAGACCCAGGATAATCAAAGCTGCGACGCGCGTGCGCGGGCTGGCGTGGGGCAGCGACAAGACTTCGCCAGCCAGTCGCTGAGCGGTGTCCGAGTCGTCTCGCTGGGCCGCCTGCGTCGCCAGGCACATCGAGGACCAGGCGGCGCCTTGCTCGTTTCCGGACCTCCTAAATGCCTGAAGCGCCCGGTTGTGGAGGTCGGACGCCTCGTCGTTGCGGCCCAGTATCCAGCAGAGGGTGGCTGTTCCGCTAAGCGCGGCAGCCTTCAGCGCAGGTGCGGCGTCCGGTGTGCCGGCTACAAGCTTGAGGGCGATTTCACACTGCTCGGCCACGTCCCCGGTGAGCTCCCAGAAATGCCAGAGCTGTCCGATCAGCCGCAGGGCCAGATCAGTCGAGCCGTCCGGTCCGGTGGCCCAGAGCAGGGCACCGCGCAAATCCGGCGCATCAGCATTCAGCAGCCGGAAGGCGTCCACTTGACCGCGCTCCCAAAGCTGAGGGCTGACAGTCTCGGCGAGGGCGAGGTAGTACTCAGCATGCTGGCGCCGCACTGCTGCCCCCTCGCCACGCGACCCGAGACGGTCGCGGGCAAACTCGCGGATCGAATGCAGCATCGACACGCGTTTTGCTCCCGCCGGGTCGGTGTAGCGACGCAGCAGGCTATGGTGTGCGAGTCCCGTCAGCAAGTCTTCCGCCTCAGCCTCTGTGGCGGGAGTCGATCCGCAGATGCGGCTAACTGCCGCCACGGTTGGATCAGCAGCGAACACGCCAAGCTGATCGAAAAGCTGCCGCTCGGTTTCATCCAGCAGCTGGTAACTCCACTCGATCGTGGCCGTGACGGTTCGCTGGCGGTCCGGAAGGTCGCGGAAGGCTTCCGGCAGCGCGGCAAGGCTGACCTCCAAGTCGTCCAGGAGCTCGGTCTCGCTGTGATCCCGCAACTGGGCGGCTGCCAGTTCGATTGCCAGCGGAAGGCCGTCCAGGCGGTGGCACAGACGGGTCAGCACTGCTGCGTTGCCGTGGTCGAGTTCGAAATGCGGACGGACTGCCCGTCCACGGGCCAGGAGAAGTTTCACGGCCGGCACTTCCCGTAACACGCGCGGTTGCAGCGGCGGGTCGAACGGAGGCAGGGCCAACGGTGCGAGCTCGTATTCGTACTCGGCGCGAAGTCCAAGTCTTCGTCGGCTAGTGGCCATGATCCGCAGGCCAGGGGCCGCGGTCAGCATATCCAGCACCACCGGCCAAGCCTCTTCCAGGTGCTCGAAATTATCCAGGACCAACAACAGCCGGCGCGAGCGTAAGAAGCGGGCCGCGACCTTCAGCGGGTCCTCTCCGGCCCGGTCCTGCAACCCGAGCGCAGCAGTTATGGCGGCCGGCACTTGTTGAGTCTGGGTGAGCGGGGCGAGATTGACCCAGCCCACGCCGTCGGCCAATCGCTCACCGAGCTGCGCCGCTGCCGCCAAGGCCAACCGGGTCTTGCCGGTCCCGCCGGCGCCCGTTACGGTGACCAGCCTGCAGCGCTCCGAGCGGTAGAGGGAACACACCTCGGCCAGTTCTGCGTCCCGCCCGACCAGCGGGGTGAGTTCGGCCGGAAGGTTGTCCAGCCGTTGCCTGATGCGGCGGTGCCCATTAGTAGTCGGGGCAGCTAGCGACGCGTCTTGTTGCAGCACCGACCGCTCCAACAGTTGGAGGCGTGAACCAGGGTCGATGCCCAGTTCCTCGCGGAAGACCTGGCGCGCGTCACGGCAGGCTGCCAGCGCATCCGCCTGCCGATCGGAGCGGTACAGAGCGAGCACCAGCGACGCCCACAGCCGTTCCCGATACGGATGCTGCGCAGCCAACGTCTGTAACTCGCCCACGAGCCTGCCGTGCCGGCCGAGCGCGAGCTCAACCTCAGCCAGGTCCTGGTAGGCATCCAGGCGGCGATCCTCGAGTTCGTCCAGCTCCGGTCGGAACAGCTCGATGTCCGCCAAGTCAGGAAATGCGTGGCCCCTGAAGAGCTCCACGGCCTGGCGAAGAGACTCCGCGCCCCCGGCTAAATCCCCGGCCTGCACCGCCAGCTCGCCGGCCGCGATGTGCTCACGGAATTGCAGGAGGTCGAGCTCGTCCTCGGCAATCGTCAGCACGTAGCCGCCCGACCGGCTCGCCAGCCGCAGGGAGGCGGCGCCCTTGGATCGATCAGGATCCAGCATGTTTCGAAGGTTCGCGACATACACCTGAAGCTGTGCGCCCGGCTTTGCGGGCGGGTTGCCGGACCAGAGTGACTCTACGAGGAAGTCATGGGTCACCACCGAATTGGCCCGCAGGGCCAGGCACGCCAACACAATTCGCTGCTGGGCAGCACGCACGGCAACCGGCGTCCCGCCGGCGACCACCTCCAGTGGGCCCAGGGCCCGTATCCACAGTGCGCCCATCGCCAAGCACCCCTCACCGACCGGCCGCTGGCCCGGACCTGACCGGCCCGGTCCCGCGGAGCTCATCGACCAGCGACCCCATACGCCCGCCCTGACACGCGATGGGCCCCGAGGAGCCGCATCAACCCCATCATGCTCCTGCGGCGGGCAGAGGGTCCAGAGTCCCGGCAGCGATTAAGGACCGGTTAAGCCCCGGGAGCCACGCTTGAGTCACCCATCCGATATACGTTCGAAAGGAAATCCCATGAAAACCACGATTACCCGCGCATTGGCCCCTGCAGCCTTGGCCGCAGCCGCCCTGGTCGCCCCTGTGCCCCCGGCTGTTGCCGCAGCTGCTCCCGGGCCGATTGCCGGCTCATTCACCGTGCCATGCCCGGGCTTCAAGGTGGTCCTCACGGCTGACGGCAAGGTCGGGGTTATCGACCTGCCCGGTGACCGGGCCAAGATCATCTGGCCGGGCTTGACTGTCACTCTCACGGCAAAATCAGGGGAATACATAACCTACGAGGGCGCCTCGGGCGTGACCCACATTGAGCCAGCCTCCGATGGCGGCCAGTACGTTACCGCGACGGGGCGCAACATCATCACCGTTCCTAAAGCAAACGGGCATCCTCTGGGCGTGTACTTCACCATCGGTACCGTCAACTGGACCCTCAACGCCGACGGAAGCGAACGCGGAGGTATGTTCACAGGTACCGGCACAGTGGTTGACGTCTGCGCTGAACTGGCCAGCTGAGCCCTAGCCCCTGTTCCGCTCCAGCATTTGGCCAATGATCCGGGCGCCCTCGGGGAAGGCGCCCGGATTCGTCCCCGAGTAGTTGAGCCGGATGAACGGACCGGCCGGCTCGGCCGGGAACCATTCGTTGCCGCCGGCGATGATCACCCCGGCGGTTTCGCAGTCGCGGGTCAGCCGTTCCAGGTCGGTCCCGTCCGGCAGGCGCGCCCAGAGGTTCAGGCCGCCCTTGGGCACCTGCTCGATGTGCGCCTGAGGGGCGTGCTGGCGCAGGCTGGTGACGAGCAGGTCGCGGCGTGACTCGAGCTGGTGGCGGAGGCTGCAAAGGTGCGTCTGCCACCCGGGCTGCGTCACGACGTCGAGCGCTGCCGCCTGGAGCAGCCCGCTGACGTACATCGATTCGGCCGCCCGGTCCGCCAGGATGCGCTCCCGTGCCGGACCGCGGGCGATCACCGCGGCGACCCGGATCGACGGTGACACGCTCTTGGTCAGCGAGCGCAGGTAGACAACGTGGCCGGAGTCGTCGCGGGAGGCGACGGGCACGGGGTTGGAGCTGATGCCAAAGTCGTGCGCCCAGTCGTCCTCCACAAGGAACGCGCCCTTCGCGCGCACCACGTCCAGGACCTGTTCACGCCGTTCAGCAGACCACTGCGCGCCGGTGGGGTTGGCGTAGTTGGGCTGCGCGTAGAACAGCCGCGCGCCGGACTCCTCAAAGGCTCGGGCCAGTTCCGCCGGGTCCGGTCCGTCCGGTCCGCTGGGCACCGGGACAATGCGCACGCCGCCCTGCCCCGCTGCCAGGATGGCACCCCAGTAGGACGGCGATTCCATCAGCAGCGGCTGTCCGCGGCCCGCGAGCGCGCTGAAGACGGAGCTCAGCCCGCTTTGGCTTCCAGGGAGTACGACGACGTCACTCGGGTTCGGCGGGGTGGTCCCGGCCGGCGTGGAGGCACCGAGTTCGTGCGCAAACCACGACTGCAGTTCCGGCATGCCGGCTGCGGGCGGACGGAACAAGGCCGCGTCACCGCGGGCTGCCCGGGCAATGGCGGCCCGCACCAGCCGCTCGGGCAGGAGTTCGCGGTCCGGGTAGCCGGAGTGGAAGGAGATGGCATCGTTGGCGACGTTGCGCATGGTGCTGGAGGCCGGGGGCGGCGGCGCCAGCGGGGAACGGAGGGCCGCCGTCTGCCAGCCGTAGTCGGACGGACGGGCACTCCGGACGGCGCGCACGAAGGTCCCCACGCCGGGCCGGCTCTCGATCAGCCCCTGCGCCGTGAGCGCCTGCAGGGCCTTCTGCACCGTGACGGGACTGGCCTGATACTCGGCCACCAGCGACCGCGTGGACGGCAGCTTCGCACCGGGCGCGGCCGAAGAAATCCATTTCTTCAGGTGCGCCACAATCCGGGAACTGCTATCGTTATTCATGAGAGACAATAGTAGCGCTACTACTCCTTTACCGCCAGTGATACCGTCCAGCCAGCCCGTCGGCCTCTGGTGGGGTCTCGTGGGAGTAGCAGCCTTCTCCTTCACGGTTCCTTTCACGAAGGTGGCCGTCGAGTCCCTGTCGCCGCTGTTTATCGGGTCAGGCCGTGCGGTGGTAGCCGCCATCCTCGCCGCCTTCGCGCTCGCCCTCAACCGGCAGCGGCTACCCCGCGGCACGCAGTGGGTCCGCCTCGCGGTGGTGGCCAGCGGCATCGTAGTCGGGTTTCCCCTGCTGACTTCCTTCGCGCTCACCACAACGCCGGCCAGTCACGGCGCAGTGGTGATCGCCCTGTTGCCCGCCGCGACGGCGACCGTGGCTGTCCTGCGGGGGCGTGAGCATCCCCCGCTGGCGTTCTGGCTCATCACCGGCGTGGGCGGGTTGGCCGCAATAGCCTTCGGATCCCTGCAGTCCGGCGGGTTCGGGCAGCTGCACTGGGCCGATCTGCTGCTCCTCGGCGCGGTGATGGCCGCGGCCATCGGCTATGCGGAGGGTGGCCTGCTGGCCCGCGAGCTCGGCGCCTGGCAGACCGTGTCGTGGGCACTGGTGCTGGCGTCGCCGCTGATGGTGTTTTTGGTGGCGGTATCCGTGGCGCAGCAGCCGCCGTCGGGCACACCGGTCCAGTGGCTGGCCTTTGCGTACCTGGGCGTGGTCAGCATGTTCCTCGGCTTCTTCGCCTGGTACCGCGGCTTGGCTATTGGCCCCATGGCCCAGGTCAGCCAGATCCAGCTTGTCCAGCCCGTGCTGAGCATCTGCTGGGCGGGCCTCCTGCTCGGCGAGACCCTGACATGGAGCACCATCGTGGGCGGCCTGGCCGTTATTCTCTGCGCGGGCGCCGCGGTCCGGGTCCGGATGAGGCCGGCCTCAACTCAACCGGCGCCCGCCCAGCCCGCCGTCCTCGACGCCACAAAATCCCTCCAGTCAGCGAAGGATTAGTCCCATGTACACCCCAGCTCATTTTGAAGCCGGCCCCGATGCCATTCAGGAACTGCTGACCCGGCCGGGCGCAGCGAACCTGGTCACCACGACGTCAGGAGGCCTGATCGCCACGCTGCTGCCGTTTGCCTACGACCCCTCGGTGGGCGAGCACGGCGCGCTGCAGACGCACGTCGCCAGGAACAACCCCCAGTGGTCCGAACCGGCCATCGGCGAATCACTGATGATCATCCAGGGCGCGGACGCATACATTTCGCCGTCCTGGTACCCGTCCAAAGCCGAGCACGGGCGCGTTGTGCCCACGTGGAACTACTCCACGGCGCACGTGTACGGCCATCTCGTGATCCATGACGACCCGGCATGGCTCGCCGGCCAGGTCAGGCGGCTGACCAACGCCAACGAAGCGGATTTTGACCACCCTTGGAGCGTGGACGACGCGCCGGAACGCTACGTCTCGGGCCAGTTGCGCGCCATTGTGGGCATCGAACTGGTCATCACCAGGATCGAGGCCAAGACCAAGCTGAGCCAGAACCGGTCAGCGGCGGACGTCGACGGCGTCGTGGCTGGGCTCACCGCCCGCGGGGATACAGAAAGCGCCGCCGACGTCGAACGCGCACGCTAAGGCCCCGGCCTAGCGTGCGACGAGCTCCTCGCTGGCCTCCCACAAACCCTGCGCCAGCTCGGCGTCGTACGCCTGGGCGTTGGCCTTGGCCAGGGCTCGCTTGGCGTAGTAGGCGCCGGAGATCCAGTCGGTTCCGGCGGTGCCGTTGCTGAGCCAGAGGAGGGTGTCGGCGCCCTGGTCCGGGGTGAGCATAAAGCGGTTGAGGAGCGTCTTGTAGGCGTGCCGCATGGGGCTGGTGGACTCTGCCGCGAAGTTGGTGCGGACCACGCCCGGGTGGAACGCCGCCGTCGTGATTCCGTGCTCGCCGAAGCGGCGGTGCAGCTCGGACGTGAAGAGGATGTTGGCGAGTTTGGCGGTGCCATAGGCGCGGTTGGTGGCGTAGGTGTGCTCCGATTTGAGGTCGAAGAGGTCCATTTTGCCGAAGCCGTTGGCCGCGCTGGCGGTGTTGATGACCTTGGCGTTGCTGGCGGTGAGGACGTCCATCAGCTCGGTGGTGAGCAGGAACGGCGCCAGGTGGTTGATCTGGAAGGTGGACTCGTTGCCGTCCACGGTGAGCTGGTGCTTGCCCATGATGCCGCCGGCGTTGTTGGCCAGGACGTCGATCCGGTCGTAGTCGTCCCTCAGCTGCGCGGCGAGCGTGCGGACCTGGTCCAGCTCGGCGAAGTCGCTGACGAAGTAGTCGGCGTTGAGCTCCTTCGCGATGGCCTGCGTCTTCTCCTCGGAACGGCCGACGACGACCACCCGGTCGCCTGCCTGGGTCAGCGTCCGCGCGGCTGCCGCGCCAATGCCGTCGCTGGCGCCGGTGATCACGATGGTGCGTTGGGTCAAGGGGTGTCCTTTGGTTGGGTGGAACCTGGGAGGTGAGTGCGGACTCCTGCAAGCCTAGCGGTACGGCAATTCTGTCCACGGCGCACCGGCGGGCATAAGCTGCACAAGGAATCACACCGCAGACTTGGGAGAATGCCACATGGAGATGGCCAAAGCGTCCGACGAAGCCAAGGAGCGCTTCCGCTCAGTAGTTCCGGACAACCCCGAGGTGGTGGTCAAGCCGATGTTCGGCAACCTGGGCGCCTTCGTCAACGGCAACATGTTCGCCGGACTGTTCGGCTCCACGATCGGCGTGAAGCTCTCCGACGCCGACCGGCAGGAGCTCGAAAGCACCGAGCGGACCGTCCCGTTCGGACCGGCGGAGCGGCCCATGGGCGGCTACACCGGGCTGCCGGAGGTGTGGAACGCCGAGGGTGAGGGTGGCGACGCGCGAGCAAGCGCGTGGGTGGAGAAGGCCTTCGAGTACGTCGCGGGGCTCCCGCCGAAAGCGCCCAAGGCAGCCAAACCGCGCAAGTAGCGGCGGAACAGTATTACGACGACGGCGGGGCGCCAGAATTTCTCTGGACGCCCCGCCGTCGTACTTCAGTCAGCCGTGGCTGGAGTCGGTTCGCTAACCCGACACGCCGGCGAGCAGGAAGAGGACCGCGGCGATGGCGAAGCCCATCACGCCGATCAGGGTTTCCATGACGGTCCAGGTCCGCAGGGTGGTCTTGACGTCCATGCCGAAGAAGCGGCCCACCAGCCAGAAGCCGGAGTCGTTGACGTGGGAGACCACCACGGAGCCTGCTGCCACGGCAATAACCAGGGCGGCGACCTGCATACCGGTCAGTCCGGCGGTGGCCACGGCCGGGGCGATCAGGCCAGCGGTGGTGGTCAGGGCCACGGTGGCGGAACCCTGGGCGATGCGCAGGATGGCGGCGATCAGGAAGCCGGCCAGGATCAGCGGGATGCCCAGGTTGCCCAGGACATCGGCCAGTGCGTCGCCAATGCCGGAGGCACGGAGGACGCCGCCGAACATGCCGCCGGCGCCGGTGATCAGGATGACGGAGCAGACCGGCCCCAGCGAGGATTCGAGCAGCTTCTCGATGGCGCCAGCATCCTTGCCGCGGCGGGCTCCCAGAACAAACACGGCGACCAGGACGGCGATCAGCAGGGCCACCGGGGTTTCGCCGATGGTGCGCAGGACCTGGAACCACTGCTCGTTCCGGACGGCTTCGGAGAGCGCTCCGGACGAGGCAAGGGTGTTCAGGCCGGTGTTGATGAAGATCAGGACGAGCGGCAGGAGCAGCAGGCCGATGATGGTGCGGAAGCGCGGCGGGTGGGACTCGGCCTCAGCACTGGCGTGGCCCAGGATTTCCGGCACCGGGAGGACCAGCTTCTTGCCGGTCCACAGGCCGAACAGGTAGGCGGTGACGTACCAGGTGGGGATGGCGGTGATGAGGCCGGCGATCAGGACCAGGCCGATGTTGGCATCAAAGAAGGCGGCAGCGGAGACCGGGCCCGGGTGCGGCGGCAGGAAAATATGCATCACGGAGAACGCACCGGCGGCGGGGAGGCCGTAGCGCAGCACTCCCCCGCCCAGGCGGTGGGCCACGGCGAAGACGACGGGCAGCATGACCACCAGGCCGGCGTCGAAGAAGATGGGAAAGCCGAAGATCAGGGAGGCGAGGCCCAGGGCGAACGGGGCACGCTTTTCGCCGAACACGCCGATCAGGTAGTCGGCCAGCACCTTGGCGCCGCCGCTGGTCTCAACGATGCGGCCGAGCATGGCGCCCAGTCCCACGAGGAGCGCCACGGTGCCCAGGGTTGTACCGAACCCGTTGATCAGCACAGGAACCACCTGGTTGGCGGGGATTCCGGTGGCGAATGCGGTCGCGAGGCTGATCACGATCAGGGCCACGAGTGCGTGCATCCGCAGCTTGATGATCAGGAACAGCAGCGCGACGATCGATGCCGCGGCGATGAGCAGCAGGGGGCCTGCACCCAGCGTCTGGGTCCATCCTTCGATGACCATGGTTCTCCTTTGAAACAGAAATAATGAAATATTTGGGGAAAATTGGGCCGGCTCAGCAGGCGCCGGGCTCAGCTGGCGCCGGGCTCAGCTGGCGCTGGGCTCCAGGCGGGCGCTCGGCGCCGGACCCACGGGAAGCGTGAGGCCAGCCAGCACGGCGGCGACGATCTCCGCCGGGGAGTTGGAGATGTCCAGGCGTAGGCTGCCGGCGGCGAGTTCGTTGCCGGTCAGCGGTTCCAAGGCGGCCAGCTGGCTGGGCAGGAGCGTGGGCGGCATGAAGTGGCCTTCGCGGCCCTGCATGCGATGGCCGATCAGGTCGGCCCCGCCGTCGAGGTGGATGAACAGGACCCGGCCCTGCGCGTCGGAGAGCAGCTGACGGTAGCTCTGCTTGAGCGCGGAACAGGTGAGCACCGTGCTCTTCCCGGCCGCCGCATTTGCGGTCATCCAGTCCTGGATTTCCCGCAGCCAGGGCCAGCGGTCCCCGTCCTGGAGGGGAATGCCCTGGGTCATCTTGTCGATGTTGGACTGCGGGTGGAACTCGTCCGCTTCGGCACAGGCCCAGCCAAGCTGCTGGGAAAGCGCTGCCGCAATGGTGGACTTGCCGGAGCCGGCAACGCCCATCACCACCAGGTGCGTGGCTGGATACTGCATGTTTTACCTCCGAAGAAGACGCCGTTGGCTAAGGGAAGAACGCTCATTGCGCATCTCACAGGGAACTGCGCCGGGAGATAAGGTATCACCATTTTGAACCATTGATACTATCTTTTGGTGTCACAAGTCATACCTTTGGGACTTTGTCGGTACGATTGGAGGGCGCACAGGCGCCGAGGAAAGCAGGAAAGATGTCGACGGCGACACCACCGGACGCGGATGACGCGCACGACGGCGGGGCCTCCCCCGCCATGCATGAACGCGTTCTCGAGGCGGTTGGCTCGGCCATCGCGGCAGGGAGCCTTCCTCCGGGCAGCCGGCTGACCCTTGAGGGCCTCCAGCAGGAGTACGGCATCTCCCGCACCGTTGCGCGGGACAGCATGAAGGTCCTGGAGTCCATGAACCTGGTGTATTCGCGCCGGCGGGTGGGCATCGTGGTCCAGGAGCGCAGGCTGTGGAATGTCTTCGATCCCAAGCTGGTGCGCTGGCGCCTCGGCTCTGTCCGGCGCGACATCCAGTACAGCAGCCTCACGGAGCTGCGCATCGCCGTCGAGCCCATTGCAGCCGCAGGTGCTGCCCGCCGGGCGAGCGCCGCGGAACGGGCCAAGCTGGTTGCCCTGGCTGCGGAGCTGCGGCGGCTGGGCGAAGCCGGCGAACTTGAGGCGTTCCTGGCGGTGGACATCGAGTTCCATTGCCTGCTGCTCCAAAGCTGCGGCAATGAGATGTTCACAGCGTTGGAAGGCATGGTGGCCGAGGTGCTGACCAGCCGGACCAAGCAGGGCCTGATGCCCTTCAAACCGCGGAACGAAGCGTTACAGGCCCACCAGGATGTTGCGGCGGCAGTGGCCCGCGGAGACGCGGTGGGGGCGGAGACTGCCGTCCACCACATCCTGGACGAGGTCCGGAACGCGATGGGCCTGCACTGACTCTTTCGGGATGCCGCGTTAGTGAGTAGCCTGCAATTAGGGGCTCATGCAAAGGGCCCATAGCTGCCGTGCAGAAGTATCTGTGAGGTGAAAAATGGCCATCACCGGACATTCACGAATAGGGACCTCGTCTACCGCTGCTCCCGCGGTAGTACCCCGGCGCAAAGGCGCCATGGTGGTCAGCTGGCTCACCTCCACCGACCACAAGGTCATCGGGTATATGTACCTGATCGCGTCGTTCGTCTTCTTCTGCCTGGCAGGAGTGATGGCCTTGCTGATCCGGGCCGAGCTCTTCGAACCCGGCATGCAGGTCCTGCAGACCAAGGAGCAGTACAACCAGCTGTTCACGATGCACGGCACCATGATGCTGCTGATGTTCGCCACCCCGCTGTTCGCCGGCTTCGGCAATGTCATCATGCCGCTGCAGATCGGCGCCCCCGACGTCGCGTTCCCGCGTCTGAACGCACTGGCCTTCTGGTTCTTCCTCTTCGGCTCCACCATCGCCGTCTCGGGCTTCATCACCCCGCAGGGCGCTGCGGCGTTCGGCTGGTTCGCTTACGCGCCATTGAACAACACCACTTTCACCCCCGGCGTGGGCGGTGACCTGTGGGTCTTCGGCCTGGCGCTGTCCGGCTTCGGCACCATCCTTGGTGCGGTCAACTTCATCACCACCATCATCTGCATGCGCGCCCCGGGCCTGACCATGTGGCGGATGCCCATCTTCACCTGGAACACGCTGGTCACGGCCATCCTGGTGATCATGGCCTTCCCGCCGCTCGCCGCAGCACTGTTTGCCCTGGGGGCGGACCGTAAGTTCGGTGCCCACATCTATGATCCGGAGAACGGCGGCGCGGTTCTGTGGCAGCACCTGTTCTGGTTCTTCGGCCACCCCGAGGTGTACATCATTGCGCTGCCGTTCTTCGGCATTGTGTCCGAGATCTTCCCGGTCTTCAGCCGCAAGCCGATCTTCGGCTACAAGGGACTGGTCTACGCCACCATCGCCATCGCCGCCCTGTCCATGACCGTGTGGGCACACCACATGTACGTGACCGGTTCGGTGCTTCTGCCGTTCTTCGCCTTCATGACCATGCTCATCGCCGTACCTACCGGCGTGAAATTCTTCAACTGGATCGGCACCATGTGGGGCGGATCCCTCACCTTCGAAACCCCCATGCTCTGGAGCCTCGGTTTCCTCATCACGTTCCTCTTCGGCGGCCTGACCGGGATCATCCTCTCCTCCCCGCCGCTGGACTTCCACGTCTCCGATTCGTACTTTGTCGTGGCGCACTTCCACTACGTGGTGTTCGGCACGGTGGTGTTCGCGATGTTCGCAGGCTTCTACTTCTGGTGGCCAAAATTCACAGGCAGGATGCTCAACGAGCGCCTCGGGAAGATCCACTTCTGGATGCTGTTCCTGGGATTCCACGGAACGTTCCTGATCCAGCACTGGCTAGGGGTCATGGGAATGCCCCGCCGCTACGCCGACTACCTGGTGGAGGACAACTTCGCCTGGATGAACCAGTTCTCCACCATCTCGTCATACCTTCTCGGCGCCTCGATGATTCCGTTCTTCTGGAACGTCTACATCACGTGGCGCACCTCAGAGCGCGTTGAGGTGGATGACCCGTGGGGCTTCGGCGCCTCGCTCGAATGGGCCACGTCCTGCCCGCCGCCGCGCCACAACTTCACGTCCCTGCCCCGGATCCGTTCGGAACGTCCCGCCCTGGACCTCCACCACCCGGAGCTCAGCGTCCGCGCGCACGAAACCACGCACAGCCCTGCCGCGGCCGCCCTGGGCGCTGCCGATATCGGCGAACAGGATGTGCGGAATCCAAACCCGGACGAGTAACCGGGGATTGAGCCTGCCAACCTCCGGTGGTTGAGCCCGTAGAAACCTAAACCGAGCGGCCCACAGCCTGGACCGCCAGCAGGAACTTCACGCCGCCGTCGGTTAGCAGTGCCCTGTCAAGAGGCCCCAATTTGGGCGCCGTCGAATGTTGCGGGGGCGAAGTGGCTGCCGTACTCGCCCGTCACGCCGAAGATCCAGGACGTCGCATCCGCGTGTTCCGGATGCTCCGGGTCCGCGACGATTTGCAGCATTCGCGTGTACCCGTGGGGCCCGCCGGAGTCCTCCACGGGTCCGCGGTTGGCGCCATCGACGCACAGCAGTTCCCCGGCCGGAAGGTCCGCTGAACCAAGCACCTCCACGTGATGCGTCCAGCTATCGCCAAAGTCGTACTCGTATTCCAGCGCGCTTCCCGGCTTTTGGGCATCCAGCAGTTCGGAAAGGACGACGCCGGAGGCCGGCTCTGCGTCCAGATCTTCCGTGAGGTCGTGGGGACCCACAATTTCCCGCGGCTTTCGGGCGCGGTCCTCGCAGCGGATGGCGTAGAGGTGGCTGTTTTCCCAGCCGAAGGCGGCCTGGACAGCGAGGTGGAACTCGGGAACCGTCAGCGTCACGGGGACCTGCAGCCTTCGCCAGATCAACGGTTCGATGTCCGTGATGCTGATCCGGAGGTCGAAGGCGGGAACGGAAAATTGCATGGAGGCAATCCTGCCAGAGTGCGGCCGGAGATCCGTCATAGTGCTGGCTCAACGGATTCAACGGATTCAACGGCATAGGGTTTGGTGGCCGCCCGCCTCAGGGGATGACGCAGGCGCACCTGGTACGGACCATTCCGGAACGTGGCGCGGGGGTCCATCTGGACAACCACGAGTGGTTCGTCGCGGGAGCAGTCCAGCCGTACCACCATGCCATCACGCCGCCCGTTCACGTACAGCGGGGTTGCCCGCTCCACGGCTGTTTCCTGAAGGCGTTCCCGATATTCCTGCCCTGCCGCCAGGAAGAGGATTCCATGCGCCAGCCCCATGACTTTCAGCGGGATCACGGCGTCAGGCGGTGCGGGTTCAGTGGTGGGCAGAGTGCGGACGTGGTGTTCCTGCGCAGCTGACGCTCTGGCGGCCTTCGCGTGCCGGTCGCATTCCGTGCACCGGGACCGCTCCCCGACGGCGGCCAATAGGGTCACGAACAGTCTTCTGGGGGCGTGGTCCCAGCTGTTGGCCGTGACCTGGCACCACGCCGGGTGGTAGTCCGTCCCGTACTTCATGATGTAGACCTGGTCATCGCCCAGCAGGGGAGCCCCGTCCGGATGGGCGGCGGGCTCCACTGGTTTGAGCTCGCCGGGGCCTCTGGCCTCTGCCTGGGCGGAGCGGCTGAAATTGAGGTACTTGCGGATCAGCGGACTGAGTCGGCGTTTTGATATTGGCACGGAAATGTGCGGCCTCTCTGTGCTGGAACGATGCGATCAGCACATCTGGGTTAACAAAAACAGGGCCGGTCAAATGACCGGCCCTGTTTTGAAAATGAAACCCTAAGGCCCCAGAATCTCTAAAGAATTAGAGTGCCTGGATGTTGACGGCCTGGGGACCCTTGGGGCCCTGCTCGGTTTCGAAGGAAACCTTCTGGTTCTCTTCGAGTGAGCGGAAGCCGGAAGAGGCGATCGCGGAGTAGTGAGCGAAAACGTCCTGTGAGGAGTCATCGGGGGAAATGAAGCCGAAGCCCTTTTCAGCGTTAAACCATTTGACGGTACCAGTAGCCATTATTTTTGTCCTTCGTGAAGGTGGAGGAAAAGTCCCGACTTTCGGGTCCTCCGGTGTGGGGTGTTCAAAACCGCTACTTCAGAAAGACGCGGACTTTCGACCGCGCGTACTGCCTGAACTACCAACTGCATAAACACAACAACAGGATCAACACTACAGGAGATTTTCCGAACCATTTACCACCGGCCAACGAGACGGGTGGTTGAGCCTCCACGATCCGGTGGTTGAGCCTGTCGAAACCCCGGCGTACCGTTCTCCCATGGGACCAATTCGGGCCATTCTTCTACCGGGTGCTGTACTCCCCGCCCAGGCCGCCTTCGGCGGACTCATCGCAGCCCTCGGGCCGGATGTCCAGGCAATCGCCAAGGATCTCGAGCTCTACGCGGAAGATGGGCCGCCGGCGGACTGGAGCCTGGACACAGAGATCGACGGCGTGCTGCGCGAAGCCGATACCCGGGGATGGGAGACGTTCCACTTAACGGGCTATTCAGGTGGCGGCGCGGCGGCGCTGGCGTTCGCTGCCAAGCACCCTGGCAGGCTGCTGAGCCTGGCGCTGCTGGAACCGGCCTGGGCCGGGAACTGGGACTGGAGCCCTGCGTACACGGAGCTCCGGAAGAAGTACGAGCAGCTGGAAACACTCCCGCCGGAACAGTTCATGTCCGCCTTCATGAGGCTGGGAGTTAAGCCCGACGTCGTCCTTCCGCCGCCGCCGGATCCCCCGCCGCCGTGGATGACCAACCGGCCGGCGGGTATCAGGGCGTTCCTGCGGACCTTCAAAAACTATGACCTGGAGAGGGCGCGTTTGGCTGCCTTTCGCCAGCCCGTCTATTTCGCCTTGGGCGGCCTGAGCAATCCCCATGACTACGGCGATATCGCCAGCCGGCTGTCCAGGGTCTTCTTCCCGGACTTCCACCTGGACGTGTTCCCTAAGCGCCACCACTTCGACCCGCCACACCGGATCGAGCCCGAGCGACTGGCGGAATTGCTCCGGCGGCACTGGGAGCAGGCAGAAGCAGCAATCCCTGACTGATCCTTTCGTTCGGGCGCACAGATTGCTACGCTTGCTACGGAGGTAACCATGACGACAATCCCACACCGGGAACTGCGCAACCAGAGCAGCAGAATCCTGGAGCGCGTTAAGAACGGCGAAACCATCGACGTCACGAACAACGGCGAAATAGCCGCTACATTGATCCCGCCGTCGGCGTCACCCTTTGAGCGGTTGTTGCTGGCGGGCCAGGTCCGCCCAGCCGCCAAGGGGCCGGTCGATTTCCAGACGCTGCCGCGCGTCCCGTCCGAAGCCGGCACTGCTGAGATCCTGGCTGACCTCCGCGGGGACCGGTGATCATCTACCTGGACACGTCGGCTGTCCTCAAGCTTGTGGTCGAAGAGCCAGAATCATCCGCGGCCGCCCATTACCTCTCAACCGCGGCAGCCCAGGGCCACCAGCTGGTGGCTTCGATGCTGCTCTATACGGAACTTCATTGTGCGGCCCATCGCCGCGGATTTCCCGGCGAGACCGTCAATACGGTCCTGGGAGCCATTAACCTGGTCGATCTTGCCCGCTCGGACCTTATGTACGCGGCGGCCCTGCCCGGCAAGTTCCGAAGCGCCGATGCCATACATCTGGCCGCAGCCATCCGGCTGCAGTCCGACTTAATGGTGGCGTATGACGCCGAACTCCGGGCTGCTGCCGTCGATGCGGGCATCAACGTCCTATCCCCCGGCGCCGGGGGTTGAGCCTGCCGAAACCCCCGGATCTCTGACAAGCTCGATCACCGACGCGGTGGTTGAGCCTGTCGAAACCCGATCTCTACAGCTCGATCGCCGATGCTCTGCCCGTGTAGCTTTGGAATATCAGCACCCTGCCTGAGGACGCCATGGACTTCTACGCCATCAACGCACTGCGTGAAAACCACGCAGGGTGGTCCCTGCTCCGCGCCCAGAACGCCCCGCTGGCCGTCAGTTTCTTCATCAAGGCCTTCACCGGGCCCAACCAACGGGACATCGGCCGTCAGGAACTCATCGACCACCTCGACGATGTCCTGTTCGGTCTCCGCGAAGTCTTCGGCGAGGACAGGTTCCCCCGGCCGGCCGGGGAGTACCTGGACGAGTGGGCGGCCCCGGAACGCGCGTGGCTGCGGAAATACTACGTGCCGGGCCAGGACGAGCCGCGCTACGATCTTACCGCCGCTGCCGAGGACGTGGTCCGCTGGGTGGAGAGCCTGAGCGGGCGGGACTTCGTGGCCACCCAATCCCGGCTGACCAGCATTTTCGCCGTGCTGAAGGCCCTGGTCCAGCAGTCCGAAACTGATCCGGAAGTAAGGCTCGCCGAGCTCCAGCGCCAGCGGGACGGGATCGACGCCGAGATGCAGCGCATCCGCGACGGCAACATCCGCGTGATGACGGCTCCGGAAGCCCTGGACCACTTCCAGCAGCTGACCACCCTGGCCAAGGACCTGCTCTCCGATTTCCGGGAGGTGGAGCAGAATTTCCGCAAGCTGGACCGGCAGGTCCGCGAACAGATCGCCACGTGGGACGGCACCCAGGGCGAGCTGCTGGCCTCCATCTTCGCCAACCAGCAGGACATCAGCGGCTCCCTCCAGGGCCGCACCTTCCAGGGCTTCTGGGACTACTTGATGTCCCCGCAGCTCCGCACCGAACTGCGGGACCTGCTGCAGCGGGCCACCCAGATCGACGCCCTCGCCAAACTGGACAACCTGCACGCCGTGACCAACCTGCACCAGGACTGGCTGCCCGCCGTCGAGCAGACCCAGGCCACAGTCCGCCAGCTCTCACAGCAGATGCGCCGGCTCCTGGACGACAAGGTGTTCCTGGAGAACAAGCGCATCATGCAGCTCGTCAGGAGCATCGAATCCGGCGCACTGGGCACCCGGGAGGTGCCGCCGTCGGGCGTCTTTTTGGAGATCGCGGCGCAGTCCGTGGACGTCGCGCTCCCCTTCGAACGGCCGCTGTATGAGCCGAGCCGGCGGATCATGGTGGACGACGTCGTGGTGGCGGCAAACGATACGGAAGTGGACGCCGGCGCCCTCTTCAGCCAGTTCCATGTGGACACGGAACGCCTGAAGTCCAATATCGACGATGTCCTTGCCGGCGCTGAGCAGGCCACCCTTGGCGAGGTGGCGGCGGCGCATCCCCTCTCGCAGGGACTGGCCGAAATCGTTGCCTATTATCAGCTCGCCACCGAATCGGACTGGGCCTCCATCAACCCGGTCGAGTCACAGCAGTTGTCCTGGCAGCTCCCGGACGGCAGCATCCGGGAAGCCACCGTCGAACAGATCATCTTCGTGAGGCCAGCATGACCACCACAGACGCACCTAAAACACACAGGCCCGAGGAACTTCCCGGCGTCGTCACCAGGCTGTTCAAAGGCGTGGTGTACGCCGAGTCCGACGAGAAGATCTGGCAGTCGCTGCTGGGACTGTCCTCCCACGTCCGCGACTACGTGGCCGTCCTTGGCCTTGACCTGATCCTGGACGAGTCGGAGGGCTACGCGTTCCTGAAATCCCGCGAGGACCCGGACGGCACACTGCCGCGGCTGATCCCCCGGCGCCCGCTCACCTTCAACGTCAGCCTCCTCCTGGCGCTGCTCCGCGGCCGGATGCTCGAATTCGACACGAACAGCAGCGAACTGCGCCTGATCATGACCGAGCAGGACATCGCGGACATGGTGGCCGTCTTCCTGCCCGAATCCAGCAACGAGGCTCGGATCCTGGACCAGCTCGGCACGAACATCAAGAAGGTGGTGGAGCTGGGCTTCCTGCGGAAACTGCGCGGCCAGGCGGGCACGTACGAGGTCGCCCGGATCCTGAAGGCCTACGTGGATGCCCAGTGGCTGGAGGAATTCGACGCGCGGCTGGCCGATTACCGCGCTTCGCTCACCGGAACCGGCACCGGCAGCAAGGAAGAGGACCGCACATGAGCACCGAGACGGCCACCGCCGTTAAGGGCGGCGCTGACCAGCAGGAGATGCTGTTCAGCCTGGATGAAAAAGCGGACGACGCCGGCACTCCCCCGGGCTTCCGGCTGCACCGTCTGGAGCTGCTCAATTGGGGCACCTTCCATCATGAGGTGCGGACGTTCCGGCTTGACGGCTCGAACAGCCTGCTGACCGGCGACATCGGCTCCGGGAAGTCGACAGTGGTGGATGCCATCACCACCTTGCTGCTGCCGGCCAATAGGATCGAGTACAACAAGGCGGCGGGCGCACAGAAGAAGGAACGCACGCTGATGTCGTATGTGCGCGGCTTCCATAAGAGCACCCGCAGTGCCGGCGGTGAATACTCCAAGCCTGTAGCTCTGCGCGGCACCGGCAAGCTCACAGTGGTCCTGGGCGTGTTCCACAACGCCGTCCTGGGCAAATCAATCACCCTGGCCATCACCCTCTGGGCCACCCAGGAGGCCGGCCAGCCCAACCGCTTCTACTCGCTGGTGGAAGGCGAGCAGTCCATCGCCGGGGACTTCGCCAACTTCGGCCAGGACCCCGCGAAGCTAAAGAAGCAGCTCCGGGCCGCGGGTGCGTCCATCCATGAAACGTTCGAGCCTTATGCGGCGGCGTTCAAGCGGCAGTTCGGCATCAGCGGAAACCAGGCCATGGAGCTGTTCCACCGCACGGTGTCCATGAAGCAGGTGGAGAACATCACCAACTTCGTGCGCACCAACATGCTCGAGGAAGACGACGTGGAGGCCCGGATCGGCAACCTCATCCACCACTTCGACGATCTCAAGAAAGCCCACGACGCCGTCCTGCGCGCCAAGGACCAGATCGCCCTGCTCACGCCCATCACCGAGGGCGCCGCCCAGCACACCGCCCTGAGCCGGGACGATGAATTCGCCCGCCAGCAGCGGGACCAGCTGCACCCGTGGTTCACGGACCGGAAGCTGCAGCTGAGCCTCGAGCACCAGACGGAACTGCAGAACACCGGTGCGCGGCTGCAGGAGGACAGCGGCAAGCTGGCCACCGAAATCACCCAGCTCCGCCTCGACCTGGCCGCCGTCAAGGAAGACATCCGCAGCAACGGCGGCGGGCGGCTGGCCGCCATCGAGGCCGAGGCCGCACGGCTGGGCGAAGAGTCCCGGTCCCAGCGGGTGCGCTTCGAAAAGTACGCCGAAGCTGCCGCGGACCTCGGTCTTCAGGCCCCGGCCGACCGCGTCCAGTTCGACGCCAACCGGGCCCGGCTGGCCGACGTCGAAAAGGAACTCGCCGCCGCAGCCAACGAAGTGCAGGACAGCCGCACCGAACTGACCATGACGCGCACGGCGCTCACCGGACGCGCCACTGACATCGCCGCGGAGCTGACCAGCCTGCAGGCGCGCCCCAACCTGCTGCCGCGTCCGCAAGTGGAGCTCCGCCGTCGGCTGTGCGACGGGACCGGCATCCAGGAATCTGAGCTGCCGTACGCCGGTGAACTGCTGCGCGTCCGCGACGGCGAAGCGGCCTGGGAAGGCGCCGCCGAACGCACCCTGCGCGGCTTTGCGCTGTCCCTGCTGGTGCCGTCGGAGCACTACGCGGCGGTGAGCGGCTGGGTGGACGGCAACAACCTGCGCGGCCGGCTGGTGTACCTGAAGATCGGCGAATCGTACGCGCCGAAGCGGGCCGAGGCGGGCACGCTGGCGGCGAAGATCGCCGTCAAGCAGGGGACGCCGTTCCGCAATTTCCTGCTGGACGAGCTCAGCGGCCGCTTCGACTATTTCTGCTGCGACACGCTGGAGGACTTCCGCCGCCGCTCCAAGGCCCTCACCGCCAACGGCCAGCTCAAGGGCGGCCGCGGCCGGCACGAGAAGGATGACCGGCAGGACCTGGCGGACCGCCGGAACTACGTCCTGGGCTGGGACAACCTGGACAAGATCAGCCGTTTCCGTGCCGAACAGGACGAGGTCCAGGGCCAGCTCAGCGTGGTGGCCGGCCAGCTCTCCCGGGTCAACGATTCGCTGGGCGCCATCGGCCGGCAGAACCAGCAGCTGGGCATCATCGGAGCGGTGTCCGACTTCGCCGAGCTCAGCTGGCAGCTCACCGCACGCCGCATCGAGGAGCTTAAGGCGGAGAAGGCCCAGCTGGAGTCCACCAGCGATGTGCTGCAGCAGCTGACCGCGAAGGAAACCGAGCTCACCGGAAAACTGGAACGACTGCAGGTGCGGGCCGATGACATCCAGCGCCGGATCGGCTCCAACGAGGGCGCGGCCAAGGACATCGTCGAGGCGATCGCGGACTGCCGCAGTGTCCTGAGCGAGACCCCGTTGACGGACGACGGCGGCGTGCTGGCCGCCGTCGCGCGGCTCGCCGCCGCGGAACTCGCCGGCAAACCGCTCACCTACAAGAACACGGGCACATTGGAAAGCGCCGTCCGGTCCGGGCTGACCGACACCATCGACGCGCTGTCCAAGCAGATTGCCCGGGCCGCCGAGAAGACTGTCCGGCTGATGGCCGAGTTCCGGAACAAGTACCCGAACGAGACCACGGAGATCGACGCCGCCCTCGAGTCCGCCGGCGACTTCGGCAAGCTGCTGGAGCAGCTGGTCAGCAACGATCTGCCGCGCTTCGAGGCGCATTTCAAGGAGTCCCTGAACCAGAACACCATCCATGAGGTGGTGGCGTTCAACGCGTTCCTGGACAGCCGCCGGCAGGACATCGTGAACCGGATCGGCGAAATCAACCTGTCCTTGGCCGGGATTGAGTACAACACCGGCCGGCACATCCAGCTGGAGCACCAGAACAGCACCGACCTGGACGTGCGGCAGTTCGGGATGGACCTGCGGGCCTGTTCGGAGGGCACCATCGGCGACGATGACCAGTACTCCGAGCAGAAGTACCTTCAGGTGGCGCGCCTGATCGAGCGGTTCCGGGGCCGGGACGGATACACCACCCTCGACGAGCGCTGGACCGCCAAGGTCACGGATGTCCGGAACTGGTTCACGTTTTCCGCCTCGGAAAAATGGACCGAAACCGGCGAGGAATTTGAACACTTCACCGATTCGGGCGGCAAGTCCGGCGGCCAGAAGGAGAAGCTCGCCTACACCATCCTGGCGGCCGCCCTGGCATTCCAGTTCGGGCTGGCGTCCGGCAAGGGTGCCGGCAAGAACGCCGGCAGCGGGCGCAGCTTCCGGTTCGTGGTGATCGATGAGGCGTTCGGCCGCGGCTCCGACGAGTCGGCCCGGTACGGGCTGGAGCTGTTCCAGCGGATGAAGCTGCAGCTGCTGATCGTCACTCCCCTGCAGAAGATCCATGTGATCGAACCCTTTGTGTCCCATGTGGGGTTCGTGGCCAACACCAACGGCGACGATTCGCAGTTGCGGAACATGACCATCCAGGAGTACCGGGACGAGCGGGCCCGGCGTGCTGGGTGACAGGATTTCGGGTTCCCCTCCTGGCCGGGCACAGGCGGGTCGGGCGCAGGGCTGGACCACACTGGCTGACCTGCGGGCGCAGTCGCTGAAGGCCTGGGGCAGCGGTGCGCTGCTCCGCGAGGTGCTGGAACCGGGCGGACTGTACCCCCGCCGTCGTCCATTGAAACGTCCGACGGCGGCGACGCTCCGGAGTGACTACCCTACGGCGAGTGCGTGGGCGGCTGAGTTGTTCGGCGCAGTGGGTCCGTTCAGCCTGGAAACCGCAGAGGTGGGTCGCACCACGGTCGGGGCCAACCACCTTCCGGCGGCGGCGGTCTTTGCAAACGCCCAGGCCGAGATCGGCTTTGTGGGTAAGGCGCAGGATGCAGCCCGGTTCGTGGAGCTTGCCGGGAGTCTGGCCTCGCTCCACTCCTTGTTCCGCGGGTGGGCGCTGAAGCGGCCGCTCAAGCTGCTGGAACTCGGGGCTGACGCGCTGACAGCCGCCCGGGTGGCCCTGTGGCTGGAGAACAATCCCGAGCCCGGCATCTATGTGCGGCAGCTGAGCCTTTCCGGTGTGCACACCAAGTTCATCGAGAACCACAGGGCGGTGATCAGCGAGCTGGCCATGGTGCTGCGGGCTGATTCCGTACGCGCCGAGATTGAGCCAGACGAGGACTCTCTTCCGGACTTTCCCGCTGAGCCTGGTTCGCTGCTGGGGCTAACGCCGGCCCGGACGCCGGCAGCGCGCTTTGCCGCAGGGCACGGCTTCCTGCATCCGCCGGAACTGGTCAGGTTCCGCATGCTGGATCCTGGATTGCCCCTGCTTGGCCAGGCCCGCGATCTGACCCTGACCGCAGAGGCCTTCAGCACCCTGAGCCTGCCCGTCACCAGAGTCCTGATCACGGAGAACCTGGTCAATTTCCTGGCCCTCCCCGAGCGCCCGGGCACGCTGGCGATTTACGGCGGCGGTTATGGGTTCACGTCGTTACGGGACGCCACATGGCTGCGCCACTGTGAGGTCCTGTATTGGGGCGATCTGGACACCCACGGGTTCCGGATCCTGGACCAGCTCCGTGCGGTGCATCCGGATGTGCTGAGCGTGCTGATGGATGAGGCCACGCTGCTGGCCCACCGCGATGCCTGGGGCAGCGAGCCGTCGCCGTCGAAGGCTGTGTTGAGCCGGTTGACGGCTGAGGAGTCGGCGCTTTATGAAGGACTCCGCAGCGACTCCTTCGGGACGGCGGTCAGGCTGGAGCAGGAGCTGATCCGCTGGGACTGGGCGCTGGCCCGACTCTGTGGTTGAGCCTGCCGAAACCGAGCGTGTCGAAAACGGAGCTTATTCCTTCGGTCTCGCACGCCGCTTCTGGACCGGGGGAACGTCCAAGTCCGGCACAGTCCGAAGCATAAAACGATCAAAGTGAGGCACCGTAAATCCGCGGTGGGATACGTCAAGCTCGATACCCACGGAGCGGAGCTGCTCTTCCAGATCATCACGGCCCGGGAAGAGAGGGCATCCATCGCATGCGCCTTCAACGCCAACTTCAGCGAGTGGGGCCAGACCTTCACCGGCCCCCGCCTCGCGGCGGCCATCGTGGACAGGCTTCCGCGGCCACATCATCAACACCGAACCGATTCCTACCGCCTCAAAACCACCCGCCAAGCACAGAACGGATAAGCCCGGCCCCGCCGGCGGCAAAGCAGGAAACCCCTCCCCGGGGGCCAAAACAAGCGACTAACCCGGGGCCAAATCAACTTGCTATTCCTAGTCGAGTCTGCGCAAGAGCACGTGGAAGTCATTCAGGAACTCATCACGCCCGATGACAATTTCCGGGGTAGCGCCTGCATTCGGGGTGTAGGGGTTATTCACGGGGTCCATGTGCACGATTTTACAAAACTTATCAAAGCTTTATTGATTTCAAATAAAGCTTTGATAGCTTAATAAAGCCTGGCAGCGGACAGGCTCGCACTGGACGAGCCCAGCGAAACCACCGCCGGGCTTCTGGATCTCGACACGCTCCATCACTGGCGCTCGCTCGAGCCTGTCGAACCCCCGGTTGTAGGCATTGCCGTGTAATTTAGGCATAACATCACCCCGGTCCGAGGACGCCCATGAAAAGAGCCACCACAACGCCGCGCTCCTTTAGCCTGCAGCGTGAATGGTCCGGGGCGTTCACGCTGATGCTCCTGGCCCTGTTCATCGGCGCGGCAGTCACAGTCGGGGGAGTCCGGTTTGTGGTGAACGAGATGGAAGCTGCGACCGGGCGGCTCCAGGCCGAGTACGGCAGCGTCTCTGAGCTGGCCGCCGCCCTTGAGACGCATGAGCAGCTTGGATACCAGCTGCTCGCGGCGGCGCCCGTGAACAGGGAGGCGTTTGTCCTGGAACAGCAGGACATTGAGGCACTCTTCCGTGCGGCCGCCGCCGTCCCGGTCGCGGACGAAGGCCGGCCCGAGGCCCTGTCCGCGGCACAGCAGGACTGGCAGGCCGGCTTGGAGAACGGCGGGCTCTGGGGTGACCAGGTACTGACGCTCACGGGAAACAACGTGGCTGATGCGCGTGCCTTCGCCGCCGCAAGCTCGAAGGTGCGGACGCAGCTGGCCGCCGTCCAGCAGTCCTCGCTCCAGGCGCTGAACAGGGGGCTCGTGGACACGCGCGAGCTCGAGGGCCTCCTGGTGATTGGCCGGTTCGGGCTGTTCGTTGTGGCCATCGGCGCCACCCTGTACTTCCGCCGTCGGATGGTCAAGGACCTGATGCGGCCCGTCAACAGCCTCCGCCGGGGCGTCCTGAAGCTGCAATCCGGTGACTACAGCCATCGCCTGGAAGTTGCCCGGCGGGACGAACTCGGCGAGGTTGCGGTGGCCTTCAACGGCATGGCCGCCGCGCTCCAGGACAGCCACAAGGCATTGACGTACCGGGCCACACACGATGACCTCACCGGGCTCGCCAACCGTGCAGCCCTGGCCGAGCGACTGCTGGCATCCTTCGAACCGGACAGCGACCGCCGGACCCGGCACGAGGGCCTGCTGTTCATCGACATCGACGATTTCAAGGACGTCAACGATTCCCTCGGCCATGAAGGCGGCGACGCGCTGCTGGCCCAGCTGGCCGAGCGGCTGCGGGCCAGCGTCCGCAGCCACGACCTGGTGGCCCGGCTGGGCGGCGACGAGTTCGCCGTCGTCGTTTTGGATAACGACGACGGCACTCCGGCAACGGGGCCCGTTGCCGAACGGATTTATGAGGCGCTCAGCGAGCCGTTCGTGATCGGCGACCGGTCGCTGCGGGTGTCGCTGAGCATGGGCGTAGCGCAGCGCACCGCCGAAACGGCGGACGTGACAGAGCTGCTGCGGCAGGCAGATTCGGCCATGTACCGGGCCAAGCAAGGCGGCAAGGCCCGGTACGAAATCCACGGCGGGTCAACCCCTGTGGTCGAACCTGTCGATACCGTCGGCGGCTGAGCCCGGCAGGCTCGACCACCGGCAAACCCGAAACCCCGGCTACTCCCCCGCGCCGTGGAAAGGTGGTTTGCCGCTGCGATTTCCAGGTGCGTCAGGTCGGACGCCACGGTCACGAATGTGAAGCCCACCGCGATCCGCTGGCGCGCGATCTCACCGCTGGCGGTGTGAATAGCTGCGATCACGCCGGCGGTGGTCATCAGTTCAACGGAAAGTCCCTGACCTCCAGCACGCTCAGCGCGCTTTCCATCAGCACGGCAGTGGCCAGGAGCAGCAGGACCACCACAATGACCTGGGAGTGCACTCCAGAATATTCTCTGAATAACCCATCCGACATGCGGTTACGCCCGAATAGCTGACATAACCCCATAGGTCGGCAGGAAGAACAAAAGCCCGCCGATCCATAAACACATATCGCAATCAGGAGATCACCATGGCAACGCACACCGGCACCCGAACGGCAGCCCGCACCAACGTCCAGAAGGCATCGATGGTTGTCGGTGCAGTATTCCTGCTGGTCGGCATCCTGGGCTTCGTTCCGGGCATCACGGCCAACTTTGATGAACTGCACTTCGCAGGCCACCACTCCGAGGCAATGCTGCTGGGCCTCTTCCAGGTCTCGGCCCTGCACAACATCGTCCACCTGATCTTCGGCGCAGCGGGCATCGCCCTGGCCAGATCTGGAGCCGGCGCCCGCGCCTTCCTCCTCTACGGCGGCATCATCTACTTGGTCCTGTTCGTCTACGGCCTGGTGGTCCCCCAGGATTCGGCCGGCAACTTCGTCCCGCTGAACGGCTTCGACAACGTCCTGCACCTGCTGCTCGGCGTCGGCATGGTTGCCCTGGCCGTGATCCTTACCAAGGGCCACGCCAAGGCACGCGCCTAAGGCAGCACCTCCCGCAATGGCCCCGGCTGCAGCTTCCCGCTGCTGCCGGGGCCATTCCCGTGCCGGGGTTGCGGGCGTCAGGCCTCCAGCGTCAGAAGGGTTTCCGTGGCACCTTGGCGGTGCAGGCTGGCCAGGGCGTCCGAGTACGCGACAACAAACCTTTCGTCGTCGATGAGGTCGCCGAAGACCTCACGGTTGGAGATGAAAGCGAGCGGGTCCTGACGCTGGCGTCCGGCAGCGGCCATGAGGCTGTCTTTCAGCCGGTCCACCACGTCGATCGGATTGCCTTGCTCGTCCGTTCCTTCGTCATACCGGGCCCAGCTCGCAACGATGGCCGCTGAACGCCGGATCTCTCCGCCGTTGTCGAGGTTGATGCGGACCACCGGCAGCAGCCACTTGGGGATCCGGTCGGAGCTCTCGGCGCAGAGCCGGGCCAGGGTGTCGCGGACGTGTTCGTTGGAGAAGCGCTCGATGAGCGTGCGCTTGTAGATCTCGAGGTCTATCCCGGGTACCGACTGCAGTGTGGGGGTTGCCTCCTCGTCCATGTAGCCGAGCAGGAACCGGGCAAACAACGGGTCCTGGGCGACCTCGTGGGCGTAACGGTAGCCGGCGAGGTAGCCGAAATAGCACATGCCCTGGTGGCTGGCGTTGAGCAGCCGCAGCTTCATGAGTTCGTACGGCTCCACGTCGTCCACAAGCTGCACGCCCACGTTTTCGAAGGGCGGGCGTCCGAGGCTGAAGTGGTCTTCCAGGACCCACTGCTCGAAGGGTTCGCAGACTACCGGCCAGCCGTCATCCACCCCGAATTCCGCGGCGATGGCCCGCCGGTCCTCGTCAGTGGTCACGGGAGTGATCCGGTCCACCATGCTGTTGGGGAAGGGCACGTGCTCTCCGATCCACGCCCCAAGCTCAGCGTCCTTGAGCTTGGCGTAGGACGTGAACATCATGCGTGCTACATCGCCGTTGCCTTGGATGTTGTCGCAGGACATGATCGTGAACGGTTCCAGTCCACGTTCGCGGCGCCGCGACAGGGCTTCTGTCACCAGGCCGAAAGTTGTCCGTGGCGCTGCTCCCGGCTCGAGGTCATGGATTACGTCCGGGTTTTCGGCGTCGAATTCCCCGGTCACGTGGTGGAAGTTGTAGCCGCCCTCGGTGACCGTGAGTGAAACGACCCGGATGTCCCCGGAGGCCATTTTCTCGATGACGGCCTCGGGGTCCTCGGGGGCGAAGAGGTATTCGATGATGGACCCGATGACCCGCCCTTCCCGTGTACCGTTGGGGTTCTTCACCACGAGCGTGTAGAGGCAGTCCTGGTTGTCCATAACCTGCTTCATGCGCGCATCGCCGGGCAGGACGCCGACGCCGCAGATGGCCCAGTCACGTGCGAGACCGGAGTCCATCAGCCGGTCCAGATACATAGCCTGGTGGGCGCGGTGAAAGCCGCCGACGCCGAAATGGACGATTCCCGCCGTCAGGGCTGAGCGGTCGTAGGACGGTTTACCCAGGGCTTCCGGGAGCCCTGGCAGGGTGGCATTGGTGAGCGGTTGCATGTAATTAAGCCTTTCGGAGCGGGCTGAAAGAAACGGGGTGCCTTACCGGCCGGGGTAGACGACGGTTTTGAGCTGGCCGGCCTGCTTGCCTGCTTTGAGTGCTTCTTCGGACTCGGCGAGGGTGTATTTGCCGGTGACGAGGATGTCCAGGTCCACTTTCCCGTCGGCGATGAGCTGGATGGCCAGCGGCCAGGTGTTGGTGTAGCGGAAGACGCCGGAGAGCCAGATTTCGCGGTTCTGGATGTAGGAGATGGGGAGTTCGACGTCGTCGGCGCCGAGCCCGACGAGGATGACTTTCCCGGCGGGTCCGACGGCTTTGATTCCGGAACGGACGGCCTGCGGGGCGCCGGATGCGTCGATGAACGCATCGACGTCGAGCCCTTCCACGCTGTCCGTTATGGCGTTGAGCGCGTGCGTGGCGCCGTGCTCGAGGGCGAAGGCGAGCCGGTCCTCGGCGATGTCCGTGATGTAGATTTCGGTGGCCCCGAAGGCGCGGGCGGCTTGGGCGGCGATGATGCCGATCGGGCCGGCGCCGGCGATCAGGACCCGGCTGCCCGGTTTGATTTCCGCTCGTTCGCAGGCCCAGAGGCCCACGGAGAGGGGTTCGATGAGTGCTGCCGCCTCGTCGCTGACACTGTCCGGGATGTCGTAGGCGAAGTCGCTCTGGATGGTGACGTATTCGGCGAAGGCGCCGTCGATCGGCGGGGTGGCGTAGAACTCTATGTCCGGGCACAGGTTGTAGCGGCCGGCTTTGCACTGCTTGCAGGTGCGGCAGGGGCGCTGCGGTTCCACGGCGACGCGGTGGCCGATGCGTCCGGTATCCACGTCGCGTCCGACGGCGGCGATCCGTCCGGAGAGTTCGTGGCCGAGGATGAGCGGATGGTCCACCACGTAGTCCCCGATCCGGCCGTGCTCGTAGTAGTGGACGTCGCTGCCGCAGACGCCGACTGCTGCCACCTGGACCAGGACCTGGTCGGCGTCGAGCCGCGGGACGGGCAGGGTTTCCATGGCCATCTCGCCCTGGCGCTTCAGGACGGAGGCGCGCATGGTGGCCGGCAGTTCGGGGTGCGCCAGGGTGCCGGACCGGGCGGTGGGTGTTGTCATCGGAAGTACTCCTCTAAGAATCGAAAGTGGGGATGGCCGGCTACTCGAGGCCGTTATTTCACGGCGCCGAGGGAGAGGCCCTGGACGAGCTTGTCCTGGGCGGCGAAGCCGGCGAACAGGACCGGCACAGAGACCACGACTGCGGCCGCGCAGACCTTGGCGAGGAAGAGGCCCTGGCTGGAGACGAAGCCGGTGAGGAACACGGGGGCGGTGCCGGCCATAACACCGGTGAGGACCCGGGCCAGGAGGAGTTCGTTCCAGCTGAAGATGAAGCAGATCAGGGCGGTGGCGGCGATGCCGGGCATCGCCACGGGAGCGACGACCTTCCGGAGGGTGAGGAGCAGGCCGGCGCCGTCGATCTGGGCGGCTTCCAGCATTTCCACGGGCACCTCGGCGAGGAAAGAGCGCATCATCCACACGGCAATGGGCAGGTTCATCGAGGTGTATATCACGATCAGGAACCAGATGTTGTCCAAAGCACCGACGTTTTTGGCGAAGAGGTAGAGCGGCAGGATGGCGGCGACCACGGGCATCATCTTCGTCGAAAGGAAGAAGAACATGACGTCGGTCCACTTCTTCACCGGCCGGATGGACAGTGCGTAGGCGGCCGGGATGGCCAGGACCAGGACCAGGACCGTGGAGAGGATGGAGGCGGTGGCGGAGTTGATCAGCGGCGGCCAGGGACTGACCCCGGAGCTGGCTCCGAAGAACTCCTTGTAGGCGTCCAGGGTGAGGTTGGCGGCTATGGAAGGCGGGTTGGTGGCGGCGTCGGTTTCGGAGTGGAAGGACGTCAGGATCATCCACAGGACCGGCGTTGCGAAGAGCAGTGCCAGCAGCCAGGCGGCGAGGCCGGCGGCGGTGTTGTTGCGGGTGGGATCCATCCGGGACTTGCCGCGGCGGCGTGATCCGGTTTTCAGGGCCGTGGGCCCGGGGACCGTGTTGCGGGGTGCGGCAGGAGTGAGGGTGCTCATCGTGCTGCCTCCTTCTTGAAGAGCGAAAAGACGGTGCGGAGGGCGAAGGTGGCCACGATGATGGTGCCGATGACCACCACGACGCCGGCGGCGGAGGCCAGGCCGTATTCGTTGGCGAAGTAGAACGTCTGGTAGATGGCGTAGGGCAGGTTGGCGGTGCCCAGGCCGCCGGAGGTGAGGGTGAAGACGGCGTCGAAGTTCTGCACGATGTAGATGGCTCCGAGCAGTCCGCCGAGCTCCAGGTACTGGCGCAGGTGCGGCAGCGTGAGGTGCCGGAAGATGGCCCACGGTGTTGCGCCGTCCATCTGGGCGGCTTCCACGGTGTCCATGGGCCGGGACTGCAGGCCGGCGAGCAGGATGAGCATCATGAAGGGGGTCCACTGCCAGACCAGGGAAATGATGACGGCCATCAGGGGTGCCTGTGACAGGAGGTCCGGCTGGGGCGGGGTGCCGCTCCCGGAGAGGGACCAGATCCAGGTCAGGGTGCCGTTGATCAGGCCGTAGACCGGGTTGAGGATGGCATGCTTCCAGATGAGCGCCGCGGCGACCGGCACCACGAGGAACGGTGCGATCAGCAGGGTCCGTGCCAGTCCGCGGCCGATGAACTTCTTATCCAGCAGCAGCGCCAGTCCCAGTCCAATGACCAGGCTGGCCAGGACCACCGAGACGGTCAGGATGATGGTGGTGACGATGGCCTGGCGCAGGTCGGCGTTGGTAAGGACCTCGAGGTAGTTGTCTAAACCGGCGAATCCGGTCTGGTCCGGGCGGAGGCTGTTCCAGTTCAGGAACGAGATGATCAGGGTCACGACGAACGGAAGCTGGGTGACGATGATAAGGAAAATCAGGGCCGGCAGCAGCGGTGCGCGCCGCGCCCAGGCCAGAGCCCGTTCGCGGGACCTGGCGGTCTTGGAGGATTGAGGTGCGCTGTGCCCAGGGCGGGAGGTGCGCGCCGTTGCGTTAGTCATGATGGACTCCTGTGGTGCTGCGGCCCGCGGGTAAGCGGGCCGCAGCACCGGGTGGTGGGGATATTACTTTTTGTATTTGTCGCCGATTTTTTGGGCGGCTTCCTGGCCCTTGGCCAGCGCCTCGGCCACTGTGCCTTGACCGGCGATGGCGGAGCTCACGCCCTGGGAGACGGTGGTCCCGAGATCCGCGAATTCCGGGATGCCAACGAACTGGATACCGACAACGGGACGTTCCTGCACGCCGGGGTTCTTCGGATCGGCGTTCTCGATGGCGGAGCGTTCCGCCTTGAAGAACGGCGCGGCTTTCTGGAACTCGGCGTTCTCGTACGTGGAGATGCGCTTGCCGGAGGGGACCTTGGCCCAGCCCAGCTTCGAGGCAACGAGTTCCTCATACTTTTTCGAACTTGCCCAGGCAATGAACTTACCGGCAGCATCCTGCTTCTTGGAGGCCGCCTGCACGCCCCAGGACCAGGTCCACAGCCAGCCCGAGGAGTCGGTCTTCTTCACCGGCGCCTGGGCGTAGCCGATCTTGCCTTTCACTGGGGACCCCTCTGCTTCCAGGGCGCCGGCAGCGGAGGTGGCGTCGTACCACATGGCCACTTTGCTCTGGCTCATGTTGTTCAGGCACTCGGTGAACCCGGCCTGCGCGGCCCCTGCTTCACCGTGCTTCTTCACCAGGTCCACGTAGAACTCGGTGGCAGCGGTGAATTCAGGAGAGTTGACCTGGGCGTTCCAATCCTTGTCGAACCAGGTGCCGCCGAACGTGTTCACCACGGTGGTCAGCGGTGCGAAGACCTGGCCCCAGCCCGGCTGGCCGCGGAGGCAGATTCCCTTCATCCCCGGTGCTGCACCATCAGCCTTGGCCGCCAGGTCTGCCACCTCGTCCCAGGTCGGCTTCTCCGGCATGGTCAGGCCCTTGGACTCCAGGATGTCTTTGCGGTACATCAGGAAGGAGGATTCGCCGTAGAACGGTTCGCCGTAGAGCTTGCCATCCTTGCCGGTGAGGGATGCCGTGTAGGCGGGGAGGATGTCGTCCTGGTTGAACTCGGCATCCTTGGCCACGTTGTCCAGCGGCGCCAGCCAGCCGTTGGCGGAATAGAACGGAATCTCGTAGTTGGACAGCGAGGCAACATCGTACTGACCAGCCTGGCTGGAGAACTCCTGGCTGATCTTTGCCCGAACATCATTCTCGGGGAGCACCGTGTAGTTGACCTTCACGCCGGTTTCCTTCGTGAAGTTATCCGCCGTCAGCCGCTGCAGGTCTTCCATCTGCGGGTTGTTGACCATCAGGACGTTGATGCTGTTCTGGTCGCCGGCGGCAGTACCACCACCGGCACCGGAACACGCTGAAGCTGACAGTGCGATACACAGGGCACCGGCCGCCACCGAAGCGGCACGCAATTCAAGACGCATTAAGGACTCCTTTGTTCTTATGAAATCGGGGAACCAATCCATGCGGCGCGGCATGCCGCCGGCCACAGGATTGGATGGGCGTTCGGGCCCAACTGCTTAGACCTGGTTCCTCACCAAAGCCTTTCTGCACATTTGAGCAGACGCGAATCGCTCATCTGTCATGTGACTCTAGTCATATATACTCATTTGAGCAAGAGGCTATTACTCAAATGTTCGAAGGAGGCGCCCGGATGACCGAACGGTCCCATAAGGAATTGCTCGCGCGGATCGGCCGCGAGTACTATCTGGAAAACCGCCCCAAGGTCGAAATTGCGGCCAGTCATGACCTCTCCCGCTTCCAGGTCGCCCGGCTTCTCACCGAAGCCGTGGAGAGCGGCATCGTGGAAATCAAGGTACATTTTCCCTCCCACCTCTCCGGTGCGGACCTGAGGCGGCTCGAGTCGTCGCTGAGCATAGGCCAGGTGATCGTTGCCGACACCACAGGCGGGGAGATCCAGGCCCGCGGCATCCTGGCGAAGGCCGCCGCAGCGGAAATATCCCGCCAGGCGCCGGTCGGCGGGACCCTGGGCATCTCCTGGTCCCGCACCTTGGATGCGGCCTCCCGGCTTGTCAAGGAGCTTCCCCGCTGCGATATTGTCCAGCTCGCGGGCGCCCTTCCGGCAGAGGCAGACAGCAACCCCCTGGAACTGATCCAGAGGCTGGGCCAATTGAGCGGAGGCCTCACCTGGCCGTTGTGGTCACCCTTGGTCGTTGAAGATCCGACGACGGCATCTGGGCTGCGCCGTCAGCCCGAGATCGCCGGAGCGCTGGCCAAGGCTGACTCGCTGGACCTGGCCGTGGTGGCGATCGGCGCCTGGAAGGCCGGTAGCTCCACAGTCTGGGAACGCGCCGACCCCAAGGTGCGCCAGGATGCTGTGCAGGACGGCGCTGTCGCGGAATGCTCGGGCCGACTCCTCAACGCAGCAGGGATTCCGGTGCAATCCGGGCTGGACGAACGGATCATAGCCGTCACCGTGAAGCAGCTGCAGCGCACCCCGCGGGTGATTGCCATCGCCCAGGGAACAGCACGGACAGACGCCGTGAGGGCCGTGGCCAAGGCAGGCTTTGTCACCACGCTGATCGTTGATGAGCCGCTGGCCAAAGCCCTGTATGACCAGATCGATCAGGAGAATAGTCAATGAGCGTTGTCATCGGTGTGGATTCCTCCACGCAATCCTGCAAAGTCCTGGCCGTGGACGCCGAAAGCGGGGATGTCATTTCTTCGGGGGCGGCAGCCCACCCGGACCGGACGTCGGTGGACCCGCAGGTCTGGACAGCCGCCCTGCGGAAAGCCTGGCATGCTGCCGGTGCGGACCGCCTGGGCGGTTCTGTCGCCGCTGCCAGCATCGGCGCCCAGCAGCACGGGATGGTGGCGTTGGACAGTTCCCGGGAACCCGTGCACGAGGCACTGCTGTGGAACGATACTCGCAGCGCCGAAGACGCCGCGCGGCTCCGGGATGAACTCGGGCCCGACGGGTGGGTAGACGCCGTCAATCTGGTTCCTGTCGCTTCATTCACCATCTCCAAACTGGCGTGGCTGGCACGGAACCAGCCGGACGCCGCCAGCCGCGTCGAGCAGGTGGTCCTGCCCCATGACTGGCTCAACGGGGCCATGGCCGGCGAATTCACCACGGACCGAAGCGACGCCTCCGGCACGGGCTACTTTTCCCCGATAACGAACAGCTACCGCCCCGACCTGCTGGAACGCTTCTTCGGACGCGCTCCTCAACTTCCGCGCGTCGTTGCCTCCCATGAACCGGCAGGAACCGTGCGGGAAGGATGGGGCATCGACGGCGCCCTGCTGGCGGCCGGGGCCGGGGACAATGCCGCAGCCGCGCTGGGACTTGGCCTGCGCCCCGGCGAAATCGTCGTCTCCATCGGAACCTCCGGCACGGTCTTCACCACCACGCCGTCGGCTGTGCCGGACCATACCGGCGCCGTGGCAGGTTTCGCGGACGCCACCGGCAACCATTTGCCCCTGCTGGCCATGCTCAATTCCGCCCGCGTCATGGCCGCTACCGCCGCCATGCTCGACGTCGACCTGGCAACGCTGGACTCACTGGCACTGGCTGCCAGCAGCGACGCCGGCGGGCTCGCGTTCCTGCCTTACCTGGACGGTGAGCGCAGCCCCAACCTGCCGCATGCCACCGGATCCCTCACCGGACTCACCAGAAGCAACATGACCCCACAGAATCTCGCCCGCGCCTCCGTCCTGGGAGTACTCAACTCCCTGGCGGACGCCATCGACGTCCTGAAGCAGTCCGGCGGGATACCGGACAAGGTTCTCCTCATCGGCGGAGGCTCCAAATCCCAGGCCCTGCGCCAGGCCGCCGCCAGCATATTCGGCCTGCCGGTGGAAATACCGGCCACCAGGGAGTACGTGGCGCTTGGCGCTGCCAAGCAGGCCGCCTGGGCAGCTACTGGGGAGCTTCCCGACTGGAAGCGAAGCATTGAAGCTGCCTACGAGCCCGACGGCGACTGGGGCTCCGGCGTCAGGGAACGCTACGCCGATGCCCGCAGGAGCCACTACGGGGTCTGAGCGCCTTCATGAGGTTGGGAGTCAAGCACGACGTCGTCCTGCCGCCACCGCCGCCCGGGCCCCGCCGCCGTGGATGGTTTCACAGACCGGGGTCCGGCTACTGTGCGAAGAGCCTCAGGGCCCCGTCGGCCACGAGCTCAAGCCGGTGGTCGGCGAGGAAGTGCCCCTCACCGGGCAGGATCCGTTGCCGGCCTCCGCGATGTGCATCCGTACCCCACGCACATCTATCCACCGGTGGGTCACGCCGGCAAGGTGCGGCATGGCGATTCCGGCGACGATGCCCTCTGCCTCTTCCATACACCGAAAGCACTACGTCCGTAGTAGTTTTGTCACTACTTCTATAGTGGAACCTATGTCTACCCGCAGGAGAGTGCTCGACGCCGCCGTAGAGCTGCTCGGAACGCAGGGCCTGAGGGCCCTTACGCACGCCCGTGTGGACCAGGCGGCCGGAGTGCCGAAAGGCTCGACGTCGAACTACTTCCGCACGCGCTCGGCCCTCCTGACCGGCGCCGTCGAGTGGATTGCGGAGCAGGATCGTGGCGCAGTCGAAGGGCCGGCGAGTCTGCCCGCCGATGTTGACGCGTTTGTCGCCCAACTGGCCGGCGGCGTCGAGATGATCACCGGCGCATTCCGGACCCGCACCATTGCACGGTACGTACTGTTCCTCGAGGGCACGCACGACGACGATGTGCGGCGTCCGCTGCTGGCTGGCCGGGCGCAGTTCCAGACAGTCGTTGAAGCGGCAATGGCGCACCTTGGAGCACCCGACCCCGCAGTGGCAGCGACAGCCGTCATGTCAGTGTGCGAGGGCCTGAACATCCACCGGATCACGGTGGATCCCGAAGCGGAAGTGCTGGCGCCCATCGAGGCCGTGGTGCGGGCGTTCGTCCCGGCTGCGGGTCCGAAGAGTTCCTCACGGTAGGCGCGCATGTGCGGCACGACGCCTGCCGGCCCGCCACCCCATGGATCGACAGTTTTTGTCACGCAGTTAACCACCCATTCACGCCGCCCTTACAAACTGTCCAACCGGCCTGCCTACGGTCGAAGCCATGGATAACATTTCACGTAGATCCCT